>NZ_CP041216.1:3945833-4255000 GCF_020511155.1 Shewanella glacialimarina | reverse complement strand
ACGTATACGGTGTGACGCCTGCCCGGTGCCGGAAGGTTAATTGATTGGGTTATCGCAAGAGAAGCTCATGATCGAAGCCCCGGTAAACGGCGGCCGTAACTATAACGGTCCTAAGGTAGCGAAATTCCTTGTCGGGTAAGTTCCGACCTGCACGAATGGCGTAATGATGGCCACGCTGTCTCCAGCCGAGACTCAGTGAAGTTGAAATTGCGGTGAAGATGCCGTATACCCGCGGCTAGACGGAAAGACCCCGTGAACCTTTACTATAGCTTGGCACTGAACATTGAACCTACATGTGTAGGATAGGTGGGAGACTTTGAAGCTTCGTCGCTAGATGGAGTGGAGTCAATCTTGAAATACCACCCTTGTAGTTTTGATGTTCTAACTCTGGCCCCTTATCGGGGTTGAGGACAGTGCCTGGTGGGTAGTTTGACTGGGGCGGTCTCCTCCCAAAGAGTAACGGAGGAGCACGAAGGTTGGCTAAGTACGGTCGGACATCGTACGGTTAGTGCAATGGCATAAGCCAGCTTAACTGCGAGACATACACGTCGAGCAGGTACGAAAGTAGGTCATAGTGATCCGGTGGTTCTGAATGGAAGGGCCATCGCTCAACGGATAAAAGGTACTCCGGGGATAACAGGCTGATACCGCCCAAGAGTTCATATCGACGGCGGTGTTTGGCACCTCGATGTCGGCTCATCACATCCTGGGGCTGAAGTCGGTCCCAAGGGTATGGCTGTTCGCCATTTAAAGTGGTACGCGAGCTGGGTTCAGAACGTCGTGAGACAGTTCGGTCCCTATCTGCCGTGGGCGTTGGATGATTGAGGGGAGCTGCTCCTAGTACGAGAGGACCGGAGTGGACGAACCGCTGGTGTTCGGGTTGTCATGCCAATGGCATTGCCCGGTAGCTACGTTCGGAATCGATAACCGCTGAAAGCATCTAAGCGGGAAGCGAGCCCCAAGATGAGTCATCCCTAGAGCTTTAAGCTCTCTAAAGGGCCGTAGGAGACTACTACGTTGATAGGCAAGGTGTGTAAGCGTTGTGAGGCGTTGAGCTAACTTGTACTAATGACCCGTGAGGCTTAACCATACAACCCAGATGGGTTTTACTAACCTTAGTTGTTAGGATGGGACACTTAGACAGTGCGAACTCAAGAAGCTCTAATGAGCAATCAGCTTTCCGAATTATTATTTAATGCTAGTTAAATGGCGTTAGATAACCAAATTTGTCTGGAAACCATAGAGCTGTGGCACCACCTGATCCCATTCCGAACTCAGAAGTGAAACACAGTATCGCCGATGGTAGTGTGGGGTCTCCCCATGTGAGAGTAGGTCATTTCCAGGCGCCTAATTTCTCTTTTAAGAAAGAGAAGTCTCCTGATAGTGACATATCAGTGACTTAAAAAGATTTAGCATCGTGCGTAAGCAATTTGCTAAAGGAGCGGTAGTTCAGTTGGTTAGAATACCGGCCTGTCACGCCGGGGGTCGCGGGTTCGAGTCCCGTCCGCTCCGCCAACTTAAGACGAAGGCCTTTGCAGCAATGCAAAGGCCTTTTTCGTATGTGAAATTTATAAATATTGGTGAAAGTTTTGTTGGTTAAGACTTTTTCGAGACATAGATTCGGGGCAGCGGCCTGTCACGCCGGGGGGCGCTGGTTCACTCTTGTTACCAGCAGCGTTCGCTTCGCCGAAGGCCTTTGCAGCAATGCAAAGGCCTGTTTCGTATGTTGAATTTGGTATTATTGTTGATGCTTTGCATTTTGCGAATAGAAATAGACCAACATTACGGATCGTTTACTGCTCTAGAGTATCGTTAGCCTGACATATCGATGTCAGATGGTTTGTTTTATAGACAATAAGCGTCCATTTCACCGATACGAAAAAGGCTTTTGCAGCAATTCGAAGGCCTTATTCGTATCTGGAATTTGGTATTATTGTTGATGCTTTCGTTGTAATAAGTTAATAAGGGCCAATTGGATAGCGTTATTTTAGATTAATGTCGTTCCTGTCGATGTTTGTCATCAATCTATTTTTACACTTTGTGTGGCTAATCTGGTGACACTTTTTGTCTGTTATCTGCCTGATGAACCAGCTGTTTTCTTGTTAACACTTAATAGGAACAGATAAATCGATCTATTTTCTTGCTATTGCCATATTGGTTGCCTAACTTATGGGGCAATTGTTGTTATAAAGGAAAAAGCAATGAAGCTTGAGATGATTTGTACTGGTGAGGAAGTGTTATCTGGCCAGATTGTTGATACCAATGCCGCCTGGGTTGCCAATGAATTAATGTCTTTGGGTATTGAGATGCAACAACGCACTACTGTTGGCGATAGATTAGCGGATTTAGTGGCTGCTTTTCAAGAGAGGAGTATGCATGCTGACGTTATTTTAGTGAATGGTGGGTTAGGTCCAACAAGTGATGATATGTCTGCGCTTGCTATGGCAAAAGCGAAAGGTGAGGACCTAATAGAGAATCAGCAATGGCGCGATCATCTAGAGAATTGGTTTACCAAAAATGGCCGTGTGATGTCGAAGAGCAACTTAAAACAAGCTTGGTTGCCTGAGTCGGCGGTGATGATCGATAATCCCGTAGGCACCGCCTGTGGTTTTAGGGTGAAGTTAAATAAGGCCTGGTTATTCTTTACTCCGGGAGTACCTTTTGAACTAAAACACATGTTTAAAGAACAATTTGTGCCTTTTATTACCGAAGAGTTTGGTTCAGGTGATAACACGCAGCTGCATAAGCTGCTCACCATTGGTTACGGCGAATCTACACTTGCTGATATGTTGACTGAGCTGACTTTCCCCCAGGGTATCGAGCTAGGCTATCGCTCTTCTATGCCGCATATCGAAATTAAGATTTTTGCCCGCGGTGATAAGGCTATTCGCGCGTTGCCTCAGGTGACAAAAGCGGTTAAGGAATGTTTAGGCACTGCCGTTGTGGCGGAAAATAAGCCGACCTTAGCTGAAGAGATCCATACAAGGTTATACCAGTCCGGTTTTAGTTTAAGTGTGGCAGAATCTTGTACTGGCGGAATGATCACCAGTCAGTTAATTGATTTCGCTGGCAGCTCATCATACCTACATCATGGCTTAGTGACCTACAGCAATGAGTCCAAGGTAAAAGTACTTGGCGTTAATCCGCAAATATTAGATGATCACGGAGCTGTCTCTATTCAAACCGTCGAAGCAATGGCTGAAGGCGTGCGTAAAATACTCGACAGTGACTTCGCTTTAGCGACCAGCGGAATTGCTGGCCCTGAAGGTGGTTCTGATCAAAAGCCAGTCGGCACAGTTGCAATAGCACTCGCGACGCGTAATGGTATCTACAGTCAAATGGTTAAGCTGCCTAGTCGCTCTCGACAGTTAGTGAGAAGCCTCAGCACTGCCGTTGCTTATGACATGTTACGTCGTGCGTTATTGGATGAAGCTGTCATAGTAGATTACCCATCAATTAGTCGATTTGAAAAATAATAAACGTCGGCATTAAGTCATTAATCAATTAATCCCCTCAGGTTCGCTCTTTGGGGATATTTGATTTTTTCTGCGCTGATAAAAATACGCAACCGTGAGCAATATGATCCCGATTAGCATGAAAGCAATAACCTTTTGCACCAGTATGAACGAAGCCATATCGACAACAATGACTTTTAACGTTGTTATCCCAAATAAAATGCCTGACAATTTGAGTAAATCTTGATGATGTGGTCGTAAGCTTAAAAACATCAATACACTGCCATGTATCACCATTAGAATTGCACTTACAGTTGCTGCAAGATCGCCTGCTAATGCTTTTGCCCATATCAAATAACTCACGACTAATAGTGTATGCCATCCCCACTTAAAGCCGATTTTCGCGATTGACGAGCAGTTTATTTTTATTCCAGAACGCCGTTTAGTGAGGTAATAACCTAAGCTTAACAATACGATGATTTCAGCTGCAACTTGTAATCCATTACTGATGTTTACAGCAAGTGGCATGTCGAAATGAACTAAAATAGGCAATGCAGCAAAGCCAAAAATAGCATAAAAGCCGATACGATAACTGACTTTAATCGGTGCTAAAAAGAAGCGACCAATAGGGTTGGTGCGTTCGGTCACTAGCATAAAGTAACCACTTAAAATGGCTAAGGTAATGGCCCAAGAATTATCAATAAAGCCAATGCCCGTTTGAACAATCACTACAATGACTAGCGCAGCGAAATAGGGGCTTAAATGCCAGATTGGTTTAATGGTTGATTGCCACTTATCATTGAGAGAGAGGTAACGCTTAGCTATAAGACCCATCAGTACAGTGCCAACTAATAACGCGACTAACCCCTGCCATTGTTGCTCGATGCAGAATATTGCAGTGGCGAAAGTGGCTATAAAGGCTAATGCATTAGCCTGCACTCGTAAAACCTTATGGTTAACGTAATAGGCTAAACTAATACTTATCACCGTACTTAACCATAATGCGATAGGCACATAGTCTGCGTAATTACGTATCACTTTAGGTAAAAACAACAATGGCAGCACAAAGAAACATACCAATTGAGTGTAATAAGCGAGTTTGATCAGTTTGGCTTGTGGATAGTATTTCTGGTACAAATAATAACCTGCCAATAAACAAACAAATAATTCGATGCGAGCGAGTTTAGCATTCAACATTTGAGCGGAAAGACTAAAGCTGTTTGCCTCTACAATGCCATAAGCGACCAAACCCATTAACGGAATTAGCCATAGCCATGCCAGAATTTCTGTAAATCTTAATGAATGTCGTGCACTTAATACCAGTAATAATCCAGTTATAATAGGAATAGCATTTAAGCAGTATTCTGGTGAAATAAAGTAAATAATAATTAAAAAAGTAATCGAGTATAAAAGGTTAAAAAACTCTTGTCCGACGATGGTAATGGTTTTTTCTAGTGGTATTAAATGCACTTTATGCTGCAGTAATAATCTAGTCGCGGCGAAGATAATGCCGCAACTGATAATCATCATTACGCTAATCGACAATGATGTTTGCCAAGCAGATGAGAGCGAACTAGTTAGGGCATCGAGTAAGGTGACGATACTATTGAGCAGCCCTAAAATCAGCAATACATAAGATTCAAAACGAATAGCAATTAACTGTTGTTTGCAACCAATCCAGATAAGTAATAAGCCTTCGAGTAATAATACCAAACCAAGCAAATGAGGACTGAGCATGTATAACGCGGCAAATGCTGCAAAGCTGGCTGCAAAAGCCAATGTTAACTCCCCAATTTGTTTGTCCTGTTTTATCCACCAGTAAAGTAGCGAGCATACGAGTGCATTAACCAGGAATATCTCACCAGCAAAATGGTATAAATCACCGATGATATAAACAAAAAACACCAATAGAGAAATGGGTATCACTAATAGTCTGGCGCTAAGTGATGTTTTGATTAGTAATAATAAACTCACCACACTGTATAAATAAAACATTCCATGCAGAGCGAATAAATTAATAGCGTATAAGGTATTTACATCACTGGAAATACCGATATAAACCGAGGCATATTGTATGCATGCAATATGAAGTATCGCGGTGATTTCTATCAGTGTCGGCCAAGTTAATTTATAGCTTTGATATAAAGAACAACAGCCTAATAACATTAAGTAAGGCAAATATAAGGTAGCTGCAGTCGCTCCGTCAAACAGCAATAGCGGCGCTAGCGACCCACCTAACATGGCGACGATAGCAACAACTTTAGTTTCCAGTTTATTTGACAGCCCGTAACCTAGTAAGGTGTTAGCGAGTAACAAACCTAAGCTAATACTGTTTGGAACCAATTGAAAATAAGGACCTAAATAATACAGACAAAGATAATTAAGGATTAAGCCTAGCCCGACAATTGCGGAGGAGTACTCGCGCATTCCTGGACGCTTCATATGAATAAATATGCCGCCGAGAATGACTGCATTGGAAGTGGCTAAGCCCAGTAAAGCTTTACCCAAATCAGACAGCCAATGATTAATGGAAAACTGCAGTAAATAGCCAAATCCGAGTGTGAGGGTAATAATGCCAGCCAGTGTCATTAAGAAAACTGGGCCTAAGCCTTTGGCTTGGTAATCTTGATAAAACTGTCGCGCTTTACTGCTGACCTCAGAAAATGGTGACAGCGCTTGTGAAGATAGCTCAAATAACCCATTAGTAAGTTGTTCAAGTAATGCTGACAACGAACCTTTTGATGCGGGTAATTGGTGAGTAATATTACCATGAATATCAAGATGAACTTGCGTGACGGTCACATCTTCAGGGCTTAGGGTGTCTATGGCTAATTGAGCGATATCGGGCTGAGTGATTAATTCTAGTGATGCCTGATCATCATCAGCCGAGGCGTTAACTTGGCTCGACAGCAAGTCGAGCTTCTCGCCGAAAGCGGCTAAATGATCTGCTAGCAGAGTTTGATTGTTAGTTTGTAGTTGTTTAAGTGTTTCGAGCTCATCTTTCAGCTGGTTGACGTCATCCATTAACGACATGATCAGTATCCTTTATATACAATGCGCAGTTATCGTATTTTTATTTTAAAGTCTGTGCAATAGATGCCTGAAACAAAAAACAAAAAACAAAAAACAAAAAAGCGCCTATTGGCGCTTTTATTTAATCATACTTTTTCGGGCTTAAAACTTAACTACCAATTTGCCTTTTTGAACGGCGAGCTCTTTGGTCATTTTGGCCATTAACGCTTGATTTGAATCATTCATATCAAGGGTGTAAACCGGCTGACTTTCTAGAAATCCACGTAAGAAGCTCATTACCTGTGGGGTAATGGCTGTCAGTGCTTGCTCTAAATCGGCCGGATCTGCACTGACATTAACTAAATCCAAATTGCGTAAATAGATACTTTTAGTTTCGCTGTTATACCAAGGCTGTGCTTCAAACGTTGTTTTAAGCTTAGCACTAATTGGCATTAAAGGATTACGAATACGCACAAGAGTCGTTGCCGTTAATCCCATAGTATTAGGTTTATCACCTAAGCTGACTTGCATGTCGTTAAGCACCAAATTAATACCAATAATTTGGTTACCTTGCTTTACCTCAAAATGCATTTCTTTATTAAGGTAATTTTCTATCTCATTTTCAGTAATGCTGTACTGACTGGCACAACCTGTCAGTACTAGCAAGGAACTGATAAAAATCAGCTTTAGTGTTTTCATTAACCTGTGTTTCTCATGCCTGCGGCAACGCCCGCGATAGTAAGCATTAGCGCCAGTTGTACGTGCTTAGAAGGCTCAGCTTCTTTACGTGTACGGGCTAATAGCTCGGTTTGTAGGAAGTTTAATGGATCAATGTAAGGATTGCGAAGTTTAACTGATTCACGATTCCAGGGAGTATGCGACATTAACTGATCTGACTCAGTTAATGACAATACGGTATCAATACCCAGTTGTAAGCGTTGACGTAACTTCTCGCCTAAATGATGTAATTCAGGCTTCACTAAACACTTTTCATAATAGCGGGCTAAGTTAGGCTCAGCTTTCATGTAAACCATTTCTAGCATAGAAATACGTGTTTCAAAAAATGGCCACTCTGCTTCCATTTCGCGCAATAATGATAGTTCATCACGTTCGATGGCGGCATTTAGCGCTTCACCAGCACCTAACCATGCCGGTAGCATTAAGCGGTTCTGTGACCAAGCAAAAATCCAAGGAATAGCACGTAAACTCTCAATACCGCCATCGACTTTGCGCTTAGCAGGACGGCTGCCTAAGGGTAATTTACCCAGTTCAACTTCAGGTGTCGCCGCGCGAAAGTAAGGCACAAAATCTTTTTCTTCACGCACTATACCGCGATAATGCAGCACTGATTCTTCGGCAATGCGCTGCATACAATCGCGCCATGCTTTTTTCGGCTCAGGTGGCGGTAATAAAGTCGCTTCCATTACCGCAGAGGTATAAAGCGCTAAACTTTGTACCGCTAATTTTGGCAAACCAAATTTAAAGCGGATCATCTCACCTTGCTCAGTTACACGGATACGGCCATCTACTGAACCCGGTGGTTGAGATAGAATGGCTTTGTGAGCAGGCCCACCTCCTCGTCCGATAGAACCACCACGGCCATGGAACAACATCAGTTTGACGTTGGCTTTATTGCAGACTTCGACTAACTGTTCCTGTGCGCGATACTGCGCCCAAGCTGCAGCCATAACACCGGCGTCTTTAGCTGAGTCAGAATAACCAATCATGACTTCTTGCATGCCTTTGGTGTATCCACGATACCAATCGATATTCAATAAAGACTCAATACAGCTAGCGGCATTGGTTAAATCTTCTAAGGTTTCAAATAATGGCACTACGCGCATCGGGTGGCTGCAACCGGTTTCTTTTAATAACAATAAAACGGTCAACACATCTGACGGCTTACCCGCCATCGAAATAACATATGATCCCAAAGATTCTTTAGGCTGTTTGGCAATCAGTTCACAGGTTTTGATGACTTCGGCAACATCTTCGCTTGGCTGCCAATTCGCTGGAATTAATGGGCGGCGATTAGTGAGCTCGCGCAGCAAGAATGCTTGTTTTTCATTTTCATCCCAGTGGTTGTAATCACCCAAGCCCAAATAACGGGTCAGCTCGGCAATCACATCGCTGTGGCGAGTCGAATCTTGACGAATATCCAGGCGCAGCATATGAATACCAAAGCTGGCTAGACGACGTAAGATATCGAGCAGTAACCCATTGGCAATCAGTTTCATGCCACTGTCACATAAACTATTATAAAGCAGTTCTAATGGCGCTTGCAGATCCGCTTGTTGCCAAATCAGTTCACTGGTATCAACATCAGGAAAGCGACCTTCAAGTCGAATATTCAAATAATCAATGGTTTTACGCAGTTTACAACGTAATTGGCGTAACACATCACGGTACGGCTCATTGCTATTGTTAGTGAGTTCAAGCAGTTCAGGTGTAGCCTGCTCCATAGATAACTCGCCAACCAATGCCACAATATCTTTCAAATACAGACGCGCTGCAGCATGACGATTTCTGTCTAATACTTCCTGGGTGACTTTGTGGGTCACAAATGGGTTGCCATCGCGATCACCGCCCATCCAGCTAGAAAAACGAACCGGGGCGATGTTAATCGGTAATTCTTTACCGGTTCGCTGTTCGACTTGATCATTTAATTGACGTAGAAAGTCAGGAATAGCCTGCCATAGAGAGGTTTCAATTGTGCTTAGGCCCCATCGAGCCTCATCTACAGGTGTTGGGCGTTCACTGCGAATTTCATTAGTATGCCAAATTTGGGCAATCAATTGACGTAAACGTAAGTTGTTTTGGTTGCGCTCACGGTCTGACAGTTGGCTGTTTTCTTGATCTGTTAAACAATCGACAACCGCAGCATATTTTTGGATCAAAGTACGACGAGATATTTCAGTTGGATGCGCGGTTAACACTAAATCAATTTCTAATTGCTTTAAGCAATTAATCACATCATTTTCATCTAAGTCTGTGTTAAGAATACGCCCAAGCAGTTGCTCTACTGGGTCTGGCACACAGACTAACTCATCGCAATTACGGCTAATGGTGTGGTATTGCTCGGCGATGTTAGCTAGGTTCAAAAATTGATTAAATGCTTTGGCAAACGGCACTAATTCTTCATCTGGCAATGAGGTCAGCAATGCTAACATTTGCTCGCGAGAGGATTCATCGCCTTTACGTGCCTGTTTAGCAAGAATTCGAATTTGTTCTACTTTTTCAAGAAATGCATCGCCGAGGTGGCTTTGCATCGTTTCACCTAAAATTTGGCCTAAATGTCCCACATTCGATCTCAGTGAGGCATACATATCTGCCACTTGCTCTGCCATACATACTCCAAAGTAAACTAGGTTAAACTTGCACTACTTACTATCACAATAACCATCGTACAGTATTCGGTCAATACACAAACACCGCGTTTGGTAATTTTATTTCGTTAAAAAATTTCAACAAAAGCGGTTTTAAGGCTTTTTTGGTTAAAAATTACTTAATACATGCGTGATAAATCATCTTTTTGATCAATTCTACTGTCGGTGTGAGATATTCTAAGCCAATAAACTCATCGGGTTGGTGGGCTTGATTAATACTCCCAGGTCCTAAAACTAAGGTTTGGCAGCCTAACTTATTAATGTAAGGCGCTTCGGTTGAGTAGTTAACTACCTCAGCTTCATGGCCTGACAATTCAGCAACCAGTTTTGTCCATGGGTTGTCTGCTTTGCCCGCAAATGATTCAGCGCCAGGATATAAGGTACTCACGCTAATACTGCCTGGATATTCTTTACTAATGTCACTTAAATAATTCAGCACCATGAGTTCAAGATCGGTCAATTCCATTCCTGGTAAAGGACGAATATCTAAGTGTAAATCACAACAACCACAAATGCGGTTAGCTGCATCACCACCGTGAATATGGCCAAAGTTCATTGTAGGGTAGGGAACGGTAAAGGCATCTTCGCGATAGTTTTCACTTAAATGCTGTTTAAGTTTCAATAACTGCCCCATGACTTTATGCATTACTTCAATGGCGTTTAATCCGCGGGCTGGGTCAGATGAATGACCGCTGCGACCAATGACTCGAATACCTTGAGCTAAATGCCCTTTATGCATATAAACAGGTTTTAAGCTGGTGGGCTCACCGATCACCGCATAATCAGGTGCAATGACCTTTGAGTCGGCAAATGCTTTGGCACCACTCATAGTGGTTTCTTCATCGGCACTGGCAAAAATAGTCAGTGGGCGTTTAAAGTCTGCTAGAGGCATGTCTTTTAACGCTTCAAGTACCAAGGCAAAAAAGCCTTTCATGTCACAGGTACCTAGGCCGTACCAACGATTATCTTTTTCAATTAACTCAAATGGGCTTTGACTCCAGCGTCCTTGATCAAAAGGCACTGTATCTGTGTGGCCAGCTAATAGTAAACCGCCTTCCCCTTGGCCAATACGAGCAATAAGGTTTTGCTTATTGCGTGAATCTTCAACCGTTGGGGTTTCGCAGCTAAAGCCTAACTCGCTGAACCAATCTTGTAACAAGGCAATAACTGCATGGTTACTCATATCTTGCTCCGGCTCAAGCGCGCTGATAGATGGAGTGCCAATTAGCTGTGTAAAAGCACTTTTTAGGTCAGGGAGTGTACTCATTAGTTGTCCTATGTCGGAAATTATTAAAATACTTATTCAATAATATTGCATAAAAATTATTGTGTGCTAGTCTAGCAAACAGATGACTAAGGCACTACAACTAGAATGTAAGAAATGAAAATAAATATGTGTAACTTTGCTGTTAAATCCAATATACCAATAATCAATAAGAACTTCCTGCGACGATAGTTCTAGATTAGACGTCCCCCGTCTAAATGTACTATGCTAACACTTCCATTTATAACAAAAAAAGACAACAACATAATGAAAAACATCGCAATTATTGGTGCCAGTGGTTACACAGGAGCACAAATTACGTCTTTGATAAATGCTGACGCTAATTTATCTGTTCAGGGGTTGTATGTCTCTGAAGGTAGCCTAGATAAAGGGCGTAAACTTGCTGATCTTTATCCAACTTATAGTCATATGCCTTATGTGCTATCTCCATTAACCGACGAAGCTAAAGCAACCATTATTGCTGAAGCGGATGGCGTAGTTTTGGCAACAGAGCATTCAATTAGTTTGGAATTAGCGGCAGAATTTTATAAAAAAGGCTTAGCAGTATTTGATTTAAGTGGTGCTTATCGTTTTGCTGATGTCGCTCAATACCCTAAGTGGTATGGCTTTGAACATACTCACCCAGACGTACTTGCTGATGCGGTATATGGATTAGCTGAATGGAATAGCGAGCAAATTAAGCAAACTAAAATGATTGCCGTGCCTGGTTGTTATCCAACGGCATCATTAACAGCACTAAAACCTTTGAAGCCTTTGCTTACTGCCGCTTATCCAGTGATTAATGCGGTAAGTGGTGTCACAGGAGCGGGACGTAAAGCGCATTTACATACCAGTTTTTGTGAAGTCAGCCTGACACCTTATGGCGTATTAGGTCACAGGCATCAGCCTGAAATTGCCACGCAATTAGGCCAAGAAGTGATATTTACACCGCATTTAGGTAATTTCAAGCGTGGTATTTTGGCCACAATTACTGTGCAGTTAAAGCCAGGTACAACAGAAGCTGATGTTGCTAAAGCCTATAGCGTTTATGACAGCTCACCCATTGTGACGGTTAAGCATAATCAATTTCCTAAAGTGGACGATGTGGTATTGACACCAAACTGTCATTTAGGTTGGAAATACGACGAAAACAGCGGCTATCTAGTGGTTGCCAGCGCGATTGACAACCTAATGAAAGGTGCTGCAAGCCAAGGTTTACAGTGCATCAAGATCCACTTTGGCGTTTAATCACTACATAAAACAAGGATAACAAAAATGATAACTAATTCTGTTTTAGTACTTAAAGTGGGTGGCGCATTACTGCAAACCGAAACCGGTATGGCTAATTTAATGTCGGCGATTAAAGACATGACTGCCGCAGGGCAGAAAATTGTTTTAGTTCACGGTGGCGGTTGCTTAGTTGATGAGCAATTAACGGCTAATGGTAAAGAGATTATTAAACTTGACGGTTTACGCGTTACCCCAGCCGATCAAATTGGCATTGTGGTGGGTGCATTAGCGGGTACATCGAACAAAATCTTACAAGCTGCAGCCGCCAAAGCTGGCGTAGTTAGTGTAGGCATGAGTTTAGGTGATGGCCAGGTTGTTAAGGCTAATATTAAAGATGAGCGTTTAGGGCTGGTTGGGGAAGTGACCCCAAATGATCCTAGCTACTTAAACTTCATTTTACAGCAGGGCTGGCTGCCAATTTGTAGTTCAATCGCCATTTCAGATGCCGGCCAGATGCTCAATGTTAATGCAGACCAGGCAGCAACCGCATTGGCCAAATTAGTTAACGGGACTTTAGTGCTGTTATCTGATGTGTCAGGCGTGTGGGATGCGAACAAGCAAGTGATTAAAAGTTTAAATAAAAGCCAAATTGATACCCTAATCGCTGAAGGCGTGATTGAAAAAGGCATGAAAGTCAAAGTTGAAGCCGCGTTAGAAGTGGCTCAATGGATGGGCAAGCCGGTTTTAGTTGCTTCTTGGCAAGATACTGAACAGTTAAAAACATTAGCACAAGGTGGGTCCATTGGGACCCAAATACAGCCTTAATGGAGTAGTTTATGAAGCACCTGTTGTCGATAAAAGAGTTATCTCAAACTCAGTTACTGGATATTTTAGCTTTAGCTAAAAAAATGAAAGCTAACCCAGCTGAGTACCGTCGTGCGTTAGATGGAAAAAGCGTTGTGATGTTATTTGAAAAGCCATCACTGCGTACCCGAGTAAGCTTCGATATTGGCATCAACAAGTTAGGAGGTCATTGTTTGTACCTTGACCAGCAAAACGGTGCTTTAGGTGAACGAGAGTCAGTGGCTGATTTTGCCACTAATATTTCATGCTGGGCTGATGCCATTGTTGCAAGAACATACCTGCATAGCACAATAGAGAAATTAGCTAAGTACGGTAGTGTACCGGTTATTAATGCGTTATCTGATTTATATCACCCATGCCAGGCATTGGCAGACTTTTTATCATTATCAGAAAAGTTTGATGATGTTAGTCAGGCGAGATTAGCCTATGTAGGGGATGGCAATAATGTCACCCACTCATTGATATATGGTGCAGCTATTTTAGGCTTAACCATGACAGTGATTTGCCCTGAAGGGTATTTTCCTGATGCATTGGTGGTTACCGAGGCACAAGCTTTAGCAGCACAAAATGGTGGTAAGCTGACATTATCTACTGATATCAATCAGATTGAAGGCCATGACGCCATTTATACCGACACCTGGATTTCAATGGGTGATGAAACCTCTTTAGCTGAAATTAAAGAGCGCTTTAGCCCATACCAAGTTAATGCAGCATTAATGACTAAAGCGGGTGCAAAATATTTTATGCATTGTTTGCCTGCTCACCGTGGTGTTGAGGTAACTGATGAAGTTATCGATGGCAAAGGTTCATTAATTTTAGATCAAGCGGAAAACCGTATGCATGCTCAAAATGCAGTATTGGTCACCTTATTAAGTTAGTCTGATGATTAAGTCAGTAATGCCATTGGCGTTATTCATATATCAAAATATACGTAATCGATTGTAGGAAAATAAACATGTCTAGTGCAGTGAAAAAAACCGGCGTTAAAAAAGTCGTCCTCGCTTATTCAGGCGGGTTAGATACCTCAGCCATCATCCCATGGTTAAAAGAAACCTATGATGATTGTGAAATCGTGGCCTTTTGTGCCGACGTAGGTCAAGGCGAAGAGGAATTAGTGGGCTTACACGAAAAGGCCATCGCTTCAGGGGCATCAGAATGCTACATCGTTGACCTGAAAGAAGAATTTGTTGCTGATTATATTTACCCAACTATTGCTACCGGCGCGATTTATGAAGGCACTTACTTGTTAGGTACTTCAATGGCGCGTCCAATTATTGCCAAAGCACAGGTTGAAATTGCCCGTAAAGTCGGCGCAGACGCCGTATGTCATGGTTGTACCGGTAAAGGTAATGACCAGGTACGTTTTGAAGGCTGTTTTGCTGCCCTAGCACCGGATTTAAAAGTGATCGCCCCTTGGCGTGAATGGGAAATGCGTAGCCGTGAAGACTTGCTTGCCTACTTAGCTGAG
This sequence comes from Shewanella glacialimarina, assembly GCF_020511155.1. Taxonomy (NCBI): domain Bacteria; kingdom Pseudomonadati; phylum Pseudomonadota; class Gammaproteobacteria; order Alteromonadales; family Shewanellaceae; genus Shewanella; species Shewanella glacialimarina. Next base: position 4,240,321 of record NZ_CP041216.1, on the reverse strand, counting down.
CGTGATATTAAAACCAGTGCATCGGCGACTAAAATTTATAGCCGTGATGCTAACGCATGGCATATTTCCCACGAAGGCGGTGAGTTAGAAGACCCATGGAACGAGCCATCAAAAGGTGTGTGGACCTTAACCGTAGCGCCTGAAGATGCGCCGAATGAGCCAGAATATGTAACCCTGGCGGTTAAACACGGTCGAATCACCCATGTAAACGATGAAGCATTATCGCCGTATGCCGCATTAATGAAGTTAAACGACATTGCCGGTAAACATGGCGTAGGGCGTATCGACATTACTGAAAACCGTTTAGTCGGCATGAAGTCCCGTGGTTGTTATGAAACACCCGGCGGCACTGTGATGTTTGCAGGTCTTCGTGCCATTGAAGAATTAGTGCTAGATAAAACTAGCCGTACTTGGCGTGAGCAGATCGCTGCCCAAATGTCGCATTTAGTCTATGACGGTCGTTGGTTTACGCCATTATGTAAGTCACTTATTGCCGCATCTGAGTCGCTAGCTGAATCAGTAAATGGTGATGTGGTGATCAAGCTTTACAAAGGCCAAGCTACACCAGTTAAAAAACGCTCACCAAACAGCTTGTATTCAGAAGCTTTTGCTACCTTTGGTGAAGATGAAGTGTATGACCAAAAGCATGCAGAAGGCTTTATTCGTTTATATTCATTAGCTAGCCGTATTCGCGCGCTAAATACGAAATAAACCTTAAGCAATCTAAAAAGGGCGCTGTAAAGCGCCCTTCTTGTAATCACTTTTCTTCTTACAAAATAGTGAATAAAAGAGTGCTTAAAGAGTGATTACCAGAAGACAATATTGATCTAATCGACTTAATTGAATAGCAAAAAAGAGGATACCGAGATGGCGTTATGGGGCGGAAGATTTCAAGGCGAAACCAGTGCACTTTTCAAATTATTTAATGACTCATTGCCAGTGGATTACCGCTTATTTGAACAAGATGTTGTCGGCTCTATCGCCTGGGCGGACGCCATTGCGAGCGTAGGTATTATTACAGCCAAAGAATGTAGTGATTTAAAAGCGGCATTAAATGAATTGCTTCTTGAAGTGGGTAATGATCCCCAAGCGATTATCAGCAACGGCGCCGAAGATATTCACAGCTTTGTTGAACAAAAGCTGATTGCCAAAGTGGGTGACTTAGGTAAAAAACTCCATACTGGCCGTTCACGTAACGACCAGGTTGCTACCGATTTAAAACTGTGGTGTAAAAAAGAAGGTGCAGCACTGCTGGCTCGTTTAGGTACATTACATGCGGAGTTAATTGCCTTAGCAGAACGTGAAGTTGACGCCGTTATGCCAGGTTACACCCATTTACAGCGTGCACAGCCAGTAACATTTGGCCATTGGGCGTTAGCTTATGTTGAAATGTATGAGCGTGACATTAGTCGCCTACAAGATGCATTGGGGCGTGCCGATTCATGTCCATTAGGTTCTGGTGCACTTGCTGGCACAGCCTACCCGATAGATCGCCATGCGTTAGCGTCAGCGTTAAACTTTGCTCGCCCAACACTGAATAGCTTAGACAGTGTGTCAGATCGCGATCACGTGGTTGAATTGTGTAGCGCAGCATCAATCAGCATGATGCATTTAAGCCGTATGGCCGAAGACTTAATTTTCTTCAACTCTGGCGAAGCCAATTTTATCTCGCTAGCCGATGAAGTCACTTCTGGTTCATCATTGATGCCGCAAAAGAAAAACCCGGATGCGTTAGAGCTTATTCGGGGTAAAACCGGCCGTGTATATGGCAGTTTAATGGGTATTTTAACCACAATGAAAGCCTTGCCATTGGCATACAATAAAGACATGCAAGAAGACAAAGAAGGCTTGTTTGATGTGGTCGACAGTTGGGCAATTTGTTTAGACATGGCCGCATTAGTGTTGTCGGGCTTAAAAGTGAATCGCCCGCAAGCACTAGTGGCAGCTCAGCAAGGTTATGCTAACGCGACAGAATTAGCAGACTACCTTGTCGCCAAAGGCATGCCGTTCCGTGAAGCGCACCATGTGGTTGGTGAAGTAGTGGTATTTGCTATTGGTCAGCAAAAGCCGATTGAAGCGTTAAGCGTGGCTGAGTTACAAAAATTTGCCCAAGTGATTAGCGATGATGTGTATCCAAACCTCACCATTGAAGCGTGTTTAGAAAAACGTGACGTACTGGGCGGCACTGCGATTAATCAAGTTAACGCAGCCATCGCAGCCAAAAAAGCGTAACTATAGCGTTATTGGTTTGAATAGTTTGGCTAACACCCATTTATCAAAAAGCCCTGCTGGTGGATACCAGCAGGGCTTTTATGTTTACAGGGCTTAAACAGCACTGTAAACATAAAAGCTTACAATGATAATAGCGGATTATGTGATCATTATAGATTGTTAGCTGGACACTTATCAGACATAATTTTAAACAGTAACGTTAATCAGTAATCGTAATCAATCACTTATCAATGGCGTGCATTCATACATCTTATGGCTTTAGAACATTCGTCTAGCAGCACTAACCCTTGTTCACGCAGTCGCGATAGATTGTCGTGGCTGCGACGGACGTTGCGCCGTTCTCAGCAAGAAGCCATAGCATCGTCAGCCATGACCGCCACCAGTGATAACTTTTTTAATGCTTATGCCATATTTTTAGGCGCAAGCATGGGGCAAATGGGTTTTGTTACCGGATTACCGCAATTATTTGGTGCGATATCGCAGTTATTGTCAGTGTGGTTAGCCAGTCACTTTAGCCGTAAACTTTTTATTGTCACATCAGCCATCTTACAAGCGCTGGTGGTATTGGCAATGGGATTAGTCGCCGCCCTCAGGCCTGATAATGCAGTGTGGATGTTTATTGGCTTAGCGGTGTTATATCACGGTTTTATTAACTTGATTCAGCCCCATTGGCGAGCGTGGATGGGGGCGATAGTGCCCGACAAACGTCGAGGAGCCTTTTTTGCTGCCCGCACCAGATTAACTATGGCAGCGTCCTTGAGCGTGTTTTTTGTTGGCGGCGGTATTTTAAGTCTTACCGACAGCTATCAAATGGCCTGGCTAGGGTTTAGTTTACTGTTTTCAATCGCCTTTATGGGACGATTAGTGTCAGCATGGTTATTACTGCAAATGCATGACCCTGAACCTTGTTGCGCAAAAGAGAAAGGCTATTTTACCCAGACATTGGTCAATTTTCGCAGTGCTTGGGCAGATAAGGTTTTCCGTCAATACAGTTTATTTGTCGCCGGCATGCAATGTATGGTGGCAATCTCTGCACCGTTTTTTGCGGTTTACATGTTAGAAGACTTACATTTTACCTATTTAGAATTTGTGTTCGCCAGTGTCGCCTCCATTTTTACCCAGTTTGTTACTTTGCGGTTTTGGGGCCGTTTTAGCGATTTATATGGCAATAGAATTGTGATGATAATCACCAGCTGCTTAATTCCTTGTTTGCCACTATTGTGGATTTTTTCTGATCACTATGGGTATATCATTGCCCTACAAGTTTTTTCAGGTCTAGCGTGGAGTGGCTTTACCCTTTGTACCGCTAACTACTTATACGACATTCGGCCTTTTCGCAGCGACTTTGCGACCTATGCCGCATTACAGGCATCATTAAGTGCAGGTTTTGTATTTGTCGGTGCCATGGTCGGTGGGTTTATTGCCACTTATGCCAATGACTTCTTGGTATTCACCGGACTTAATCAATGGTTATCTAGCCCGATATTTGTGGTGTTTATTGTGTCTACTGTGATGCGCTGTATGGTCACGTTATGGTTTATTCCGCGCTCTATTGAACCTAAAATTCGGCCAAGGCCGCAATTTTTACAACTCATATTCCGTATTAAGGGCTTTAGTGCCATATCAGGGGTGAGTTTAGATTGGCTTACCGTAACCAAACGGATCGTAAAGCGAAAACCTCACGAAAACGCAGACGAATAATACATTGAGCTGAGGTGACTTAAGCCATGGCTATTATGGTTTAGGTAAGGTGTAACCAAAAAACTTTCGTTTATCAGGGCCAGCGGCATTGCTACTGATTTTATGCGGATGTTTATACTCATCCCAGCTGGCCACGTTGCGACCGACATTAAGCACAGGGAAGTCGATAGCATCGTCATCTTTTATCCCTAAAAAGGTCAATAAGGTTTGCAAGCTATTCGGCTGACCAATATCAATACTGATAAAGTCATCCCGCCCCGCAAAGTAATCGCTTACTTGCTGCTGGTGGCGTAAATAACACTCTGCTAAATGCGCTTCATTACATACATCCTCAATCTGCCATATATCAAAACAATGATTAAAGCTGCGTTTCATTATCGGATGAAAACGGCCATTGTCTTTATCTAAATGCACCATCATCTTACTCAGCAACATTTGCATCGACGGTAGCCATTTATCCATTGGCCTATCTAAATAAACAAACTTAGCGCTGGGAAATAGCGCATCAAGTTGTTGATAGTCACTAAAGCACGGCGCATCAGACACCGCATCGGCCAACATAAACGCCTGCTTAGTAAAGGCCTGGTGAGCAACCGTTAAGCCTTGCTCAAGTAAAGCCACACTCACGCTAGTCGTACCCGTACGTGGCAGGCCAATAATAAACACTTTATTTGCCTGTTTATTCGGCAAAGTGGGATTAGGTATCGTTGACAATGATGATGTTGAATGGGGCAGCTTAGAAGTCATTCAGTCGTTTTCGCATCGTGTTTATTTAGCCGGTAAGTGATTATACCGAAATGACTATTTAAAGTGTTATTGAAGTGAAAAGTGATCGTGATGAGGCAATTAATAACCCTATTCGCCTCATTATGTGAGGCGAATAATTTGTTATTTGCCTCATTTTGTGAGTAGAATAGTTTGGTGTGCTCATCAATACAGTATTTTAGTTAGCTAGCAGAGGTTAATATGTGGATTTGGCAACAGCAAGAATGGCCTGACTTTATATGGGATCAAACCCGTATAAATCCTTTATTGCGTCAAATTCAATTTAACCAAGGTTTGTTGCTTGGGAAAATAGGCACTGAATCAGCCAACCAATGGACACTTGATACTATGATCGCCAATATCGTCCATTCAAGTGCTATAGAAGGTGAAAAGCTCAATGTATTATCTGTACGTTCATCTTTAGCCAATAAACTTGGGGTGAGTGAAGAAAACCCTTATCCCACCACGGCACAAACAGATGGCTTAGCCGAGATCACCATAGATGCATTACGAAATTGGCAACAACCACTGAATTTAACGCGTATTTTAGATTGGCATGCCCTGTTGTTTCCAAGTAACCAAGCTGTGTTTAATCCTGTTGTAGGCGGCCAGTTGCGCGGTAGTGAGCCTATGCAGGTGGTATCTGGACGTTTAGACAAACCGACGATCCATTTTGAAGCCCCCCCTCGAGATACGCTAGACAATAGTTTAATACAGTTTATTGAGTGGTTTAATCAATCAATAACACAGGCTGATCTAGATCCTTTAGTACGGGCAGCAGTCACTCATTTATGGTTTGTCACCTTGCATCCACTTGATGATGGCAATGGGCGTATCACTCGTTTACTCACGGACTTAGCTTTAGCACAGGCTGAACATCGTTCGATTCATTTTTACGCTATGTCAGTGAGCATACTTGAGCGACGTAAAGCTTATTACGCGATATTAGAGTCTACCCAACAGGTTTCTCTCGATATTACACCTTGGCTTCTTTGGTTTTTAGAAACCTTAAACGATGCCGTTCAAAACTCTCTTAATAACATTGAACAAACCATTGCGAAAACCCAATTCTGGCTTCGTTTGGATCGACGCTCACTCACCCCATCGTTAACAACAGAACAAGTTAAAGTGCTTAATAGATTACTCGATGGTGACTTTAGCGATGGCATCAGCAGTAGCCAATATCAGACAGTCGCCAAAGTCAGCCGGGCCACTGCAACCCGACATTTGGCCCAGCTTGTAGAGCAACAATGTTTGGCCAAAACTGGCGCGGGCGGCAGAAGTACAAGGTATGTGTTGGTGCTGTGAGTTTTGTATATGCTTCTGTATTCAATTGATAAATATTAAAATTTAGATTACTCATACAAGAGTGTTGTTATAGTATATTTTTATCTTCCGTACTTTGAAAAGGCATATCCGACATGGAGCAAGTTGGTATTTATGAAAAGCTCATTACTCAACTTATTGATAAAAACATAGATCGTGATGTTTTCTATTTAGGAGAAAGGCCGCTTGATAGTGCTGAAGCCAGTATCTGGTTATCCAGATTTTTAACAAACATCATTAAGTATGCGATAGAAGCCGTTCCAAAAGGCGATGACCAGTTAGCGAATCAAATTAGTCTTGCTAACAAATTGGTTTTTTGGCTAAAAGATCATGTCAGTGATGATCAGTTGATATCTGAAAACTTGCTTGATAGTAAAGGCCGTATTTTGACGGCGTTGTTCGAAAAGAAAAACCCAATATCAACCGATTTCCCAGAGTTTACGAAGGCCATTTATCCTCTAACAGGCTTAAGTCAAAGTGAATTGTTTTGTGGCAGCAATGCGGGTATTTCACTTGAAACAGAGCTTAAACGTGAGATCCGCTCAGCAGACAAAATTTATTGGTTAGTGTCTTTTATTAAGTGGGCCGGTATTCGGATTTTTAAGAATGAACTTGAAGAGTTCACTCGCAGCGGCAAAACGCTGCGGATCATCACGACATCTTATATGGGGGCGACAGATGCTAAAGCGGTCGAGTTTTTAGCAAGCCTGCCAAATACAGAAGTTAAATTGAGTTACAACACTAAGCGTGAACGCTTGCATGCTAAATCCTACTTGTTTTTGCGTAATACAGGGTTCCACACTGGATATATCGGCTCATCTAACTTGTCGCATTCTGCACTGACCAGTGGCCTTGAATGGAATTTAAAAATAACCAGCCAAGAAATCCCCCACATCATAGACAAATCTCTCAACACCTTTGAATCCTATTGGCAATCGAGTGAATTTGAATTGTTTAAGGGTGATATTGAATCTAAAAACAAACTTCACGAGGCGTTGCGGGAAGCTAAGGGCGGTTACAGTGACGACAGTGCATTTCATTTTGATATAAAGCCCTTTGCACATCAGCGAGAAATCCTTGAGCAGCTGGATGTTGAGCGCACAGTTCATCAGCGGTATAAAAATCTAGTCGTTGCGGCAACGGGCACCGGTAAAACGCTTATTTCAGCGTTTGATTTTGCCCGTTTTTATAAACAGCATCCAGAAGCTAATTTTTTATTTGTGGCTCATCGACAAGAGATCCTTAAGCAAGCTTTGTCTGCCTATCGTGGAGTATTGAAGAATAATCAGTTTGGTGAATTGTGGGTTGCTGAGCACAAGCCTAATAGCTACCGGCATTTGTTTGCTTCGGTACAAAGCTTAAACCTGCAATTAGAAAGCTTGCCACTCACCGCTGATTTTTATGATTATATTGTGATCGATGAAGTACATCACATTGCAGCCAGTAGTTATCGAGGATTACTAGCGCATTTCTTACCCAAGATTTTATTGGGGTTAACCGCCACGCCGGAGCGTCATGATGGGCAAAATATCCTTGATGACTTTTGTGGGGTAATCGCTGCAGAAATTCGTTTGCCTGAAGCCATCAATCAGCGCTATTTATGTCCTTTTCAGTATTTTGCAATTGATGATGATACCGACCTTCGCAAAATTAAATGGCATCAAGGGCGATATGATATCGCAGAGCTAAGCCATCTTTATACTCATAATGAACAACGAGTTACTCGCATTATTAGAAGCCTAAAGGAAACAGTCACTGACATTCGTCAGATAAAAGCCTTGGCGTTCTGTGTCAGTAAGGAACATGCAGAATATATGGCAAAGAAGTTTAACTTAGCCGGTATTAGTGCAGATGTTCTTACTAGTGATAATAGTCATGAACGGCAACAAAAACGCCAGAGTTTAATTAGCGGTCATGTGAACATTTTATGCGTGGTGGATATTTTCAATGAAGGCGTCGATATTCCAGACGTTGATACATTATTGTTTTTACGTCCAACCGAAAGCTTAACCATCTTTTTGCAGCAGTTAGGGCGAGGATTGCGTTTAACCGATGATAAACAGTGCTGCACGGTATTGGACTTTGTGGGTAATTCTCGTGATGAATATGACTTTTCACAAAAGTTTCGCGCGTTGGTTGGTAAAACGAATCAATCGATTAAAGATGAGATAACCAATGACTTTCCTCATTTGCCATTAGGCTGTCGGATCGAGCTAGAAGAACAGACTCAGGCAATGATTTTACGAAATATTAGTCGTGCAACCATGAATGCTAGCAGGTTGCGCCAGCTCATTAATAATTTCGAGCACCAAAGTACGCTAACCTTAAGCTTGGCTAATTTTTTACGCTTTAACCCGAATGTTAATTTAGAAGATATTTATAAGCTAAAAATGAGCTGGCTAGAGCTCGTTGAGAGCGCACATAAAAACCAAATAAATGAGCCAAATTTAGATACAAGTCTGGCGAAAGCCTACTATCGCGCGATAAATAATCATTTGTTCGCTTGTAGTTCTATCTCATATTTACAGTTTTTAAAGCAGCTAATTATCAATAACTTCAGTTTCGACGATATGGATGCGACCCAGTGCCAATTTGCATTAATGTGCCATTATAATTTTTGGGATAAGTCGGGCGCCGAGCTAGGTTTTACCAACCTTAATCAAAGTGTTGCGGCGTTGAGACATGCTCAGTTACAAGCTGAACTCCTTGATGTCATATCGTTACTTATTGAGCGTATACATCATAATGAACTTGAAATGCTTATCCCTGCAATTCCATCTTTGAAAGTGCATTCAAGGTATACCAGAGAGCAAATACTCGCAGCCAGTGGCGCAAGTTCTTTTGGCAAAAAATCGACAGCCCGTGAAGGCGTTTTAGTCCTTAAAGCGCTTAATGTTGAGTTGCTGTTTGTGACCTTGAAAAAGTCAGTTAAACAATTTTCACCAACGACCATGTACCATGATTACGCGATCAATGAATCGTTATTCCATTGGCAATCTCAAAATAGTGCAAGACCCGAATATGGCAGAGGTCTGGGTTACATTGAGCATGAAAAAGAGGGCCGTAAATTGATTTTGTTTGTGCGTGAGCAAGCGACAGATGAAAACGGCCGCACCATGGGTTTTGTCAATTTTGGCGAAGTGCTTTACATGGCGCACTCGGGGACTCAACCCATGAGTATTACTTGGAAATTAATGACGCCTATGCCTGACGCTATGTGGCATGAAGCTGCAAAATTAGCAGTAGGATAATCCTTTCATATAGGCATATGAAACTGTTGAAAACAGGATGTTTTCGTCAAGCCCCCATGGATGGGTTTACGGCGTGTTGCAGAGGACGATGTGGAGGGTGTGAGACCATTATTGGCGTGACTTAATCATCACGGGTTAACACTTCAAGCAATTCGATGTCAAAAAACAAATCTGAATGAGGTGGGATTTTCTCGCCAATTTGACGCTCGCCGTAACCAAGGTTTGCTGGCACTGACAATTGACGCTTGCCACCAACCTTCATCGGATTGTCGCCAATAATGCCCATATACCAACCTTGAATAACCCGCTTAGCGGATATCACCACTTGAAATGTATCCGAACTATCAAACACAGTACCGTCGGCTAGTTTGCCAGTATATTTACAGGTAATTAATGCACCTTTTTCGGCGGCTTTACCTGTGCCTATTTGGGTGTCGTTGATGATTAAATCTGTCAATGTTGATGAGGTCATAGGGTGTCTTATTGATTAATTGTTTGATGTTAGTCGCTGGGCTAAAACTCAGCAGTATGCCGGTATCATAGCAGTTGATATCAACATCTTTAAAGCCGCGAGTTTACGTTTCGATAATCACTATGTGATTTTTTTGTAATCAATAGGGAGTGGTGGATTGATTCAAGATGATTGTATTTCAAAAGTATTTACCCAAATTTTAGTTTGAGTCGATATTGATAATGCCAACCCAAACTAATGCTGCGAAACAGCATAAATGCACATAATGCGCCCCATAAGGCGTGGTTGCCAAAGGATTGCAAGCTCCACCAGAGTGGGAAGTAAACCCCAAAGGTGGCGATAATCATGCTGTTACGCATAATATGTCCCTGGGCGGCACCAATATAAACGCCATCAAATAAATAGCAGCCAAAGGCTACAATAGGCATGGCGATAAGCCACATAAGGTAGGTGCTGGCTGTTTGTTGTACGCTGGGGATATTGGTCAGAGCGTTGATAATATGTTGGCCAAATAACCCAAAGAAGACACTGAAAATAACAGCGATAATCGCTGACCAGGCAAATGCTAGGCTAACTGATTCAAACAATAAGCTGGGGTTATTCTGCCCTACAGCGCGGCCAACTTCTGCTTCGGCGTAGTAAGCAACCCCATCGAGTGCATACGATATCAACATCAATAAATTGAGCAGTACCGCATTAGCGGCTAGGGTATCGTCACCTAACCCCGCGCCATAAAAAGCCATAAAACTGAATGCTGCTTGCAGGCATAAGCTGCGAATGAATATATCGCGGTTTAAGGTGAGTAAGCGTGATAAGCCTGTAAAGCTTAAGTGTTGGGTTAACTGTGGCCAGGTAAAACCAGGCTGCTTTTGCAGTTGCTGTTTAACCATAATTACCGCCACACTAAATGCACACATATCAGCGATCACCGATGCTAAAGCCGCACCTTGTACGTTCCATTGAAAACCAATTACAAACACCACATCTAGAATAATATTAACAATGTTGGCAATAATTAGCTGCCACATAGCAGCTTTGGGTTGTTGCCTACCAAGTAGCCAGCCTAATAACACTAGGTTAGTTAAGGCGAAAGGCAATGACCAAATGCGGATCTCCACATACTGACGACAATAAAATTGTACCTGTTCGCTGGCTTCAGTTAAGTGCAGCGCTAATGACAATATTGGCTGTTGGAATAGAAGGGCGAAAAAGGCCAGTAAAAGCGCTAAACTGATCCCTTGAATAAGCAATTGCTGCTGGGTATGGTGATCGTTTGCGCCAAAAGCTTGTGCCACTAACCCTGTGGTCGACATACGTAAAAAGCCTAATAACCATATTATTAAGGTAATAATGGTACTGCCCAGCGCCACTCCGCCTAAGTAATAGGCTTCACCAAGATGACCAATAACCGCAGTGTCCACTAAACCTAATAGTGGCACTGTGATATTAGATAAAATCATTGGAATGGCTAGCGCCATTAATTGGCGGTTTTTATCGCCATTTAACAGTAAACGAAACACAGACATATTTGGGAAACACTATGCTTAAAAAAGTCATGTTAGTGGCGGGCGCAATATTAACGGGGGTTATATCGTCATTGGCCAATGCCGTGGTGATATTACAATACCACCATGTGTCTGACAGTACACCCAAAAGTACCTCAGTTACCCCTGCTCAATTTGCCGAACAAATGCAATATTTGGCTGACAACGACTTTACGGTTATGTCTCTGACTCAGGCTGTTGAACAAATAAAATTGCAGCAAACTGGATCGCCTAAGCAAATCGTTATTACCTTTGATGATGGTTATGACAGCATTATTGACAATGCCGCACCGATTTTAGCTAAGCATCAATTCCCATTTACTGTGTTTATCTCTGTTAAGCCTATTGATGCAGGATATAAGGGGATGATGAGCTGGCAGCAGATAAAAAAACTTACTGAACAAGGGGCGACAATCGCCAATCATAGTTGGGGGCATGAGCATTTAATTCGCTATCTTGCCAATGAAACCACTGTGCAATGGCGGCAGCGGGTTGGGCAAAACCTGTTGAAAACAGAAGCTGAAATTAAGCAGCAAACAGGGCAAAGTGTGAAAATGCTGGCATATCCATATGGTGAATATAATGCTGAGTTAACCTCATTGCTGGATGAGTTGGGTTTTGTTGGCTTGGGTCAGCAATCTGGCGCAGCAGGGAATTATTCATCACTCACGGCATTACCGCGTTTCCCGGTAGCCTTTGATTATGCCGACTTGTCTGAGTTAACGATCAAGTTTACCAGCTTGAACATGCCGGTAATTAAGCAAAACATTACCGATCCACAATTAAAAAATGGCCAATGGCGCCCTTTGCTTGAGGTAACAGTCGACACCACTGATATTGATAAGCACCAAATGATGTGTTTTGTGCAGGGCCAGGGAAGTCAGCCTGCTATTTGGATTAATGATAATACTTTTTCTGTGCAGGCGAAGCGCGATTTACCCGCAGGACGAAAGCGCTACAATTGTACTGTGCCTAGTAAAACCCAAACAGGCTATTATTGGTTTTCACAAGCTTGGGTAAGGCCTAAAAATGATGGCACTTGGCGTGAAGAATAGCGAAACCTATTCTCATAAAAACACATTAACTGATGGTGAGTAAGGTCAGTAGTTTGTCGCTAATTTGAGTTAGAGGTAATACTTCACTGGCTGCCTCAATGGCAACCGCGGCACTGGGCATTTGCCACACCAACGACGAAGCTTCATCTTGTGCTATGGTATAAGCCCCTTTTTGTTTCATTGCAAGTAGGCCTGTGCTGCCATCGGCGCCCATTCCGGTCAGTATAATACCAACAGAGTTTTGAGCCGCATGTTCAGCGACGCTATTAAATAATACGTCTATCGAGGGTTTATGGCGGTTTACTGGCCCAGTGTTAAGTAGTTTTGTTTTAAAGTGGTTGCCTTCAGGTTCGATGGCTAAATGCTGATCCCCTGGGGCAATATAAACGTTACCTGCGGTGAGCTTTTCACCACCTTGGGCTTCTATCACATTTAAGTGGCAATTTTGATTTAGCCTAGCTACAAATGAGCTGCTAAATACTGGCTGTATATGCTGGGTAATCACAATGGGTGGCATATTTGCGGGTAATGCCATCAGAATGGTTTGAATCGCTTCAATGCCTCCTGTTGACGCCCCTATGGCGATAAGTCCATTTTTAAACTTCCCCGTCACTGGGGGAGCTATTGCATGATGATGGCGAATAGCCGGTGGTGCATCAAAGGACACTTGTCCTGCAGCGGTGACTTTTTGAACTAAATTATTTTGAAATAATGATAGGCTATTTTGATAATGGTTTTGTGGCTTAACAATATAATCTATAGCCCCCAAAGAGAGTGCTTCTAAGGTGATGTCGGCTGCCTTTTTAGTGAGCGAAGACACCATCAAGACTGGCATGGGTCTTAGGCGCATTAAATTACGCAAAAAAGCCAGCCCATCCATTTTTAGCATGTCAACATCAAGGGTTAACACATCAGGTGAAAGTTGTTTAATAAGTTCGCGAGCTTCATAGGGATCTTCTGCTTCACCCACAACAATAATATTATCATCAGTATCAAGCATCTGAGTGAGTCGCTGGCGCATTAAGGCAGAATCATCTATGACCAATACTTTAATCATTTAGCCTCCTTTCAAGTGGTGATAATAATACGTTACTCCCTTACGGGCGAAATAAATAGCGTGTCCTATAAACTAGACACCAGTAGTTAAGTTATGCTGGCTTTGAGCGTGATTAATTCATAACGGTTTGAACGTTGAGTTATGCGTTGGTTCACCTATTTTTGAAAAATGAGCGGGAGTGCCTTTCAAGTATTGGTGCCTTTATAGGCAATATCAAGTATCCGATGTGTAAGGTAGTGATATAAAATATTTAAAGTGTACTTTTTAGGGCTTACGGTTTTTTATGCATAATCAACAGTTGTTAAGTGTTATCAACGATCTTTTTAAAATCAGCAATTAACTCATTATTCAGTATTTGAGGTGTCTCACCCGGCTTAGGCTTGGCTTTAAATACCGCTATTTTTTCCGCATTAGGTGAGACCAGCACATATGATGCGCTGTGGTCGACTTGATAATCATCACCATCACCTACCATGGCATAAGCAAAGCCGAGATCGCGGCTAAAGGGAAATAGCTGAGCGTGTTCAGCGCTAATGGCTTTAAAGTCACTATTAAAAAAGTTGATGTAATCTAGACGTTTGGTTTGCGTGTCACGGTCAGGATCGGCTGATACAAACACCACTTGTATGGTGTCAGATATTTGCTGTAAAGCTGGGTAGGCTGCGGCCAGTTTGTTAAGTGTGGTTGGGCACACATCTGGGCATGAGGTGAAACCGATAAAAAATAAGCTCCATTTCCCCTCTAAATCTTTGTTGGTAATCGTGTTGCCATATTGATCACTCAAACTAAACGGCGCCAATTTACGAGGATTATCGTAAATAAAGCTGGTGGCTAAATCTAGGGAGTCGTATTGCGACTTAGTAAGTGACGTTGTAGGCATATTATCTGCAGGGCTTAGCCATTGATTAGCGACTATGCCCCCGAATGCCATAATTATCAGTGCGACAATAATACTGCGCTTACCCATTTACCACTTCCCTAGATATTGATGTTAGCTGCCAATTTAGCGTGTGCATTGTTATTGTAAGTCACTATTAAACTTAACGAATTAATTCACCCACAAGTAATGATCAACCAGCAAGATAATAAATAGCACCATTAAGTGGTAAATAGAAAATTTAAATACATTCATCGCTAAACCTGAGTAGTCATGGTACTTAAGCTGCCAAGCTTTATAAATAAATCCACAACTCAGTAGCGTTGAACCAACCAAATAAACTGGGCCTGACATTCCGACTAACACGGGTAATAAGCACGCAATGGCGAGCAGTATTGTGTATAGCAAAATACAGGTTTTGGTAAACTCAACGCCGTGGGTGACTGGCAGCATTGGAATATTTACTTTTGCGTACTCTTTACGTCGATGAATGGCTAGCGCCCAAAAATGCGGCGGTGTCCAGGTGAAAATAATAATCACCAACAATAACGCATGACCATGCATTTCATTGGTGACAGCGGTCCAGCCAAGTAAAGGGGGCATTGCGCCTGCTAAGCCGCCAATTACAATGTTTTGCGATGTTGCACGTTTCAAATACGTGGTATAGACCAAGGCGTAACCAATTAGGCTGGCAAAGGTAAGCCAAGCTGTGAGGGGGTTAACCCAGGCATACAGCATCACAAATCCTAGCACCCCAATAGATACCGCAAACACTGCCGCTTTTACGCCAGATATTTTACCTTTAGGCAATGGACGGTTATAGGTTCGCGCCATTAGGCCATCTATTTTTCGGTCAATAAGGTGATTAAAAGCGGCTGCTGCGCCTGCCATTAATCCTATGCCGACCATACCGACAATTAAAGGTTGTAGTGGTACTGCGCCCGGTAAGGCTAAACACATACCCACTAATACCGTCAGTAGCATTAATGCTACCACTTTGGGTTTAGTCATTTCAAAGTATGCCCGCCACTGGAATGTGAGAGCCGCACTTGGAGCGTTGAGGATGATCGGTTTTGTCATTGTTATGTCCTCTAGTTACGCTTTACGCCATAGGGCGTAGTTAATAAATACCATGGTGAGCAGTAATAATGCTGCGCCGCCATTATGTGAAACTGCAATGCCTAATGGTAAATTCATCACCACATTGCTGATGCCTAACGCAACTTGCACAATTACCATTAAAATAAGTAAATAGGCACTGGTGCACATGGTGGATGATTGTGCTTTTAATAACTTGAACGCCAACCAAACAAGCATTACTGCGGTGAATACTCCCCAAATACGATGAGTGATGTGAATCGTCATTCTGGTTGGATAATCTAATACCCCATATTCAAAACTGGGATGGTCACCTTGAAAGGGTGAAAACGCATCGGCAAAGCGCAGATTGTCTATCCAATTCCCCTCACAAATTGGCAAAGTGGTACAGGCCAGTGCAGCATAGTTAGAGGATGTCCAACCACCCAACATGATTTGCACCACTAATACCACTAAGCCTATAGCAGCCAATGGCGCCAGTTTTCGAGCATAAGTATCACCGCCGGGAATACGTAAAGGCTTAGTACGTAAATACAAAATGAATAATAGTGAAAATAGGGCAAAACCACCGATTAAGTGAGACATCACTACAATCGGCATCAGTTTCATGGTGACCGTCCACATCCCTAACGCGGCTTGAAAAATGATTAAGGCTGAGATAAATATTGGCAACTTTTTTGGCGCTTCACGTTGCTTTAAACACATGATTAAAATCACCAGCACCATAAGGCCTAATGTGCCAGCAATGTAGCGATGGATCATTTCAAGCCAAGCTTTTTTCGGTTCAATAGTGTGTTCAGGAAAATGGGTTTCGACTTTTGCCAGTTCATGGCTTTCATTGGGAACGGTTAAATGACCATAACACCCAGGCCAGTCAGGACAGCCTAAGCCCGCATCTGACAGGCGGGTGTAAGCGCCCATTAGAATTACCATTAAGGTAAATACTAAGGTGAATTTAATCAGTTGAGGAATATGCATTAGCCTACCCTCGACAACTTAAGCATTTTACGTAGGTCGGCAATGATCGCTTTGCCCTGAACAATATTGGCATCACGCCCCAATACTGCGTCATATTGCATGACTAAACTGCCTAATGGGTCGACGATAATCATTTGTTGTAACCGTAATAATTCAGCCATCTTGCTATTAATTACAGCGGTATCAAAAGGAATGTGTAGCTGTTTAAGTGCCTCGATATCACTGTTGTCTTGCAGCAGTATCATTGGAACTATTCTGTCGCGGTCTCGCCCAAGGGCAATGTGACTTTGATTAATAATATATAATCTGTCTACACATTGTTCATCGCACTTTTCAGGCAGCAAATACACCAATTGCCATAAATGTGGCTTAGGGTTGTCCATATCTAGGGTGCTGTAAGTAAGGTCTGTACTGAGTAGCGCGCCTTTATTGGTTGCGCCGCCATGATACAAATCCATACTTAATACTAGTTTGGCCAATGCCACAGGCACTAAAAACACCACAAACAAAAGTATTAATGTTTTATTACTTTTTCTAGGTTGGGAGTTCATTCTCTCTCCTCTTATTACTTGTTATATAATGGAAAAATATTTAACGCCTTAATTGCTGCCACTTTTTCAGTGTCAGCCAAGTCATTAATCCTAAAAACACTGCGGCCATAGTGAACCATTGCAGTGCGTATCCTTGATGTTTATGGGCCGATAATGGAATGGGTTGCCAGGGTTGTGGTAAGTCCATATGGGGCACATTGTCAGGTTGTAAAACCACAGGTAATAATGGATACCCCAGTGTTTGTGATAACTCATCTATGGCAATATTTTGAAAGCGCATAGGATTTCCACTTTCAGCCATAAGATGGTCGCTAAGTGGATTAGTTTGCTTTTGATAAATTCGCCCGAGTAATTTGTATCGTCCTGCAGAGATAGGGTTAATTTGTGGCAAAATACGGCGATCTTTATTGGCTGGTATAAAGCCTAGTTCGACTAATAATCGAGGCTCAGTCTGCTTTACTTGAAATACTTGGTAGGCCAAGTAACCCACTTGACCTTGGTATACTTGATTATCGAGTAATAAAACCTTGTCAGAGGCTGGCGAAGCTGAAACGGCTACACGGTAGCCTGTCAAAATATTTGTCTCAGACGCATCAGTAGTCTGTGAAGCAATGATTTGTTGTAAGGACTTAAAGGTAATTGCAGGCTGATTTTGTCTTTCAATTAACGTTTGTTCCCAAGCTTGTTTGAATTCGGCTCTATCAAGTTGCCACAAACCTAGCTTGACCAGAATGCTAAACACGCTCACAGTAATAGCAACAAAAACAAACGCGGCCCAACCTAAACCCGCAAAAGGATTGCCTGTGACAGCCCCTCTGTTCGTTAAGTTAGTTTTAGTGCTACTGCTTGTATTCATTCTATTTAATTTAGCCCGCGCATTATTTATTATGGTAAAGGGTGAAAACACCCAGTCTATGAGTCGCTTTTTAGGGCGTAGGGTAATGTTTTCTGCATTCGTAGTTATTTTGTTATTGATTGCCATGGGACTAGGCATAATTGAGCCTAACCCACGGCCTTACTAATATGCGCTATTTACCTGTTGCTACAACACGTAAACGAACACAAATAAACATAACCACACCACATCAACAAAGTGCCAATACCAGCTACCTGCTTGAAAGGCAAAATGTTTGTCTTGGGTAAAGTGACCTTTCAGCACCCTTAAAAGCAGTACAATTAAAAACACTGTCCCTAAGGTAACGTGCATACCGTGAAAACCGGTTAACAAGAAGAAGGTATTGCCATAAATACCCGACTCAAGCGTTAAGCCCAAGTCGTGGTAAGCATGGGTATATTCTTCTACTTGTAAAAACAAAAACGCAGAACCTAAAAGAATGGTCAGTCCTAACCAAATTTTCAGTGGAGTACGTTTCGCTTTTTCTAAACTTGTGTGAGCAAAATGCAATGTTACCGAAGAGGTTAATAACAATATCGTATTGATAAGCGGTAAACCTGTCCACGGCATAGCTTCGGTGGTTGTGCCATCTGGAGTCTTAACCAGTGGCCATACAGCTTCAAATGCTGGCCATAATACTTCATGGGTCATGGCATTATTTGATGCACCGCCTAACCAGGGCATTGCAATCATTCTGGCATAAAATAATGCGCCAAAAAATGCCCCGAAGAACATGATTTCAGAGAAAATAAACCAGCTCATTCCTTGACGAAAAGAACGGTCCATTTGCGCCGAATACAAACCGGACATAGATTCATCAATCACGGTTTTAAACCAACCAAAAATCATAAATATGATCACAGCGATACCGGTTATTAGAATATAACCGCCATAACTGGCTTCAGTTGATAGTTGTTGTACGTAACTGCCTGCGCCAAAGGCGATTAAAAATAGGCCAATTGCACCAATGATAGGCCAGGCACTTTGTGCTGGCACATAATAGGCTTCATGCTTTGTGGTCATTTTGCTGCTCCTTGCTTTACACCACCGCCGACTTTGTCGGTAATGTCATAAAGGGTATAAGAGAGAGTCAATGTATGAATTGATTCTGGTAAATCAGGATCCACGTAAAAAACCAATGGAAGTTCAGCGCTTGCTGATGCCGCTAGCGGTTGTTGATTAAAACAAAAACACTCTGTTTTATTAAAATAGGCAGCACCTTGACCTGGTGATACTGAGGGTATCGCCTGGCCAACCGTGTCTTTTGTCGATAAGTTTCTGGCATAAAACTTCGCATGGGTAAGCTCTCCAGGGTGCACTGTAATACGATTGACCTGAGGCTTAAATTCCCACGACATATCAGATTGCACCTGCGCGACAAATTCAATGGTAACGGTGCGGCTTTTATCTACAATCACCGCTTGGTAAGTGCTGGCGGTGCTTTGGGGCTTACCATTAATCCCCAAGGCATCACATAGCACGTCATACAAAGGCACCAGCGCAAAACCAAAGCCGAACATACCCACAGCGCCTAAAATAAGCATGGTCAGTAATTTACGATTCGATTTTGTTGGCTGATTCATCTCATTTGATCTCTGGTGGGGTAGTAAACGAGTGATATGGTGCAGGACTCGGAAGGGTCCATTCCAATCCTTCGGCACCTTCCCATGGCTTATCTGGCGCTTTTTCTCCGCCTTTAATGCATTTAAGCACTACGGCTAAGAAAATGAACTGAGACAATCCAAAGGCAAATCCACCAATTGATACAATCTGGTTAACGTCGGCGAACTGAATAGCGTAATCAGGAATTCGACGTGGCATACCAGCAAGTCCTAAGAAATGCATTGGGAAAAACAGCACGTTAACCGAAATGACCGAGCACCAGAAATGCCATTTACCTAAGGTTTCGTTGTACATATGACCGGTCCATTTAGGCAGCCAATAGTAAGCTGCGGCCATAATGGAAAATATTGCCCCAGTAACCAGTACGTAATGGAAATGAGCCACCACAAAATAGGTGTCATGGTACTGGAAATCTGCCGGTGTAATGGCCAGCATCAACCCTGAGAAACCGCCAATAGTGAATAAAATAATAAAGGCAATAGCAAACAGCATGGGCGTTTCAAACGTTAAAGAACCACGCCACATGGTTGCTACCCAGTTAAATATTTTTACACCCGTTGGTACGGCAATCAGCATGGTGCAGTACATGAAGAACAGCTCTGCAAATACCGGCATACCCGTGGTGAACATATGATGCGCCCACACTAAGAATGACAGAATTGCAATACTGGCGGTCGCATATACCATTGATGAGTACCCAAATAGCTTTTTACGGCTAAAGGCGGGCACAATGGCCGAGATAATGCCAAACGACGGTAAAATCATGATGTACACTTCAGGGTGGCCAAAGAACCAGAAAATATGCTGGAACATAACAGGGTCACCACCACCGGCGGCTTCAAAGAAGCTGGTGCCGAAGTACTTATCGGTCAACACCATAGTGACCACACCAGCCAGTACCGGCATTACCGCAATCAGCAAGAATGCGGTGATAAGCCATGTCCACACGAATAAAGGTAACTTCATCCATGTCATTCCTGGTGCACGCATATTAACTATGGTCACAATCACGTTGATCGCGCCCATAATCGAGCTAATCCCCATAATGTGTATCGAGAATACAAACAATGCCGTGCTATCTGGACTGTAGGTGGTAGATAACGGTGCGTAGAATGTCCAACCAAAGTTAGGTCCACCGCCTTCCATAAATAATGTGCTAAGTAGCATGGTAAAGGCGAAGGGTAAAATCCAGAAACTCCAGTTGTTCATGCGAGGCAATGCCATATCTGGCGCACCAATCATCATAGGTATTAGCCAGTTAGCTAAGCCGGTAAAGGCTGGCATAACAGCACCAAATACCATGATAAGGCCATGAACTGTGGTCATTTGATTGAAAAAGTTAGGTTCAACTAGCTGTAAGCCAGGTTGAAATAACTCAGCGCGGATCACCATTGCCATGGCACCGCCAGTTAGAAACATAATAAAACTAAACCATAAATACAAAGAGCCAATGTCTTTATGGTTAGTGGTTAGCAGCCAGCGCATAATGCCCTTAGGGGCACCATGATGATGGTCGTCATGGACTGCAGTATCGTGTGTAGATGTACTCATTAATTATCCCCTACTGTCCATGGCTATTAACATCGGCTGCTTGCACCGTATCGCCTGAGTTGTTACCCCATGCATTACGCTCGTAAGTGATCACCGCTGCCATTTGGCGAGGTGATAATGAACTGGCGAAAGCTTGCATCGCAGTGCCGGGTTTACCGTTGTGAACGATATTGATATGCGCATCAACAGGGCCAGTAATTATGGGACTACCAATCAATGATGGGAACGCACCAGGTAAACCTGCACCTGTTGCTTGATGACAAGCTGCACAAGAGGATGTGTATACCTGTAGACCTTCGGTCATTAACTGCTCGTAAGTTAATTCCGATAAATCTACTTCTTTCACCTCGGCGACAATGTCGACTGCTTTGGTAACTGCAGCATTGACTTGCTCAGATGCATCGGCAGATGCAACTGCTTGAGTGCTCGTATTTGCTGGATTAGGTTCTGCGGCATGAGTACCACTGGCAACATTGCTTACATCAACAGCCTGAATAACATCACCGGAGTTGTTCCCCCAAGCATTACGCTCATAGGTGACAACCGCGGCAATATCTTTGGCGGTTAACTGTTTTGCAAATGATTGCATTGCTGTTCCAGGCTTACCATTAAGCACAATATTAATATGACCATCGACAGGCCCCTTAATGAGTGGGCTGCCAATAAGAGATGGGAATACACCAGGTAAACCAGCACCGTTAGGTTGGTGACATGCTGCACAAGTAGAGAGGTAAATTTGTTCGCCTTTGGTCATTAACTCTTCTTTTGAAAGGGTTTCTGATAATGCTGCTTGAGCCGCGGCAGCTGCATTATTGGCAAGCTGTTTTTGGTCTAGAAGCCACGCATCATATTCCGCTTCAGGCAGAGCTTGAACGACAATAGGCATAAACCCATGGTCTTTACCGCATAATTCAGCACATTGACCACGGTAAGTTCCTGCTTTATCAATTCGTGTCCAAGCTTCGTTAATAAAGCCTGGGTTAGCATCCTTTTTAACCGCAAATGCCGGAACCCACCAAGAGTGGATTACATCATCCGATGTCATTAAAAAACGCACTTTACGATTAAGAGGCAGTACCAAAGGTTTATCTACTTCTAATAAGTAGGTTGCGCTTTTTGTTTCATCACCGTCAATTTGGGTGCGAGGAGTGGATAAAATGCTATAGAACTCGACATCTTCATTAAAATAACTGTAATGCCATTTCCACTGCGAACCAGTGATCTTAATGGTTAAGTCCGCGTCAGACGGATCTTCCATAGCGATAAGGGTTTTAGTGGCTGGAATGGCCATACCAATTAAAATAACGAATGGGATCACGGTCCAAGCAATTTCTACTTTGGTACTTTCATGAAAATTTGCCGCGACCGCGCCTTTGGATTTACGATGATAGATCATTGAATAAATCATGATCCCAAACACCACAACACCAATAGCACAGCAAATATAAAGAATGATCATATGGAGGTCATAAACCTGGCCACTGATATTCGTTACACCCTTTGTCATGTTGAGGGGCATTTCGTTTGCCCCAAGTGGAGGTGCCATTAACACCGCCATTACACAATACAACCATTGCTTCACAAGACTTCTCCTCTGCCAATTGCGAATAGCAACTACAAAGAAGAGTCACACAGTAAGTCTCTGCTCTATGTAAACTCTTCGGTTCCCAAAAAAGCTTGATGACCTCAAAGTACCTTGGTGGTTGTAAGCGTGTAAGGCTTACGGATTTATATTTATGTGCACCACGCTGATACCTACAACTGAACCTATCAATTCTGATTTGACGCTTTTATCTGTCAGATAAAATCTAGACTGTAGCGTTTCAATTAGGTTAAAAATGTTTCAACCCTGTTAAACACATTACTTGTAGATTAAACATTGATCAAGATCACTTTTATAGCTAATTAGCTGAAAGTTTGCATAAAAAAGCCCTGTACATAGACAGGGCTCAGTAAACACGGCGTTTAGTACTAATGAAATGAAGTGAAATTAATTGTTTTAACAGCATTATTTTGATTTGAAATAATTGCTTTGGTTGCCAAATTAGTGCCTAAGTGAGTGCTTACATCCTCAATTACTACACCTAATGCGCGGGCACTTTTGGCCACTAACTCTAATCGGCGGCTATCGCGTGCATCTAATGGTTGAGTCCATGAAATTACCGCACTGGATGTGCCACTGGTTAATGCTTTTTCCATCGCCCAAAGTGTTTCAATTTCATCCTTTGCATGTACTAACAATACGCGGTCCATTCTTACCCCGGCACTAGCTAACATCTGTTTGTAATTGATATTGGCGGGGTTAATTAGCACAATCCATCGACCTTGCTGGCTTAGTAGTGCCAACTGGCTAGCATATTGACCGAGTTCCACTTTACCATTGGTTTCGGTTTGGAGTGTGGTGATAGGCTGCGCTAAATTAATATCTGCAGTTGGTATATCTACCCATAAACCAGGATGACGCGGGGATGTACCCATTAGTTTGTTCATAACCATTCTCCATTACGAATTACACCAACTGCAAGCCCTTCAATAGTCAGGCTTTGGTAACTTAAGTCTACTTCTATAGGTGCATACGCTTCATTTTCAGCGTGCAAATATACGACATTGCCTTTTTTCTCAAAACGTTTCACTGTCACGTCATCTTCAACACGAGCAACAACTACCTGGCCATTTCTGGCTTGCTGTATTTTATGTACGGCGAGTAAATCACCCTCTAGAATACCGATGTTTTTCATGCTGTCACCACGCACTCTTAATAAGAAGTTTGCGGCGGGTTTAAACATATTGGGGTCAACTTGATAATATTGTTCAACATGCTCTTGCGCTAAAATAGGTTCACCTGCGGCGACTTGTCCAATTAAAGGTAAACCTGTTTCTTCGGGTTCATCTTCTTGGGTTAATCGTATTCCACGGGATGTGCCGGGCATGATTTCAATAAACCCTTTCTTAGCCAAGGCTTTTAAATGCTCTTCTGCAGCATTTGCGCTTTTGAAACCTAGGCGTGTGGCGATTTCTGCACGAGTAGGCGGCATACCAGTTTCAGAGATATTGTTTTTAATAAGCTCTAAAATTTCAGCTTGGCGTGGTGTTAAGGGTCTCATGTTGTTTCCTGTCTTTCTATACAGTAACTGTCATTATATACAGTGTTTTGGTTTGCGCAAGTATTCACCAATTATTTTTTAATTTTATTATCTTAAATAGTTTTTTTATTATATGTATCAATTGCATGCTTTAATTTATTTGTTATTGAATTTAAAAGCTTTGCTTGATGTGTACAGCATATAGTGAAAGGTAACCAGTTTCTGGTATCCTATGTGCCCATATTAAAAGGGCTTTATTGCGAATATTATTATGTCAAAACCAGATTCAATCATGCTTAGACTGCTGCGTAGGGTGCAAAAGCTGATGGTGCAAACGATAGTTGTGCCACATGACCCATTTGCAGATCTAAACTTCGATCCAGACAAGCCCATTGTTTATGTCATGAAGACAGAGTCGATAAGTGACACTGCAGCATTAAGCGAAATGACCCAAGGTTTAGGCTTACCAAGTCCTTATGCGCCATTACAACTTGATGGTATGAAAGTGCCACGAGTTGTTTGTTTAGAGGGGCGAAAGCCTATTATTGGTAAGCGTGAGGGTGGTGAGAAGTTTTTAAACTGTTTTACCAGTTTATTAGCGCTCCACCGTCAGCAGCCTGAATTAGATATTCAACTTGTGCCAGTAAGTCTTTACTGGGGCCGTACTCCAGGCAAAGAAGATGACACGATGAAAGCTGCTGTGCTTGAACGTGAGAATCCAACCTGGTTACGTAAATGGTTAATGATTCTATTTCTAGGTCGCCATAGTTTTGTGCAGTTCTCTAACGCAATGTCATTACGCTATTTAGCCGATGAACATGGTACTGATGAGGCGATTGCTCATAAGTTAATTCGGGTGGCTCGGGTACATTTTCGCCGTCAACGTAAAGTAATGACTGGACCACAACTGCCTAACCGTCAAGCTCTGTTTGCTTCGTTATTAAAGTCTGAATCGATCAATAAGGCCATTGAAGAAGAAGCGACAAATAAGAAGATTTCCAAAGAAAAAGCGCGTGAAACTGCGATTGAGTATCTGGACGAAATCGCGGCCGACTATTCAGACAGTTTAGTACGAATTGCCGAGCGTTTTCTCACCTGGTTATGGAATAAGCTATACAGTGGTATTAACATCAAAGGCGCTGAGCAAGTGCGTCAACTGCATCATGACGGTCATGAAATTGTATATGTGCCTTGTCATCGCAGTCACATGGACTATTTACTGCTGTCTTATATTTTGTATTACCAAGGTATGGTGCCGCCGCACATTGCCGCCGGTATCAACTTAAACTTCTGGCCTGCAGGCCCAATGTTCCGTCGTGGTGGTGCATTTTTCATTCGCCGTAGTTTTAATGGCAACAAACTGTATACCGCAATTTTTCGTGAGTATTTAGATCAACTGTTTGCTAAGGGCTACGCTGTTGAATACTTTACCGAAGGCGGCCGTTCACGTACTGGCAGATTGCTTGCGCCTAAAACCGGTATGTTAGCCATGACAATTAATAGTGTACTGCGTGGTATTGAACGTCCAGTGACGTTAGTGCCTGTTTATCTTGGTTATGACCATGTGATGGAAGTGGCTACTTACCATAAAGAATTAAGTGGTAAGAAAAAAGAGAAGGAATCACTTTGGCAGGTATTTGGTGCTATTCGTAAGCTGGGTAATTTTGGCCAGGGTTACGTAAACTTTGGCGAGCCAATCAATTTACAAAACTTTTTGAAACAGCAATCTCCCGATTGGCGTGAAGAAATTGCCAAAGATCCTGACCAGAAACCATCATGGGTTACGCCAGCAGTTAATCTTCTAGCCAATCAAGTGATGACCAACATAAATGGTGCCGCTGCAGCAAGTTCAGTCACGTTAACCAGTTTAGTATTACTGGCCTCAGAGCAAAATGCGTTAGAACGTCATCAGCTTGAGCGTCAGCTAAATTTCTATTTAAAACTGTTAAAGCAAGCTCCTTATTCCGACTATGCATCGGTTGCAGAAGGTGATGGTCCATCCATTGTTAAGCATTGCTTATCACTCAATAAATTTACCTTAGAAAAAGACCCTCTCGGGGACATTGTCGCAATTGACCCTAACCATGCTATTACCTTGAGTTATTATCGTAATAATATTATTCATATCATGATTATTCCTTCATTAATTGCCAGTTGTTTAGTGCGCTATGAAGAGTGTAACCGTGAACAAATTCTGGCAGTGGTTGAGGACTTTTACCCGCTGATGAAAGCAGAATTATTTATGGGTATTGCTGATCTTCCCGCTTATGTTGATTTAGTGCTTGATCAAATGGTTGAGGAGAATTTAATTAGTGGTGATAAACGTTGTGTTGTTGTCCAAGCGAATATCACCCAGTTAGAGCTATTAGCTGAAACCGTCAGTGAAACATTACAGCGTTATGCCATTATCTTTAATTTGCTAGGTATCAAACCTGAATTAGAGCGTGCTGAACTTGAACGAGACAGCCATTTATTGGCCCAAAGGTTAGGGGCGTTGCACGGTATTACTGCGCCAGAGTTCTACGATAAAAAATTGTACAATACCCTGAGCGTTAAACTAAAAGAGCTAGGTTATTTATGCAGTCGTGAGCCATTAGATGAAGTGTTCCGCATACGCGATCACGCGAATGGATTATTACGTCCATCAGTACGACAAACCATTCAAGATAGCGTAAACGCGGAGCATTTAAATTAATGGCAAACCACATGAATGCGGCTAAAAATAGCCCCAAAAGTAAGTCTCTTATTGGTGGGGCAATGATTATTGCTGGTACGACCGTTGGTGCGGGAATGTTCTCGTTACCTGTGGTCGGGGCAGGCATGTGGTTTAGTTATTCTGTACTGATGTTAGTAGGTATTTGGTTTTGTATGCTGATGTCTGGTTTACTATTACTGGAAGCCAATTTACATTTTGAGCCAGGGGCCAGTTTTGACACGTTAACGCGTGATACGCTCGGGAAATTTGGTAGAATAGTCAATGGTTTATCAATTGCTTTTGTGTTGTACATCCTAACATACGCTTATATTAGTGGCGGTGGCTCGATTGTTAATCATAGTCTGCAGGCTATTGGCATCAGCTTACCGCAAAGTATCGCCGGATTAGTGTTTGCATTGGTGCTAGCACTTATTGTGTTAATCAGCACTAAAGCTGTTGATCGCATTACCACCATTATGCTTGGTGGCATGGTGATCACTTTCTTTTTAGCTACGGGTAACTTATTAATTGAAATAGAGCCAAGTCGATTGTTTGAACCCGACGGTGAAGCTCGTTATTTACCTTATATGCTGGCTGCATTGCCATTTGGCCTCGCCAGTTTTGGTTACCATGGCAATGTACCCAGTCTGGTTAAATATTACGGTAAAGATGCTAAAACCATTGTAAAAGCTATCGTACTAGGCACAACCATTGCCTTGGTGATTTATGCCTGTTGGTTAGTGGTCACTATGGGCAATATTTCTCGTGCTATGTTCTCAGATATTATTGCTCAAGGCGGTAATATGGGGGTATTAGTGGCGGCTTTATCTGAATCTATCGCTAGCGAAAATTTGTCACGCGTACTGACCTTATTTGCCAACTTAGCGGTTGCCTCATCTTTCTTAGGGGTGACATTAGGCTTATTCGATTACCTAGCTGATTTATTTGGTTTTGATGATTCTCGTACTGGCCGATTAAAAACCGCAGCAATTACGTTTATTCCACCAACAGTATTAGGGTTACTCTTTCCTAATGGTTTTTTAATGGCTATCGGCTTTGCGGCTTTAGCCGCAACTATCTGGGCGGTTATTGTACCTGCACTATTGGCTTATAAAACCCGTCAGCTATATCCAAATAGCCAAAGCTTTAAAGTACCAGGAGGCAATATGTTGATCATGATTGTGGTGTTATTTGGGGCATTAACGGCCACGTGTCACTTGTTGGCTATGGCGGATATTTTACCGGTTTACCAGTAGGTTTTTGACAGGCTTACATAATAAAAAGTCTTCTTCGGAAGACTTTTTGCACTTATGGCGTTTTGTAGCTTAACTGTGGGCAATAAGATACGTGAAACCCTATGTTAAGAATTGAAAATGAAGGAGGCATGATTTAATCATTACGTTCCCCTCCATGTGATAAGGCAGATGAAACATAAAAAAATAAACTTGTTGATAACAGATTGTTTTTATTGCTATGTTAATTTTTTAATTTAAGGATGAAATTGTTATGTCAGACCTGCTACTAACACAACTAAAAGCGATTGATCGTAAAATGCTGATGATTGCCATTATTGATTTTCCAGGCAGCCTTCTGTTTGGCTTAGGCTTGTATGGCATATTTGCTGGCTTTGATAAAAACTTTTTACCTATGTTGGCGGATCAACAAATCATTTACGCCATGATCCTTGTCGGTGGGGGGATAATGCTGTGGGGTGGTTGGAAGATGCTTATACTAGCCCGTGAAAAACAGCATATTTTGGCTCAACATAAATAATTAAATTAGCGGGTCATGGCATAAAATGAGATCTGTGTTGCAATTATACCGTTGATATTTTGTGTCTTGTTGTTAAGTCACCTCCGTTGTATTAAGTTTAGTTTAAGGTTGGAGTGAGTAATAGTTAGTCAATTATTGATCAACTTCAAAGTTTAAGTGATGAATTCTACCTATTACCTAAACCTAGAGGCATATCTGTTTTTTTAGTATCACAACACTCTACACTTGCTGAAAATTAATAATATATAAAATTCTGTAAAACGGAGATGTGTCATGAACTGGCGTGCCCTATTTAAACCAAGCGCAAAATATTCCATTATCGTACTGATTATTGTCGGTGTGATTTTAGGTGTAGTTGGCTACTTTGCAACTCAGCAAACCTTACATGCAACAAGTACTGATGCTTTCTGTATGTCTTGTCACAGTAATCACTCTTTAAAGGATGAAGTATTAGCGTCAGCTCATGGCGGTGGCAATGCAGGTGTAACAGTTCAATGTCAAGATTGTCATTTACCCCATGGTCCAGTTGATTACTTGATCAAAAAAATCATTGTTTCTAAAGATTTATACGGTTTTATCATGATAGATGATTTCAATACTCAAGCATGGTTAGATGAAAACCGTAAAGAGCAAGCAGACCTAGCATTAAAGTATTTCAAATCTAATGATTCAGCTAACTGTCGTCATTGCCATACTCGTATATATGAAAATCAGCCCGAAGGCATGAAGAAAATGGCGAAAAAAATGCATGAAAATAATTTCAAAAAAGCACCAGAAGACAGAAAAACCTGTGTTGATTGTCATAAAGGTGTCGCCCATCCGTACCCTAAAAAGTAATTTGGTTTAGGCTACTGAATAAAAAACCTCGTTCAAGTGAACGAGGTTTTTTTATGGATGAAGCTAAATAAATTTTAACAGTGGCACCGGAGTAACTTATGACAACAAGCGACAGATCTAACATTGAAAAATGTGCTGTTTAAGTCTCAGACTGATAAGCATACAAACGGTAACTCACTTGTCCCGCTGTTTTTTGTTTCAGTGGGAACCAATTTGCTGGAATAACCAGATCAGTAAGATCGGTTTCGGTTTCAAGATAAATGAGTGCATCGTTATTTAACCAACCATGGGCCATTAATAATTCAATAGTCTGTTTGGCCAAACCTTTACGAAAGGGAGGGTCAATATAAACCACATCAAAACCTTGATCTGTTCCTTTCGCCAATAACTGCAAACTGTCACCATTAATCACTTTGGCATTGATGCAGTTAAGGGTGTGCAGATTTTTGGTCAGTTGGTTGGCAGCACTTTTTTGTAATTCAAACATTAACGCAAATTCGGCATAACGTGATAACGACTCTAGGCTTAATGCCCCGCTTCCGGCAAAACAATCTAATACTCGAGCGCCCCGAATATCGACCGACAACCAGTTAAATAAGGTTTCACGCACACGGTCTGTTGTTGGGCGTAAGCCTTCTAAATCATGGATCGGCAGCTTGCGAGAACGCCATTGCCCAGAAATTATTCTGACCTGTCCACTACTGCTATTTTGTCGTGCCATGTGTTCCTCGTGATTTTGTCTGAACAAAGAAAAAGAAAGTGGTAGACTATGCTCACCCTAAACAGCTGATATTTTATATTAAACTCAACCAAAAATACTGAGTATTCTCCAATAACCCCTATTGGCGTAAAAAAATCGCTGTAATTGAACTTATTTTATATTGAGCACTGGTAGTAAACATGGCAAAGAAAGGTTTTTTCTCGTGGTTTCGTAAAGACAAGAACGAGCAAGAGGTCGTTGAAACCTCCAAAGAAGTCGTCCAAGACGTTGCTCAAGAAAGTATTCAAGATGATGCTACTCAAGCGCAAGCGAGTGATGCAAAAATTGCCGCTGAGGCGCAAGCTGCAGAAGAGGCTAAAATAGCAGCCGCTGAGGCTCAAGCTGCCGAAGAGGCTAGAATCTTCGCCGCTGAAGCTCAAGCTGCCGAAGAGGCCAGAATAGTAGCTGCTGAAGCTCAAGCTGCCGAAGAGGCTAAAATAGCAGCCGCTGAAGCGCAAGCTGCCGAAGAGGCTAAAATAATTGCCGCTGAAGCTCAAACTGCAGAAGAGGCGAGAATAGTCGCCGCTGAAGCGCAAGCTGCCGAAGAGGCCAGAATAGTCGCCGCTGAAGCGCAAGCTGCCGAAGAGGCCAGAATAGCCGCCGCTGAAGCTCAAGCTGCCGAAGAGGCGAGAATAGCAGCCGTTGAAGCTCAAGCTGCCGAAGAGGCCAGAATAGCAGCCGCTGAAGCTCAAGCTGCCGAAGAGGCCAGAATAGCAGCCGTTGAAGCTCAAGCTGCCGAAGAGGCGAGAATAGCAGCCGTTGAAGCTCAATCTGCAGAAGAGGCCAGAATAGCAGCCGCTGAAGCTCAAGCTGCAGAAGATAATGCGCAAGGTGTTGTTACTCAAGTTGAACCAGAGCCTCAAGATAAGCCTAAAAAAGAAGGCATGTTTGCGCGCTTAAAACGTGGTTTGATGCGTACCAGTGAAAATATTGGTTCTGGATTCATTGGTCTGTTTAGTGGCAAAAAAATCGATGACGATTTATTTGAAGAGCTTGAAGAACAACTGTTAATCGCCGATGTGGGTGTTGAAACTACTACTAAGTTAATTAAAAGTCTCACTGAGCAAGCATCGCGTAAACAGCTTAAAAATGCAGAAGCACTGTATGATCTGATGCGTGATGAAATGCACAAAATGTTAGCCCCTGTAGCTATCCCTTTGGTGCCTGATAATGCTGAGGGGCCATTTGTTATCTTAATGGTAGGTGTTAATGGTGTAGGTAAAACAACGACCATTGGTAAATTGGCAAAACAGTATCAAAAACAAGGCAAATCTGTCATGTTAGCTGCTGGTGATACTTTTCGGGCGGCCGCTGTTGAGCAACTACAAGTCTGGGGGCAGCGCAATAATATTCCTGTTGTTGCACAGCACACAGGAGCCGACAGTGCTTCAGTTATTTTTGATGCACTTCAAGCAGCTAAAGCACGTAAAGTCGATGTGCTTATTGCTGATACCGCAGGCCGTTTACAGAACAAAAGCCATTTAATGGAAGAACTAAAAAAAGTTGTTCGAGTGATGAAAAAACTCGACATCAATGCACCCCATGAAGTGATGTTAACCTTAGATGCTAGCACAGGGCAAAATGCGATTAGCCAGGCACAACTATTTCAAGAAGCAGTGGGTGTGACAGGTATTACCTTAAGCAAATTAGACGGCACCGCAAAGGGTGGTATTATCTTCGCCATAGCAGATAAGTTTAATATTCCCATTCGTCACATTGGTGTCGGCGAACAAATTGATGATTTACGTACTTTTAATGCCCATGATTTTATCGAAGCATTATTTAGTCAAGAAAAGGCAGAATAGGCAAACATGATCCAATTTGAGCAGGTAAGTAAAGTCTATCCCGGCGGGCAAAAAGCCTTACTGGATATTAATTTTCATCTTCGTCAAGGTGAGATGGCTTTTTTAACCGGTCACTCTGGTGCAGGTAAAAGCACCCTGCTTAAATTGATCACCGTCATTGAACGTGCCTCAGCAGGTAGGGTGGCTATCAATGGCCATGATATTGCCAATGTCAGTGCCAAACACGTGCCTTATTTACGCCGTAATATAGGCATGATTTTTCAAAACCATCACCTATTAATGGATAAAAGTGTCTTTGACAATGTAGCACTGCCATTAGTGATTGAGGGCTTTTCCCACGGTGAAATCAAAAAGCGTGTAGCCGGTGCGTTAGATATGGTTGGGTTATATGGCAAAGAGCGTCATAGCCCCATTATGTTGTCTGGCGGTGAACAACAAAGGGTAGGTATTGCCCGCGCGATTGTGAATAAGCCCCCTATTTTGTTAGCCGATGAGCCAACCGGTAACTTAGACCCCAAACTGTCTATGGATATTTTAAGGTTATTTGAAACCTTCCATGACGCAGGAACCAGCGTGTTAATTGCTACCCACGATTTAGGGTTAATTGCGCGGATGAAATATCGAACCTTTACCCTTAAACAGGGCAAAATGATTGGCGGTGAGTCGCGCTCCAGCTTGGCGGGAGAAGAATAATGGCTAAACATAATAATATTACTCAAAGTAAGCTACCTATGAGTGGCCGAATCGTGATGTTTTTTATTCGTCACATTCAGCAAGGCATGTCGAGTATTGGTGAGTTGTGGCGTAATCCGTTATCTTCTGTCATGACAATGGCAGTGCTTGGTGTCAGTTTAAGCTTACCTGCCGCATTGCAGGTATTAGTTAAGAATGCAGAAAATATTACCCAATCTTGGAACAGCGCTGCAGAGATATCGCTGTTTATTAATGAAGGGCGCAGCGAGCAATCTATCCAAAGCTTAATTTCACGCATTAAAGTGTTTCGAGAAGTCGAGTCGATTGACTATATCAGTCGAGAGCAAGCCTTAGAAGAGTTTCAGCGCTTATCTGGTTTTGGTGAAGCTTTATCTTACCTTGATGAAAACCCATTGCCAGCAGTGGTAACAGTTACGCCATCGTTAAAGTATTCTAGCCCAACAGGTGCCCGCGAGTTATTGCGTAGGCTTGAGCGTGAACCTGAGGTCAGTTTTGGTCGTTTAGATATTGAATGGTTAGAGCGTTTACAAGCCATGGTGCGCTTGCTGGAGAAAACCGTACTGGCAATCGCGGCATTATTAGTACTGGCTGTGGTATTAGTGATAGGCAATACCATTCGACTGGCTATTATGAATCGTCGCACCGAAATTGAAATTATGAAATTAGTCGGCGCCACAGAAGCCTTTATTCAGCGGCCGTTCCTATATACTGGAATATGGTATGGGGTCATTGGTGGGCTTTTAGCGTGGATAATTATTAATTTATTAGTCTGGTATTTGGATGGCGCATTAGCAGACTTAATGGGGCTATATGGTAGTGAACTAAGTTTGCAGTCACTTACTTTTGCTGAACTAGGCCAACTGGTTTTACTGGCATCATTCTTAGGCTGGTTAGGATCTTATTTATCAGTGCGACAGCATCTTCGTAAAATCGAACCGTCGTAAACAGTCTGTAGTTAATCACCTGTGGTCAATAGCTTTTATGGCAGATAGATTCAGTAACAAGCGATTAATATAAACATAGACAACAGGCGCTAACAGAATTTACCGATTAAGTTAATCTATGTAAAATGAGTAAATGAAACTTAGTTTACTTGCAAAGTAGTGTATTAACGGGTTAAATAACCGCTCGGATGAACTTTATTTGACATAAGATGTCTTAGTAATAGAAAGTTCATCAGCTAATATCTTGTGAATGTTTAATTTATCTTATTGTATTCAAAGATTTTGTAGCATGATTTTATTAAAGCAGTAGGAGAGCGAATGACTTATCAAACGCAATCAATGGCGCTAGCGTTACCGCAAAGCAGTGGTAGCATAGAAGCTTATATTCGGTCAGTATCTAAAATTGAAATGTTAGATGCTAAGACTGAGTTTGATCTCGCCAAGCGTTTACAAGAAACCGGCGATCTTCATGCGGCTAAACAACTTATTATGTCGCATCTTCGTTTTGTTGCACACGTCGCCAAAGGTTATTCTGGTTATGGCCTGCCACAGGCGGATTTAATTCAAGAAGGCAATGTTGGTTTGATGAAAGCGGTAAAACGTTTTGATCCCGATGTTGGTGTTCGTCTAGTCTCATTTGCAGTGCATTGGATTAAAGCTGAAATTCATGAATACGTGTTGAAAAACTGGCGTATTGTGAAAGTGGCTACCACCAAAGCACAACGCAAACTATTCTTCAATATTCGCAAATCTAAAAAACGTTTAGGCTGGTTCAGCGATGAAGAAGTCTCAATGGTGGCCGAAAACTTAGGTGTTTCTAGATCAGACGTGACCGAAATGGAATCTCGGATGGCGGCGCAAGATCCTGCCTTTGATTTGACCAATGACAGTGACGACGACACAACCGATTATGCACCAGCATTGTATTTGCAAGATCACGCTTCAGATGTTGCGCAAAACATTGAAGACGACAACTGGGAGTCAGACTCGCAGGACCGTTTATTATCAGCCATTAAAACCTTAGACGAGCGTAGTCAGCACATTCTTCGTTCTCGCTGGTTAGATGATGATAAAACGACCCTACAAGAGCTGGCTAATACTTACCAAGTATCAGCTGAGCGTATAAGACAGTTAGAAAAAAATGCCATGAATAAGCTTAAAAGCTGTATGGATATCTAATACTGTTTTATTAGTGCTCGTTAAGTATTAATTAAAACCTGCCGCGGCAGGTTTTTTTATGCCTATCGCTAGAATATTTGTATTAGCTGATACAGTTTCAAACACTATTGCGCATAAAAACCTTCATATCAAAACGCTTCAGTTTTAAGGCTAACTAGTTCGAGTTTAAAGTCTTCATGTCTGTGTATTTCAAGTTAAATTGTTATAACCCGTGCTTAAGATCAACTTCCTGATAATTGGTTTTTATAGAGTCTATTAAAGTTTTTTATTAGCCTTTACACTGAAAACAGAGCCATGACCTAGGTAAACTTAATGCCCCCAATTATCTGTAACACCGCTTTAGAAGCTGTTTCTTTAATTGAAAATGGTGAAACAATCTGGACCCACTCTATGGGAGCGACACCCAAGCTATTACTCGATGCATTGGCTGTACATGCTTTAAATCGGCATGATTTAACACTATTGCAGCTTCATACAGAAGGAGCTGAGTCATTAAGTGACCCAAGATTAAAAGGCCATCTTCGTCATCGCTGCTTTTTCGGTGGCGTGCCAACACGCTTGTTGTTGCAACAAGGTGATGCGGACTATGTGCCGATATTTCTCTCTGAAGTTCCTAAACTGTTTCGTTCCCGTGAGCAGCAAATTGATACCGCTATTATTCAGGTATCGCCGCCCGACAAACATGGTATTTGTTCACTGGGTATTTCGGTTGAAGCAACGTTGGCAGCATGCCAAATGGCCGGTAAAATCATCGCACATATTAATCCCATGATGCCCCGTACTCATGGTGATGGGTTTGTTCATTACCAGAAATTTGCCGCTGTGTATGAGCAAAGTATGGTATTGCCACAACATCCCTTAGTTGTAAGTGACCCGATTAGCTTAGCCATAGGTAAAAATGTTGCCAAGCTGGTCCGCGATGGTGACTGCTTACAAATGGGCATAGGCTCGATTCCTGATGCTGTACTCTCTTGCCTTACAGAGCATCGTGATCTTGGTGTCCATACCGAACTATTTTCCGATGGGGTATTAAATCTTGTCGAGAGTGGCGCCATTAATAACAGCCGTAAGAAGGTGCACCCAGGCAAACTGGTGACAGGTTTTGCTTTAGGTAGCCAGAGACTTTATGATTTTGTTGATGATAATCCATCAGTGATTTTCATGGATATTGAACAGGTTAACGATACGGCTATTATTCGTAAAAATCCTAATGTTATGGCAATAAATTCTGCCTTACAGGTGGATATATCAGGTCAGGTCTGCGCCGACTCGCTAGGCACGAGTATCTACTCCGGTGTAGGTGGTCAAATGGACTTTATTCGCGGGGCAGCCCTTTCTGAAGGAGGGCGATCGGTTATTGCCCTGCCGAGCACTGCAGCTAAAGGCACTATTTCAAGGATTGCGACAGTGTTATCTCCTGGCGCAGGGGTCGTCACTACTCGTGCCCATGTGCATTACATTGTCACCGAATATGGTATTGCCAACATGCGGGGTAAATCACTGCGTGAACGCGCCCGCGCTTTAATCGATATCGCCCACCCAGACTTTAGAGAACAGTTGTGTCAGGAAACCTTCGATATTTGGCGGCTGAGGGTATAGCTTTTTATGGATATTAGTAAATAAAAAAAGCCTCACTTAATGAGGCTTTAGTAAGGTTTTTAGTGTTCTAGCGTGACCGCTAAAACATTATTCCACGTTTTGGATCTGCTCGCGATATATTCATACAAATAACTTTATAATCATTGTCTTGGATGTTTTTGTTGTTGTAGGTATTATTCTTACCCACCATATTACCCACCGATTTTTTGTGAAAGTTGTGTCGTTTTTTTTATGCCGAATAATTGTATTTTACCATCTGCATATAGCTTATCCTTAGCTTTATTGTAAAGCTCTTTTGCTTCCTTTTTTTGTTGACTCGTGAGGCGATTATTTTCTAGCTTCAAGTCTTTCATCGCAATGGTATTATCACTCAAAGTCCTACGTTGGTTCAAAACTAATTCTTCTAGAGTCAGTATGTGTTTTTCTGCGGCTTCAATGTTTGGTATTTTATTGGTTAACCGTGAGCTTTTTAGTTTCTTTATTTGTCTATTTGCAACTGACAATTTACTTGCGCACTCTTTAAGTTCTTTCTTTAGCAATGCAGTAGCATCGAAATCCTTCTTGATTAGACACGATATTATTTCACTTTGAGAGCAACTATTGCTTAATGCTAGTGCCTTTAACTGTTGTTGAGTTTCTTTTTTTATTTCCATCGATTGAGATATGAAACCATCTGATAACTTTCTTTGTCTAGATTGGCTTTTATTCCAAGCTGCTCTCATGTTTAGGGTAAACTTAAGTCTTATGCCGGGATCTTCTATTCGCTCGATGCAGCCTGTAAGATCTTCTTTTTTTAGGGAGCCTTCATAAGTGAAAAAAATCTTCTTCCTATCAAGATATTGCTCAAGCCAATTTAACTGTTTGTTATTGTCTGTAATCCAAGATAAACCTCCCATTTGATAGTCCTCCCATAAGGCAAATTAATTCTAATTAGTCGCATATTTCCAATGTATCAGATACATACCTTGCTGAATAGTTTACAGGTAATAAACTGGTGATTTTCATTGCTGACTACGTCTGTATACCTCGTCTTTTTAATGCCGAGAACAACGTCATTAGACCACGTCTGTATATTTCTGATGACACCGTCTGGTGACGCTGTTGGTGACATCGTTTTTAATTATTATAATGGTACCTACCTATTGTCATATAAAGTATTTGGTAGTATTTTATTTCCTATCTTTCTTTTAGAGCATTACCTTGTGCATTTAAAATTTTTAAATCATAAATTTATAGATATGAAACCAGAATCAAAGTTTTTTATTATGAAAATATTGAAGGACCTGGAGCAAGGTTGTGATCAGATTGATTTGAGTGTTAAAGATATCAGGATTAAGTATGGGGTCACATCAAACGTAGCTAAGGAAACTTTTGATTATCTAGTCAAGTATGGCTACGCCATTCGTAAGAAGCCCAAAAATATAAAGGGCCAAGTAGGATCGAATGCATGGTACAAACTAACGGTAGATTTTTTTAATTTTCAAGATTCAAGCGATGAGGATTTACAGTTTTATGAGTGTATAGAGACACTCATGCTTCCAGATTTAGAGATTGATGGCCAAAGAGCGCACTCACTAAATCAAAGCCTGAGACTATTGCTTTCTATTTTATTGAGCAGAGCGAATAAACTGGCAATTGTCGATAATGTATCAATGAGTGAATTGGCCGATCTGATGGGTGTCAGTCATCGTAGGGTTAAGTCACAAATTAGTACTTTGAAGACAAGAGGGTATATTCATTTTCATTTACCTGGAATGGTTATACCGAAATTATTTGGTAAGGTTAAAAGTCATTATCATTTAAATCTTGGTAAGTTTATGGCAAGTAAACGGATTCTTATAACTCAGCAATACAGCTCCCCCTTCGATGTGTGCCAGTATTTCCATATTGCCGCATTTAAAGACCCTGCTCAGATTAAAGATCATCTCGACATAATTGCGGAGCGACCTGAGTACGGTGTAATTCTTGTCGATGCATTTAAGGTACTTAGGCTAGCGGGGATATTCAATGGTCAAAGAAGTCAAAGTTTGCTATCTGCTTGGAGAATTCTGATTAATAAACATGCTTGCGCAAATGTGGAAGAGTATCTCAAGTTGGGTAAATTTGATTACGAAGCGATGAAAGAAAGAGTCTTGACGGAATTCGTTAGTGATAAGCATCCGAGTGATAGCAGGATTTCATCAGGTAACAAGTATCAATTGTCTTTAATACAAATGACTGTCTATTGCGTTCTATTTTTGGCTAAATCTGTCATAAAGTATTTAGAAATTAAACCTGATGAGCGAAAGCTTAATCAGACTTATTCAATTATTGGTTTTACAGGAAATCAAGTGGTGACTGAGTTTTATATGGAGTCATTTTGCAAAACCTGCGATAGATTAACAACCTAAAATCGTTTTGAAATTGGACAACAGTAATGGCAGAAATATTAAGATTTGATGGCTTACCTTTGCCGTTATCAAGTAAAACTAAAAATAATTTATTTCCAGAGTAATGGTTCACCTCTGCCACCCTATTGAATCTGGATGATATTGATTCATCGATCACCATCAGCGGCTGCATCTTCATAACTGGTTTGTCGGTTTGTTAATACTACATAGCTGTTCATTAGTATGTGAGTAGTGATAAGTAACTAGCCATCACCATTAAAGTGATGGCTTTAGATAATCAATATCTCTAAATTAATACATGTAAGACAACTCCTATGAATACCACATAGGAGAGTCACAATGAATGCTAGACACCATGAGAATAAGAACTTAGTTTTACTGAATGGAACTAACTTTAGAGGAATACCCGTTAATGAGAATTATCCATTGGTGGTTAATTATCTAGAGACTATCCAGCGTGTGCTAGATTTGGCACTTGACCAATATAATCGTTTGTTTATCGTAAGAGTTGATTTGCACTTACCCAGTAGACCAGAGTGTGATGACTACCCATCAGAATTTGGTACTGATGTTATTTCTCGGTACTTTGCTTCCCTTAATGCTCAAATACAGGCTGACTTAAGTAAAAAGAGAAATGAAGGTAAACGTGTGCATTCGTGCACACTCAGATTTGTGTGGGTAAAAGAAAGGCATGAAGCCTTACAAGACCATTATCATGTGGTTTTATTCTTTAATAAGGATACCTATCATACCTTAGGTGATTATACCCAGCCTGGGCATAACCTATCGACTAAAATTGTGAACGCTTGGGCTAGTGCGTTGGGGATAGAATATTTCCAGGCCAATCCACTGGTTCACTTTCCTCGTGATACGCCGTATTACATTTTAGGTAAGGATGCCTATTGTTTTCAATCTGACTATCCATTGGTTTTCAAAAGACTAAGTTACTTTGCTAAGGTAGATACTAAGCATTACGGTAATAGGAGTCACTCTTTTGGGGCTAGTCGTAAATAGGCTAAAACGGCGTTTTAGAAGATAATATATACCTGAAGGCCTTTAGGGTGTTCTGTGGCATTTTCAAGCTATTCAAGTTCATTGGTTTAGGCTGTCATCACTCAATAGCATAACTAAACATAGGAGAGCGATAGGTCGATACATGACCTGAAGGAACAAGTGATAACACTGCCGCAGTAAACCTAACAATTAACCAAAAAAGAAATGGAGGTAGCCCACTTCTTTGCATGGATGCTCAACGAAGCTGAACTCGTTGAAACATCTTCTGCTTAATCCATTCCCTTACTTCACTCTCTACCCACGCAACACTTCTTTTGCCAAGTTTAACCGGTTTGGGGAAACTGTTGTCAGCGCAGTACTTGTAAACTGTTGAGCGAGCCAAGCAAGTCAGCTTCATGACCTGTCGTAGCTTCAGCAGTTGTAAGTGCTCAGGTGTGGGTTGTAGAGTATTCATAATTCAAGCTCCTGAAAGTCTTGGTCTACATCGTCTTGGGTAATCCCAATGTATCGTAATGTAACGCCCTCAGAGCTATGCCTGAGCATCTTCATTACGCGGCCAATGTCTTTAGTGTTTTGGTAGAGATGATAGCCCCTGGTCTTTCTCATGGAGTGAGTGCCTAGTGCTAACTTTAACTCTTCACCAACTAACGCAAATGCTTTAGCCACAGCACGCCTTGTTAACGGTCTGGGCTTAATGCTTTTAGATTGCTGATTACGAAAGGATTGGAATAGGTAGATATGGTGTGGATGGTTACGTTTGACTTGCTGTATATGAGCCAATACCTTTTGGTTCAGTTTAATGTTGGCTTGCTTACCGGTTTTCATTTCTTTGACAACTAATCGGTCTCCTTGAATATCGTTAAATTGAATCGACAGTAAATCAGAAATCCGTAGCGCAAGATTAAGGCCGATATTCCAAATGTCGGCCATTTGCTTACTACAGCGCATTTCTAATAAATGGCCAATGAGTTGAATGGTTTCATGCTTTTTGATTGCTTGTACTTCCGCCATGTTCAAGTTCCTTATTCGAGCTATCCGGGCGTTTTGGGTACTTCAGAGGGGTCTGTCGCTCTTACCCCTTGGTACATAAGGGTTTGCAAGTTCCCGTTTTACCATTATGGGAACTTGGGATTTAAGGTAGGTTTTAGCACAGTGCAATTTGTACTTGGTAAACATCCATATGGTGGTAGCTAATGAAATTGTCACTAAACAACTCAATGAGCTCTTTACCTTCATCATGGTTTATCCATCCACCAATCGAGCTATAAACTTGTTTGCTGTTAAAACAGATATCAATGTCCTTAATCAACTCATAACCATGAAAGGCAAAATCAGTCACGTAGACTAAACGCCAGTGATTAAGTTGTTTCTCAAGTCGTACTTCAACCGGATGAAATCCACCTCGTTCAGGCGAGTAATCTGGATCTCTAAAATACAACGTGATGGCATTCGCCTCTTGTGGTTGGGTATCGACTAATTCTTGTGAAAGTAACTGATAGAAAGATACTGGCATAACAGGTCTTTGATCCGTATCAATTGAAATGGTCATACAGCGGTCCTTAACACCAAAACACACAAATGCAGGGGATTAAGGGCGCATGCCCTTAATCCCCTGCTAGCTGGTGGCTGGTAAGTTGTGAGAGTAGAAAAGAAAGAGATGTTTGATAACGAGGTGTTATCGACAGTTGTTAACACAGGGCGTTAAAAGGCAGTGGCTATAATAATCCTCGCTCTGCAAATGAAACTGGCGTAGTCCCTACAACGATGTGATCCAATACCCTGACATCAATAAGCGCCAAAGCATCCGTTAGCTTCTTTGTT
Source organism: Shewanella glacialimarina (assembly GCF_020511155.1). Classification (NCBI taxonomy): domain Bacteria; kingdom Pseudomonadati; phylum Pseudomonadota; class Gammaproteobacteria; order Alteromonadales; family Shewanellaceae; genus Shewanella; species Shewanella glacialimarina. The sequence goes on along the minus strand of NZ_CP041216.1, from coordinate 4,198,731 downwards.
ATCTGTTTGTCTGCCTGTGAGGGTTCAGACTCTCCTGATGGATGGTTATGAGCAAAGATAACCGCAGCAGCATTCACTTCAAGTACAGCCTTTACCACTTCCCTGGGGTACACACTGGCAGCATCAATGGTGCCAAAGAACAGCTCACGAAACTCAATAAGCTGGTGTTGGCTATTCAGTAGCATCACGCCAAACACTTCCCGTTCATAACCCCCTAACTTGTATAACAGGAAGTCTTTAGTGCTTTGTGGGTTTGTGTACACGTCCTGATGGTTAAGTTTTTCAGCAATGATGTTAGCAGCACTTTCAAGAATTTGAAGCGCAGTGGTTGGCCAATGCAAGGCCGTTTTGTTGTTAGGTTTGGTGTGCATAAAAGTCTCCTTTAGTCAGTTAATGGCTTATGCACAGGAGTGATATATATCTGAAAATTGTTGGAATCGTGTTGGGGTAATCAGCATCCATCTAAATTTTTACTCGCTCAACTCATGTTGTGAATCAAACATGAGGAATTCACAATGAGACTAATTAAACTGAAAGCTGTGATGGATTGTACTGGGCTAGGACGTTCGACTATTTATAAATACATTGCTGATAAAACCTTTCCAAAACCGGCTAAGCTTGGCAAAAGAAGTGTTGCTTGGGTAGAAAGTGAAGTGCAAGATTGGATCTTAGAAAGGATAGAAGAGCGGGATTTGATGGAGTAAATTAATTTCGAGTTAAATCTAATTTGTTGCTCCTTATCAATTTCGTCAAGTTCACATTGAAAAATGCTGTAACCGCATGATATTTTAATTATTAGTCCTATCACTTATAAATGGTAGGGCACTTGTAGATTTGCTGACTGTTAGATGAATCTATGTGAATGACGCTAGTAGTGATCACTATGGATAGATACGAATTGGGCTTAGGGATGAAAAAAAAAAGATTACTGGTAAGTTGGATTGGTGGAAATGACCTAAATATGTCTGAAGGGCAGATGACTGGTCCTATTTGGACAACGATTAAAGCCGCTGAATTTGATGTTATTGAACTTATCTATAATTATAGTGATGAAGACGTAAGACCGTATGTATCACTCCTGTCAGAACGGGTGAAGTGTAAGGTTAATGCACGCAAAGCCAAGCTTTTATCTCCAATCGATTATGAAGACATTTATATTGCTGCAGAGCAATTATTGAAAGAAGTTGTGCAGTCCGATTATGACTTAAGTATTTTACTAAGCCCTGGTACCCCAGCTATGCAGGCTATTTGGGTTTTGCTGGGTAAAACACGTTTCCCTTGCACTTTTTATCAAGCTTCTAAAGAGCAGGGAGTGCAAGTCATTAATATACCTTTTAAATTATCTGCCCAATATATTCCTGCTGTTACTAAATTAAACCAATCCGAATTAAATAACCTAGCCAGATTAGAAGCGCCTATAGATTCTGCTTTTGATGACATCCTTACAATTGAGTCTAATTTGCAAGTCTTGAAGTCCCAGGCACAAATATTGGCACAACAGGATGTTCCAGTACTTATTTATGGCGAGAGCGGTACTGGTAAGGAGATGTTTGCTAGAGCCATTCACAATGCCAGCACCCGTAAAGACAAGGCCTTTATTGCTGTTAACTGCGGAGCTTTCCCAACAGAGCTTATTGATTCAATACTTTTTGGTCATAAGCGGGGGGCTTTTACTGGAGCCGTTTCAGACAAAACAGGTGTATTTGAGCAAGCTCATAACGGAACTTTATTTCTAGATGAGTTTGGGGAATTGGATGCTGCTGTTCAAGTCAGGTTGCTTAGAGTACTGCAAGATGGAAAGTATACCCGTCTAGGGGATTCTGATGAGCAAAGTAGCGATTTTAGATTGATCACGGCAACCAATAAAAATTTGATTAATGAAGTTGCCCATGGTCGGTTTCGTGAAGACTTGTTTTATCGAGTCGCAATAGGCGTCTTGCAATTACCGCCATTAAGAATGCGACAAGGTGATTTAGACTTTTTGGTTGACTCACTAATGCAGACCTTGGCTAAAGAGCATTCGGTATTACAAGGTAAAAATATTTCCGATCTTGCAAAAAAAGTTATCAAAGAACACAAATGGCCTGGCAACATTCGGGAATTGAAGGCGACGCTACTACGAGCTGCATTGTGGTCAGGTTCAGACTGCATCGATGAAGCAGAAATGCGACAAGCCTTATTTATTATGGACGGTAAACAAGAGTCTCTTTTAGAACGGGATATTCATCAAGGCTTTGATATAAATAGCATATTAGCGGAAGTTGAGAGCCATTATATTGTCAAAGCGCTAGAGCTGCATGATGGGAATAAAAGTAAAGTAGCAAAATTACTGGGTTACAACAATCATCAAACATTGAGTAATAGAGTTAAAAAACTAGGGATATAAATAGTTCGTTATACATTGGCATGAATCTAGCTATAGCTAGATTAATCCGGAAATTGTATCGGACTGTCACTTTAAATAAGGATATAAGCTTTGAAAAATCAAACACCAATCAGCCTGCTTTCACGCAAAGAAAAAATAGCGAGTTTAATTAATGAAATGAACAAGGGGCTGCTTGAACGTAATGAGCAAGTGAAGCTAATGTTATTAGCGGCATTAGCTGGTGAACATGTGCTGTTAATCGGGCCACCAGGCACAGCAAAAAGTGAATTAGCTAAGCGTTTAAAAAGTGTTTTTGTCGAGGCTAGTTACTTTGAGCGTTTGTTAACGCGCTTTTCTGTACCAGAGGAACTATTTGGTCCCTTGTCTATTAAGGCTCTGGAAGAGGATAGGTACAATCGGTTAACCAGTGGTTACTTGCCAGAAGCTTCAGTTGCATTTATTGATGAAATATTTAAAGCCAATAGCGCAATTTTAAATAGTTTACTGACACTGCTGAACGAACGTGAGTTTGACAATGGTAATCGTAGATACCCAGTCCCTCTAATTTCTGTTGTTGCGGCAAGCAATGAATTACCTGAAGGAGAGGAACTCTCTGCGCTCTATGACAGGTTTATGCTGCGAAGTTTTGTTGCACCAGTATCGAATGAGGGTTTTCATAGCTTGCTGATGCTATCGGATTCTGCTTTTGACCCTGAGTTGGAGGTACGCCTAAGGTTAGAAGATCTCAAAGAAGTTCAGAAGTTGTCTGAAAAGGTGTTACTGCCACCTTCTGTTATTGAGTTATGTAAGGCGTTTAGAGAACATTTGCAGCGAGAGGATATTTATGTTTCAGACCGTCGCTGGCGAAAAGTTATTAAATTAATGAAAGTGTCAGCATTTACTGCTGGGATGAATGAAGTCAGTAATTATGATGCATGGATTTTGCCTCATTGCCTCTGGAATAAACCGGAAGAACTTCAAGGGCTAAAAAATGTTTACGAAAACGCTGTTGCTATAAACGGTGAGTTTTCTCATAAAAATTTGACTAGTTTAATATCTGTCTGGGATCATAAATTGAAGTTTGATCAAACGCAGCAAAGACAAAAGAATAATGCTAAGGGGCAACCTTTATTTATTAATGCTAAAGGGAATGAAACGATTAAGTCTTCAGGAGAAGTGCAGAAGACTGATAAAGAGGGGAAATTGCTTTATTGGGATAAAGAGGAAAATGAGGAAAGTACTAGAGCATTACAACGGTACAGAAGCAATATAGACAATACTCCTATCATGATTGAAAAGGACTACTTACCAGCAATGGAAGCTGTTACTTACTCTGAATTTCATATTCAAGGCCAATTGCAACAAGTACGTGATTTAAAAAATTCTGCTCAATCACATATTGAAGCTTTAAATACACAACTAGAGTCAGCTACATCAATATTCAATGACCACATTTGGTTAGACAAGGCATTACTCCCTCAGGTCACGGCCAGCCTTGAAAATGCACGTTCACATACTCAACATCAATTGTCGCAGTTATTAAAGTTAGAGGCTGGATTTGCCAAGTTACCGATAGAAGATGAGTCTAAATACATGGTTTCGGATGTATCTGAAGATGAGGCTTTAGAAGGTGAACTGTGTGAGTGAATCTAATCCAACGATGACGAAGCATTCGGTCGGATTGTTGGCGCAGTTAGACCATCAGTTTGCTGTCATTGAGTTATTACCGAATGAGTTGTTACCTGCGGTGGTTACTTTATCGGGTGGCGACTTAACAACTCGCTGCCAGTCAATAGCACTGTTACGTTCACAACTGTTGGCTGCAGAAGAGATATCTTTACCTTGCCCATGGCTCCCTGAGGTTATACAACAAGAAATCGCGACTTCAATAAAGGCATCTGGTGTGGCGCGCTATTGTAAAGATAACCCAGAGGTAACCGATGCTTTGCTTAGTGACCTATTAGTTAAGCTAGGGAGCTTACAGCGACAGACATCAACATTATCACGACAGTTGGCGATCATTGCAGAAAAGGAAGCTCTGGAGCAATTACGACTAGAATTGGAAGCAATTCAACAGCAACGCCGTTCTTCAAAAAAACAAAAGCATTTAGCACTTAATGATGCTCAACGCTTAGATATTAAAATACAAGCTGAGCTCAATGCTTGGATTCAGCTAGTAAACAGTGCTGGTGGACAATTATTTAAGCTTCCTAGTATCTGGTCTGAAAGGCTAGAAATATGGCAAGAGTTAGAGGGGGTTTTTACTGATTTGGGATTAGTGACCGGTCTTGGTTGGGATCTATCTCAAGGAGTGTTTCAAAGTCATGGCTGGATGAATCTAGTTAGGCTGCAAAAGATTGTAAAGCAGATCCCACAACTGCGTGAAGTAATTGAAACCTTGGGAAGAATGAAAGATACAGAGGGAGAGCCAATTATTGAAGAAATTATTTCACGTATGAGCATGACTTTTCGCCATGATGTCGAAATTACCACTCCCTTAGTGCCGATGGAAACCAAAGGTATTACTCGTTCAGACTCTATTAGTCGAATGCTGCCACAAGAAGCTGCTTTTTTCGGCCACCCAGTACTTAAAAAATTATGGCATGCTCGCAGAGCTGAACATGCTCTGTTGAGTTATGCCGTTGAAGGTACTGAGATGGTGACCCAGCTAACGGAGCAAGAACAAGATGCCAAAGAAAGCCATTCTGGAAATAAGCTAAATCGCAATCGTGGTCCTATGATTGTGTGTTTAGATACTTCTGGTTCTATGACTGGAACACCAGAGAATGTTGCTAAGGCGCTTGTTCTGCAGTGCATCAGTGTTGCAAAGAAAGAAAAACGAGCCTGCTTTGTTTATTTGTTTGGCAGTAAAGGCGAAGTAAAGGAAATGGAGCTTACACCTGATAAAGCCGGGCTTGAGCAAATGATCCTCTTTTTGTCGATGTCATTCGGTGGCGGCACAGACGTTGAAGGCCCTCTCAATATGGCGTTAGAAAGAAGTGATGAGAAGCAATGGCTGCAGGCTGACATTCTTTTGGTAAGCGATGGCGAGTTTACAGTGTCGTCAGGCTTATCTCGAAAAATTAAAAACAGGAAAGAGCAACGCGCAATGAGCGTTCATGGTGTTGTCATTGGAGATAGTTTGTCACCTATGGACAAAATCTGTGACCCTCTACATCTGTTTTCAAGCTGGTTAGATCTTCAAAATAATAAACATTAAAGGTAAAGGAGTACTTATGTCTAAAGCGAGAGACAATTTTGAGAACGCAATTCAAGACGCAGAACGAATTTTGCAGGCCTACGATCATTTAAACCAGCTGGAGGGTAGAGAAAGAGAGCCTGAAGAGCTTAAAAGAGCTGCATTGATCATGACGTTAACTGCGTGGGAAACCTATGTGGAAGATGTCATTGAAGAAAGGTTAACCGCTGATTTACGGACTCTGGAAGGTTCAAAAGTAGCAAGTTTCATTACATCTACCTTAGAAAGGGAATTGAGGTACTTTCATACACCGAACTCGAAAAATACTAAGGTGATGTTTGAACGTTTTCTACACAATGATGTTACAGATAAATGGACTTGGATTGATGGCGATGCTGAACAAGCCAAATCTAAATTGAACCAATGGATTAAGAAAAGAGGCGAAGCTGTCCATCGTTCGGTCAATGACACGCAAGCAACCCATCTAGTCAGCCGCCCGGACATGAAAAAGTGCCTGACATTTTTTAAGAAGTTAGTTGAAACTACTGACCTTGCGATAGATCAAGCTTAGCTTGGATGAGTTATACCTTAAAAGATGAAAGCTTGGAGATAAAAAATATTACTTTGATAAGTAGTATTTTTAGTTATGTTACTTATAGTCTGTTGAATTTTTAGTTTGAGAAGCTGATTCTAGAGATAATTACATCCAAGGATGAAACGAGTATGATTTTTAGACAGGTAACAGCATCTACATTGAAAAGCTTACGTCTTGAAGCTGGTTTGAGCCAAGAGCAATTGGCAAGGAAGTCAGGGATAGATAGAACTTACATCTCAGGAGTAGAGCGTGGTGTTCGAAATATTACTTTGGACTCATTAGAGACGATCGTTTTGGCTTTAGGTGTCAGTCAATCAGAATTTGTTGTAACACTCCTTAACCACCTAAAAATGGTTAAGGCTGTCGATTAGCTAATTAACTTTTCGATAGCCTTATAAGCGGCTTCAAGAGCCTGCTGAACTTCAAAATCTAATCCGCAATCATACTCTTCATCATCTTTGCTTATTGACCATGCAAAGCCCTCGTTGTACTGATCTGGATTAGGCTCAATACAAATACCAAATCCAAGATAAGTTTCCTCATGTGGAAGGTTTATGACTGATATTTTACTCATTAGTGCTTCCTGTGATGTTGTTTGAGCTAATTATCATATGTGTGGCTTTAAAGGTCTACGGATTATAAGTCACAAATTTTTACTTATCTTGGAATAAAAATATCAGCAGAAACTATTTTGAATTGTAGAAGGCGATAAAGAAGGACGTTTCGAATCTAACGCAGATAAAGTCGCCCTTCATAAACGATTGTCTTGGCCCCTGATCGCTAGGCACTTTGACCGTGAAACTATAAGAGCCAAAAAGATGTGACATTATTAATTGAGCCGACTCAAGTTTAACCTCCAGTTAAATGCGAATATAGAACTTTTTTTACCGAAATGCCCTGAGATTAAATATAGACGTGAAAGACATGTTTTTAGATTAAACCAATCAAAAAACTCTGGTAAGTTGCTGTTTAGTAGTATATTAATAGAACTTGGTTTATTCAGTTATGTGAGGTCGAATGTTATGTTAACAACAAAATATTCACAATCGCAGAGGGGTTGTAATGTCAATGGAAGACTTTGAAAGCGCTCGTCAACAGTTGCTTAATTACGTTAGCAAGCAGTTAGTGGGCCCATGGAATGGAGAGCATGAGTTATTGTCAGATGCTCCTCATAAGCGTTATCTCGCAGGTACTCTTTTCCCTCCAGCAGTTTTAAGGGACGAGCTTGACGAAAGTGATAGTGAAGACTCTACAACAGAGGCATTAAGCAATGACTTCAAACCATCTTCTATGGCGTTGTCGTTTGCAGCTCAAAGCTCATCTATTTTCGAAATAGAAATTACAGCTGGTGGATATAGCAAAGACCAGCAGAAAGAGTGGCAACGTAAGCCCTTACATCATGTCAGTATAGTAGACCTTTCTGCGACAGACAGTTTGCAAAAATCCATTTTTAACAATGGTGCCCGTTTAGATGTTGCTATTCGTCCCTATGTATCAGGAAAAATCATAACGATTGCAGTTTCAAATCAATCTAAGTCTGGTGAACAACTAGATCCTAGTGATTGTCTGTATCAGTGCCAAATTAAGGTTGCTACTACAGCGGGTAGTATTATTGAGTATCCAAGTAGTGATCGATTCAAACTGGATGATGAACAAAAAGAATTGGCGTTAACTTATCGCAAAAGAATTCCATGGGCTGTAGGCCATGGTGTTGCCGTAGACTGGTATATACCGACTAAAAGTAATACCCCAACAACATTAATTACCGAAGTTATTCCGCATTATGAAGTCAAAGGGTTTACTACTGAGTTAGACCAAACAAAAGTCAGTAGTCTCGCTGGTGAAATGCTAAGCATTCATCGAATCGCAGATATTGATAATGTATCAGCGACTGAGTTGTTAAGTGACTATACAGAACTCGCAGATGTATACAGCCATTGGATAGATGAATTGGAGGCTGAGTTATTAGACCCGCGTTATCTCTCAGCCAAAGAGAGAATCATTTTAAGACTTAGGGTCGCTTCAAAGCGCATGTATTCAGGCATAGAACGCTTAGCCGCTGATGAGCCAGCTATGAAAGCATTTCGATTGGCGAATAAAGCGATGCTAATGCAAATGATTCACTCAGGTAGTAAATATTCTGGTAGTAGTAAAAGTAGAAACTGGGGCTATGAAACACCAGAATATTTTGGCAGTGAAATATTAGGCAAGTTTAATTGGCGTCCTTTCCAATTGGCATTCCAATTATTAGTATTGGAGTCACTTATACCAGATAAGGAAGGACACTTATCTTCCTCTCATGATGATGTAGATCTACTGTGGTTCCCTACTGGTGGTGGGAAAACTGAAGCTTATTTAGCTGTAGCTGCTTGGGAAATGATTTATCGTCGTTTAAAATTTGGAGAAATGGGCGGTGGTACTTCTGTCATTAAACGTTATACATTAAGGCTACTGACATCGCAGCAATTTCAAAGAGCAGGTAGTTTAATTTGTGCTCTTGAAATTCTTCGGCAAAATCAACCAGAGAGTCTAGGAGCTGAAACATTTAGTCTAGGGCTTTGGGTCGGTGCTGCTAGCTCGCCTAATTCGTATCAGGATGCACACGAAGCCTATCTCAGGGAGAGAGAATCAGATCAGCCAGAAAATCCTTTTCAGTTGCAGGTTTGTCCTTGGTGCGGCACTTCCATTTTTCCAGCACACCATTCTGAAAATAATTGTGATTATGGTGTTAAGAGTGATCCTCATAGTCATTTTAGCTTTATGTGCCCAAGTGATACATGCGAGTTTCATGAACATCTCCCTGTCCAAGTAGTAGATGATGCTCTGTATTGCAAGCCACCGAGCTTGTTGATTGGCACAATAGATAAATTCGCTCGTTTAACATGGAAGTCAGAAGCCTCTGCATTTTTTGGCAATGGGAAGGTGCGGTCACCGGGCTTAATCATACAGGATGAGTTGCATCTGATTTCAGGGCCTTTAGGGACAATAGCCGGAATTTATGAAGCAGGATTTGATAGCATCATGGAGATTTTAGGTGCTAAACCAAAGATTATAGCCGCTACTGCTACAATTCGAAGTGCCAATTATCAGGTGAATAGGCTATTTGGTAGAAATGTCTCCATTTTCCCTCCTTCAGGTACTGATGAGTCAGACTCCTTTTTTTCTAAAGAGGATAAAGATAATCCGGGTCGTCTTTATGTTGGGGTTATGCCTGCAGGACATACAGGGCAAACGGGGTTAGTTCAGCTTGGTGCTTCATTAATTCAAGCACCACAACACCTAGGTTTTAAGGATTTAATACTTGATAGCTATTGGACATTGCCTATATATCATAATAGCCGTAGAGAGTTAGGTAAAACGATGACCTTATCTCGAGATGATATTCCAGCCCGAGTCGGTGTTATTGCGGAAGATAAAAAAGAGATAAGAGATATTCAACTGGTTGAGGAGCTTAGTGCTAACGTTAAGGGCCCTCGTATTCCGGAAGTCTTAGCTAAACTAGATAAAGGAGTTACTCATCCTGACGGAGCGATAGACATTTTACCTTGTACAAACATGATATCAGTTGGTGTTGATATTGGACGATTAGGTATGATGCTTATTGCTGGCCAGCCTAAAGCTACCTCCGAGTATATTCAGGCATCAAGCCGTGTTGGTCGTAGTAAAAAGAGACCCCCAGGCATCGTATTTACACAGTACTCAGCTACCAAGCCTCGCGATCGTTCCCATTATGAATCTTTCAAAAGTTATCACCAAGCGCTCTATCGCTACGTTGAACCAACTAGTGTAACTCCATGGGCTATGCCTGCAGTAGAGCGTGCATTACACGCTTCATTAATAGCTGTTGTTCGAATGACTGGTTATCTACGTGAAAATAAAAGTGTTAGATATTTTAACAAAGACTCTGCAGAATTTATAAATATTCTAGGCGTGTTTAAAGAGCGTATCAAAGCCTCTATGGTTGGTATGGACCAAAGGGAGAAACAAAAGGTATTTGATTACTTGGATTCACTAATCGACCAATGGAGTGAGCGGGTTAACAGTCAAAAATCTCCGGTTCAATTGTATGAGAATGGTGGTGCAGGGAAACAATTTGAACCTTTATTTAAGTCTTTTGATAGTGATAAGCATGATGGCGCATGGAAGACTCTTAACTCCATGCGTAGTGTAGATACAGAAACTCATATCCTAGTTAGAGGTGAAAAAAATGACTGATTCTAATCGTAGTTATCGTAGCTCTCAATTAATTAGTCCTTTTGGCCCGGGTTCAATCATTGATATTGGTGATGAGTCCCTGATTCTTATGGATATTAAACACTGGCCTAAAAATCTAGATGAGATAAAGCTAGAGCGTTTAACAAGAGAGGCGGGGGTTTGGTCACTCAAAAAACCACCTATCCTTAAGAGTCGTTGGGAAAACGTTCATAAAAAAAATGCATTAATGACAGTGCGCTTTCCTGCTTGGATGTTTTGTCCAAAATGCAGACATTTAGGGCGTTGGCATAAAGATGACCCTTTAAATGAAAGTGGAGTACCAGTTTGTCAAAACAAAAACTGCAATAATAAATCCCTAGCTCCAATGCGATTCGTCGCGGCTTGTAACAAAGGACACCTTCAAGATATACCATGGGATCGTTGGGCACACATGGGGGGGGAATCAAAATGTTCATCCCCAAAGACAGATCTATATTTTAAAGCTAGAAAAGATATGGGAAGTGGGTTGGGTGCTTTGGAGGTACATTGTAAACATTGTGGTGCAAAAAATTCATTAGCAAGAATAATGGATGATGGCGCCCTTAAAATTAAGTGTTCAAATAAGCAGCCTTGGGAGTTTAATAAAGATTACAGTGAAAAGTGTGATGAACCATTACATGTTCTTCAGCGTGGTGCGAGTAACCTTTACTACCCAATAATTCGTTCAGCTCTCGATATACCTTATGAATCATCGTCAATAGGTAACAGTATTATTGATAAAATCCAAGGTTGTGAAGACTATGACAATCTATTAAGAGCTAGAGAACGTGGTAAAGAAGGCGCAGTTAAGCTCTATGCTGAGTATTTAGCGGAAGAGTTTGGTTTTTCCATTGATGCAATTTTGGGCGCAGTAGAAGGAGGCGGAGAACCTCCTAGAGTATTCCGTATCCCCAAAGACGAAGACCTACGAGTTGCAGAGTGGGAGGTGTTAAGTGCTACTGACATCGAAGATAAGCAGACTGACAACTTTAAAGCTCGAATTGCTAATTTTGCTGGAGAGGAAACATTTGGCTGTCACAGTCTAATATCAAAAGTTGTCTTATTAGATAAACTTCGAGAGGTTCGAGCATTCTGTGGTTTTGAAAGGATTAAGCCAGATGATAATCCTGTTTTGATGCATGGTGACTCAAAACAAAAACCATGGTTGCCTGCTTGTGAGGTGTTTGGAGAAGGAGTATTCATTGAGTTTGACCAAACTGCACTTGAGGATTGGGAATATGCGTCTAGTGAATTCTTAATACCTAGGTTATCCGGTGTGTTAAGTCGCTACGCTAATGTTACTTCTACTTACTTACCAGAACCTTCAGCAAAGTTCATTGCTTTGCATACGTTTGCTCATTTAATTATTCGTCAGTTAAGTTTTGAAAGTGGATACTCAAGCGGTTCTTTACGAGAACGGATTTATGCAGCAGAAGGGCAAGCCGGTGTATTAATTTATACCGCAGATGGTGATTCAGAAGGTAGCTTGGGAGGACTAGTACAACAAGGGGAGGCGCACAGATTGTTCCCTGCTATTGTTGCTGCACTTGAAACTGCCAATTGGTGCTCTAATGATCCGGTATGTAGCGAATTGGATACTCAGGGTGTCATGGGGTTAAATAAAGCCGCTTGTCATTCTTGTGCATTAGTATCTGAAACCAGTTGCGAACATAATAATCTATTACTAGATCGCAAGTTAGTCATCGGTGACGGAAAAGAACAAGGGCTATTTAGTAGCATCATGAAGCGTGTTAGTGAGGGGGGGATCTAATGCGAATGCCGAATGCTCGTCAAATAAGCGAGGAGCAACAGGATGTTTTTGAAGATGCTCCTATCTCAGGTAGTGTGATGGTTTCTGGTCCTCCAGGAACTGGTAAAACCGTGATCGCTTTTTTGAGGGCTCAAGCTTTATCCCGTAAAAAAATAACAGCAGTAGTATTAATGTATAACCGTGTTTTGAGAAGTTATACACAAAATATAGCCGCTGAGATTGATGGTGATGTAAATTCAAAAACGATGCATAGCTGGTTACCTGAATGGTGGAAACTGCACTGTATAGAGAGAGAAGCTGATGACTCAGAAGCTACATCTAAATCTGATAAGGTTTTTTTGAATAATCCATTTAGTGATAAAGATGAAGTAAAAGCTGCTGGTGGCCGATTTGACAGAGTATTAAAGAAGTGGTTTGTTAACCGTGATGTCTATGAAGCGGATAGTAAACTTTTCTCTAAATGGCCAGAGTTTATACCGATACTCCAAGCTCAAGATAAAATTTATTTGAAACCCTGCTATGAAGAGCGGGTTGAGGTCAAGGCTGCTGGAGCAAACTTCGATCAGCAAAAAAAAAGATGGTTTATTACTAAACAACAATTAGATGATAATTTTGAAAGATTTGAGAGATGGTTAGGTTTTGGTGGGAAGTTTGATCCTCCAGAATTAAAGAAATGGCATTACGATTGGGAGCTTATGCTTGACCAATACCTAGAGCTAGACTCAGACAAGTTTATAGATTGGGGACATTTAATTATTGATGAAGCTCAGGATTTCCCTCCTGATTTTTTTAAATTTTTGCTTGGTGCGAGCCGATGCATGATTAATGGTGGGATAACAATTTTAGCGGATGAAAATCAGCGTTTACATGATGGCCAAAATTCATCTTTGGAAGATATTCGTAAATGCCTGAAGATAAAGAAAGAAAATGAGTTCCGCTTGACTCAGAACTTTAGAAATACAAAACCAATAGCATTGCTAGCGCAGTATTTCTATGTTGGGTTGCCAACGGGAACGCCAGATATACCAGAAAAAACAGGTGATAAACCTAAGCTGGTTGCTGTAAAAGAACAATTGCAGCAAGTAATGTATATTAAGAACTACTTGAAATTTAGAGGTGCGCAAGAGGTTGCTATAGTTGTAGACTCAGACGATGATCGTCGGTTTTATTTTGATAAGCTGATTGCTGAGCTACCAAATTATAAGGTACAGACATATTCGAGCTTTGATCCGAAAACAAGTGAAACTTTAAAGTTTGATGAGCAAGGCGTAATTACTATATTGAATAGAAGAAGTTGCAAGGGGTTGGAGTTTGATACGGTATTTATCCCAGAGCTACAAAACTTTTCTTTTAGTGATACAGAGTTAGTAACATTTCAGATGAATATGTATGTAGTGTGTTCTCGGGCTCGTTCTGAATTAGTATTAATGTATCTTAAAGATGAGAAGAGTAAGGCTCCCATATTAGAGCATTTACCAAGTGAAGGTTCAGGGTTAATGGAATATAGGGAAATCTAATGGCTGGTTACTTAATGAATGAAAAATCCTCTTACTTATTAATACCTAAAAAGTATTTCTCTCGATATGTACTTGCATATGAGGTCATACTCTCTTCACTTTGCGCTAAAGTTAATCAGAAAACTCTTCTAAACTGGTCTGATAGCCAAGCAGTTGTTAATAGTGGAGCAATGAATGACGGTTTCCTCTTACTCGAATTATCGTGTAAGGAAAATAAAAATGCATATTCATTCAAAAACTTAGAAAAAGTTTGGTTTCCCGACGCAGAATTGAGACAGGCATTTCTTGACAGTAGTTATGAAAATTTTAATGTCGAATCACTTGATTGTGAGGTTGTTACCTCTGTTGTTGGCGATGTGAATACTCTGGTACTAGAGATAACCCCTCCTGAACCAGTTTCTAAGATTGATTTTGTGAATATGATGATGTTAGAAGATGGCATCATGGCGTTAATTTATGATTGGTTAATAGAATACCCTCAATTAGACAATGTGACTTCAATACTCAGACCTGGGTATTCAAAGGTTGATTTAATTAGAGTTTTAATGAATGTTGAAAGTAATGATGAAATTGATATTTCCGTATTAGAGCACTTCATAGAGCTGTGTCTGGACAATGGTTTAGATGCTGGATGGAATGCCAACGAGGTGCTGCAGCAATTAAACACTCTAGTGCCAGTGAATATCGCTAGTCAAAAAAAATATACTCAATGGCAAGTTCTAGCACAAGCTTTTGTAAATAGTGAAAATGTCCCTGACAAATTATTTATAGATCCTGAAGATGGTTCTATCGTATTAAGAGCGATAATTTTAGTACTGTTAAACCCTGAGTTTAGTTATTTGAGAGCGTTAAAAGAAAAGAATATTTTAGAGATCGGGCCTTTAGTATATAAAGCTGCTAAAGCGTTTATTAGTTTACGCTCAGGCTTTAGTTTACTCAACTCTGAGCAGAGAGGATGCATTGGTGAGAACAGGGCATGGCTTCAGAATCTTAATGCTGCACTACATAATAATGAATTTTACCAAAGTGAAACTCAATCAACTACTAACCTTGAGGCAAAAGAAGTCCTCCCTAATGATACTAAGATAGTGAAAAATTATTTAATATCAGAGTGCGATTTTTTAACTGAGTCGAAGGGAGCTATTGATGGCTATCAGGAGTTTGATATAGAGGGAGTGTTCCCTAACTCAGGTTTTAGAATGAGTTTGTTGGTGGATGAGCATAGTTCTAATCTTTCGTTGTTGTTAATCAATCTCAGTACTGAAGCTGGTAAAAAGAGGTATAAGGGTAAGTTAGCGCTTGATCTGATTCAATTACAATCTAGTCTCAAGGAAGGAGTACGGTTTGAAGTTGATCACAATGGTGTTTACCTTCGATGGGCTGCTAAGGCTGCAGATATCATAGAGATAAAGAGCTTTTTAAGATGTGAACTGAGCAAAATGTCATCGCTGAAGTTGTTAAACGCAAGAAAAACAACTTTTATGTAAAATCAAAATGCTACAAAATATTTCTTGTAATTGTGTTCTATTTTCCTGCAGTGAGTGGTGGTATAAGTCGGTAGGTTACTAACACAGGGCTAATAAACTGATTATGTAGACTGAACAATGATAAATAGATTGTTCAGAAATCTATGCCTGGTATGATTGCCTGGAAATTTTATTGATAGTAGTAGTTAAATGAAAACTGGTGAAATTCTTGTAATCGATCTTTTTGCTGGGCCTGGCGGGCTTGGGGAAGGTGTGTCTTCTGTAACAGATGAAGATGGTAACAAACCATTCAATATTGGTGTATCGGTCGAGAAAGAGCCTTCGGCACATAAAACATTAACAACGCGAGCCTTCTACAGAAAAATTAAAGAATTAGATGGCGGATTAGAAGACTACTTCAATTATGTTCGTGGGAAGTTAACTCGGAATGAGATTTTTGAGTTATACCCTCACCAAGCTCAAGAGGCAATATACGAAACGTTAGAAGAACCAAGGGCTCTTGGTGAAGATAACGAGCTAATTCATACTCGCATTCGTGAACTAGTTGCAGCTCATAAAGGCCCCAAAATAGTCATTGGCGGGCCGCCCTGTCAGGCATACTCTTTAGCTGGACGTTCTCGCAATGCGGGAATCAAAGACTACAAGGCTGAAGATGACCACCGAAACTTCTTATACAAGGAATACCTTAAAGTATTATCTATAGCACAACCTGATGTATTTGTTATGGAAAATGTACGAGGTATTCTATCTGCCAAAATCGATGGCGAGGTTATGTTTCCTCAGATATTAGAAGATTTGAGAGATCCAGGACTAGTTACAGAAGTCAGTGGTGTTGCTAAATATAGAGTTTTTTCACTTGTTGTAGAGGCCGACGATCCAAACGATCCTCAATACCTAGACTCCTCAGACTTTCTTATTCGTTCTGAAAATTATGGCGTCCCTCAAGCACGGCATCGTGTAATTTTGTTGGGAGTACGACAGGGTATAGCCCATGTACCTAGTACCATTCATCCGATGGAGAAAGCTGTAACTGTTGAGCAAGTGCTGTCTGATTTACCTCCATTAAGAAGTGGCTTGTCTAAGCAGAAAGATATTCAAAAAGATTGGGAAAACCAAGTACAAATAAATGCTAAAAAGTTAAAACGTATTTTGAAAATGCGATTCGAGAGTGGTGCTGTTGATAAATTAAATCTTGAACCAATGTTAGGGTTAGATCGTCAAAGTTCTCTATTGCCAGAACTTGAGCGAATTATACCTGTTCATCTTGAAGACTGGTATTTGGATGGCCATCCTGGTTGTGTGTTAAATCATGCTACTCGCGGGCACATGACTTCAGATTTACTTCGTTATGCTTTCAGCGCTGCGTTTACTAAGTTAAGTGGTGGTACATCACCTAAAGCAAGAGATTATCCGTTAGAGTTAGCCCCTGATCATGAAAATTGGGATTCTGGTGTGCATGCCGATCGCTTCAGAACTCAAGCTGCAAATAAGTGCGCTACGACTGTGACTAGTCACATTTCTAAGGACGGTCATTACTTCATACACTACGACCCACAGCAGTGTAGAAGTTTAACTGTGCGAGAAGCTGCAAGGTTACAGACATTTCCTGATAACTATTTATTTGAAGGGAATAGGACACAGCAGTATGTGCAGGTAGGAAATGCTGTGCCACCGTATTTGGCACAGCAGATTGGTAGGGTTGTTATGAAGTTACTTGAAAGCAACTATACCCGGACGTGAGATATACTGTGCGCAGTTAAATGAAATATCGATCATTATCTGATCTCGAAGTCTAAATAGAGGATTCCCTAACCATAAATTTTCAGATGGCAGAGAGCCTATTTGATATTTAAAGGATAGCTGTAGCATATAATCAACCCCGGCGATGTTTATGTCTGGCACCCGATAAATGCCATTATGAGACTTTTTGTTTTGTTTCCCAAATATATTATATTCGGGCTCACCTTCGGGAGAGTGCTTTAGTGGTGTTAGTGCGGCAATTACATATCGATGTAATTTAGTTTTCTTCTGAGCTTGGTCACACTCGGCAGAAATTTCGACGAAACCTAATTTAGTAGATTTTCGTACCAACTCCCTATTATTCACTTTGACAATTTGTTCGAGGAACTCTTCCTCAATAAGTTCCTTAATAGTAGTTCCAAATCGGTTTTCGAGTTTAGTGAGTTTTGTTTGATCTCTTAATACATTGCTATCAAGTTCAAGAAATACTCCCCGACAAGCTTTTGAGTAGTCAGCATTTACTTGTTCGATGTGATAGAAAGAATTGAGTTTTGTCGCTAACTCTTGATCAATATCTATATTTACACCTATATTTGGCGCTGCATTTTTCCAAATATGACTATCGTTCTCATTTGAAATAGAGTTTAATTGGTCGTGTAAAACTGGGGCTAAACCTAAATCTAGAGCGAGTTCTGGGGCTTCATTTGCATTCAAAACCCCTATAGTCTCATTCCCTATTTTTGCCAATACACGTTCCAATTCAGATCTGTGTTGCGATTGGTAGCCTGCTCCAGGGTTGAGACTTGAAGGTTTAGTGAGATCGAATAATGAATTTGTAGTCTGTTTTGCTGCTTTTGTTATTCTACTTTCCCAATCTAAAAGAGCTTTTAGCAATGCACTTTCATCAATCAAGTCAATGATTTTATTCGTTAAAATTTTAGCGTCTTGATTTCCTAAATATAGGTCTTTGTCGATACAAGAAAAATGAAGAGGCAGCGTAATCTTTTCGCTAAATCGCTCTTGTAGTAATTCCATTACGCGCTCGACTTGAGCTGTTACACCTGACCAGAAAATAAGAAGATAAGGACCTTTTATAGCTAACTTAATAAGTAAGTCAGCAATTGGAGTTACTAGCTCCATTGTGTTACCTAGAGAGCCATTTCTAAGGTTTAAGTCTGTAACGACAATCCTAGGTTGAAAGTTACTAACATCAATATGGTCAATGCCAGAACGGTTATCCATTAGGTCATATTTATAATGAATAGGTAAGCAAGGAATACCACCAGAAAAAAATGCATTTTGAATTGCTGTAAGTTGCTGTTGTTCATCGTCCACAGCGACGATGTTTACATTGTTTATCATCAATTTACCTTGTTAAAAACTAATGCTACAGCAGCACCGCTGTATACTTCGGAAAGGTCTAGATCTTCAGCGGTTGTGATAATTATTTTGCCACCAATTGATTCCATGACTTGGTCTGCATAGTAGAGGCCGACTCCCATACCTCCCGGTCTAGTGGTATTAAATGGTTGAATTGCTTCATCAGGAGTTAAATCAAATCCTGGTCCATTATCCAGAACCACAATAGCCGGTCCTTCTTTGAAAAAGTCAGTTAATGTGGTGATTTGAATACCAGGCTTGTAGTCAGCGTCATTTCCTTTCTCTGCCTTCAAGCCCGTCCAGTGAATTGCGTTATCAATGATATTATTAATGGCAGCAAGTAGTAAATTTGAAGGGCCTTTGATTTCAAAATCGACTGCCTCATCAGTTTTTAATGGACAGGAAGCAATAACCCCATGATGGGAGAAACGATGTTGAGAAAAATCAAGAGCTCCTTCAATAAGAGCCCTAGCTGGAAACTTTTTACTAGCATTGTTTTTTAGAAGAGGAGCAAATCCTTCAAGTAGTTTTGCTAGGTGTCCAGAGCGCTCGCGTAACGTATTGTAGTCAACATTTTTTTGGATGTCAGAGTTCAACTGGATAATTCCGCGCTCTACTTCATGGAAAATTACAGATAAATTGACGCCAGTTACAGCACTAAGTGTAACTTGTCGCATTTGTTTGTAGTCAGACTCTATTTTAGACAATTGACCACCTAGTTCTTTGTCTAATTTATGCTTAACGAGTCCGTCTTTGAGTTTCTGAATATTCTCTTCAAAACGTTGAGTTGGCAGCTTTTCTTTTTTATTAGCGCCTTGCTTGGCATCTTGTAATTGCTGCCTAGCCTTTAAGTGCAGTAAGTGAAAATGCTCCATTATACTGAAGGTAATTAGCCGAAAACGTATAAAGTCCTCATTTTCATCGAAGCCCTCTCGGTTTGTTTTTTCTTCGAGGCCTCGGCTATTTTCAAGGTTTAGTTCTACATTGCCAATTACTAAATTTACAGCGATACGCTTGCCTGGGTTGTTTACACGCATAGCGTTAAGACCTAACCAATCATCGTTTCTCTCACCATAATTGAATACTCGAATGCCATCTCTATAAACACGGATACCTGTATTGTCATCAAGGTATTGGCGAATAGACTGATATGCCCCTAGTGCGTTAAGGATCTCTTTTTCTCGGGAAAAAACATAAAAACAGCCCTTAATAGGACCTATGTTAGTTAAATCATTGGGGGTTAAAAGTAAGTCATTTCGGTTTTCAAAGAAACGGCTTAACCTTTCTTCTTTCGATGGCGGAAATAGTTCTAAAGCTTCATTGTTTCCGGCTTTAGTTTCACTTTTTAATGAGGAGTATAGAGAAGGTGGGTTAAATGTATAATGATAGGAAAATTCTCCGTTAGTATTAATCTCAAATTCATACTTCCATAGAGCATTATTAATTACATCTTCGGCATCCAGTACATCATCATAATCAACTTCTCTGCCTGGCACGGTTAAGAAGACTTCAAAATCTGAAGTTGTTTTGAACGGTGACGTTAGACTTGTCAAAAGTCTTTTAAGCCTTCTAATATCTCCCCTTGTCCACTCCAATTTATTGAGATTACTAACAACAATACGTGTGCCAGTCATTTCATCAGGGAAATACAATGGAGTTGCCAATTCTTCGAC
The DNA here is from genome assembly GCF_020511155.1 of Shewanella glacialimarina. Classification (NCBI taxonomy): domain Bacteria; kingdom Pseudomonadati; phylum Pseudomonadota; class Gammaproteobacteria; order Alteromonadales; family Shewanellaceae; genus Shewanella; species Shewanella glacialimarina. The sequence continues at coordinate 4,178,771 of NZ_CP041216.1, read as the reverse complement.
TTGAACTTTTGTATCTTCGATGTATGTTGCTTGGCCAATAACCTTTGGCCAATCAATAGTTATTTGAACTTCAGGAAAACCTTTACTTCTAGTATTAAGTTGCATAATTGAGCCGAGTTTGTGTACGGCGAGTCGACCTACTCCTTTTTCTCCAAGAGGAAGGCGGCCAAATTTTGAACTTCTTATCCAGTTGGAATTACGCTTACTCTCAGTACCAATTTCCATCCATTTTGTTAGGATTGTGTTTTTATTCATCCCATGGCCATCATGATCCCAAATGGCAATATAGGGTTGTTCGTTGTTGAGGTTTAGTTCTACTTCAACAGATGTTGCATCAGCGTCATAAGCATTTTTTACTAGTTCGAATACAGCCAAACGGTCATCACCAATCAGCTGATCACCGAGTAATTTAAGTAAATGGGCATTTGCTCTAAATGATGTGGTTGTAATATTTGACATCAGTGAACCCTCAGAGTTTATTATATTTTCTACGATTACCAACTTTTATGCTCTCAAGTACCCCTTCTTTGAGGAGTATTCCCAGAACACTATAGGTGAGATAGTCTTGTTGGTTGCCGTCATTATCTGATTGTAGGCCCAAGTAATGAGCACAATCAGAATTTGTTATTCCTTTTGGATTTTCTTCTGAAAGTGAGACGATTGAATCTTTTAATAATTTTAATCCTAACTGAGCTTTTTCGACTGCACCATTAGGAACGGTAACTTTATCATCTGTTTTGCGCTTGATAGACCTTGGGATTATCGTATTATATAAGGAACCACCACTTTCAATAGTCCCAAAACTTGTAATAAATTCGAGTTCAATTTGTAATGCTTGTTCTTCAGTTAACTTTTCTATCACTTTGGAAATAATAGGTACACTTCCAGAATTTAAAATCTCTTGAATGTGTTTTCCTTTACGAGTGTCATCTACTTTTCTTAGATGTTCGGTTGATCTACTACCTGTACCTTTCCCAATGTAAAACACTCTAGCTGGTTTTTCTCGAGGGTCTTTAAGTGAGTACACATAGTAGGTAGCCGTCATTCTGATGTCCTTGTTCAGCAAGAATTCTAGATAAATATTTTCAATTAAAATTGTACAAAACAGTTTCTTAATAATGCCACATTAACTAGAAAGGTGTTAGTTGTCATGTGGGTATAGATTAGCAGGATACTTTAACTAACTGTATGACCTTGTTGACAAGTAAGACTCTCCAAAAAAGTACTTATATCTTCGAACAATTCACTTTCAAAAATTATGTCACCATCAGAACTGTAGATTTCTGGATGTGTTTCATTACCTTCGTTTGTGGCTTCTTGGATTAAGTAACGGCTGTTTGAGTCTTCACGTTCGGTAGGGGCAGCGTGATCAATCCATAAGACGTAGTACTGTGAGCCGATGCTAAAGTAAAAGCTTGGGCTTACATCGTTATGCCAACTTTTATCTTTAAGATAAGGGTAATCGCTTAAGTTAAATCCTAAGTCAAAATCTGCACCAAATTCATTTTTGTATAACATCTGTATCTCCACTAATTATACGTAATAGTTCTCATTATCTTTACTGTTAATTGTTTATAATAGTCTGCAATGATTTGGATAATGTATTTAGAGCTTCTTTCCTTTCTTCAAAATAATCATGCTGGTTATAGATCCCTTCTACACCTTTAAGCTTATGATTAAGGCAACGTTCTGCTACATGCCCTAGTGTGCCTTGCTTGGCTAATAAAGTACGACAAGTGCGGCGTAAGTCGTGAACGGTAAAGTGGTCCATATCGCCCATTACGTTGGGTGGTTGCTTCTTTTTACCAGCTTCATGACCAAAGAGTTTGGTTATTGCACGGTTTAGAGTATCTCTACCCATATGTGGGTTCTTGCTTGAACGTCTGCTAGGGAACACATATTCAGATCCACAAGCTCTTACCTTTAACTCTTGTATCCAGTTCATTACTACTTCAGGTAATGGAATAGCAATGCCAACACCTGATTTACTTCGCTCTTTCGATAAGTTCCAAATCTGCTTTTCTAAATCAAATTCCTTCCATGGCGCTTCTGCCAATTCAGATTTCCTAATACCCAATGTAACCAGTAATGCACAGGCTAGATAATTGTCACGGCTGAAACTATCGCTGTTGCTTCGTGCAATATGAAAGAACTGAGTAACTTCTTCTATTGTTAACGCCCTGTCTTTGCTTTTTTCCACGCCACCAGCATCAGAAACCGAAAATGCACTCGCTGGATTTGCGCCAAGCAGATCCAGTTTTATGCCGTGATTGAAAAGTTGTTTACAGTACATCAGAGCGTCGTTAGCGATCGCTGGACGGCCAGTAGCTGCAATGGCCTTCAATACTTCTCTTATGTCTCTAGCGTTGACGCTATTGACGTTAAAGGTGCCTATATGTGGCGCAATGTCTTTGCGGTAGATGCGTTCGGGGATTTCGTGGTGTTTGAGTCTTTTAACGTTACCGATATGCCAATCGGCGAAGAGGTCATCGACGGTTTTAATTTCGACTTGTTCGGCGCGTTTCTTAGCGACAAGAGGATCTAACCCATCTCGAAACTGTTTCATTTTTATTGCGGCGTCGGCGCGAGCATCAGCAAGAGAGAGATCACTGTATTTGGCTAGTGTCATTTCTTTGCGTTTATTGTTGGCAGTGTAGCGGAGCATCCAAAACGCTTTGCCGGATTTGGGTACAACAAAATACAGTCCTCCACCATCGGCGAATCGACCAGGCTCTCCCTTAGCTTTTGCTGCTATTTCCTTTGCGGTTAATTTTCCCATCTGCTCTAGTTCTCCAGCCAATTATAAGGGTGGGTATTTTACCCACCACTACACATTGACTAGATACTAGCATACTCACCGCATTACCCACCAGATAGTTCGGGAAAGTGGTGGGTACGTTTGGACCTCTACGGATTGAGATTAAGCATAAACCCTTTATAAACAATGATTGCGTTACGTTTACGGACTTAAATGGACGTTATTCCACGTTTTGGATCTGCTCGCGCATTTGCTCTATCAAAACTTTAAGCTCTACTGCTGCAGAAGTGATTTCTGCGCTGATTGATTTTGAGGCTAAGGTATTTGATTCGCGGTTAAATTCTTGCATCATAAAGTCTAAACGACGGCCTTCACTGCCGCCTTTTTTAAGGATTCTGCGGGCTTCGGTTACATGCGCTTCAAGGCGATCCATCTCTTCTGCAACATCTTGTTTCTGAGCCAGTAATACCATTTCTTGCTCAATTCGTGCCGGGTCTAATTCACCTTGAATTTCGGCTAAGCGATTAGTCAGTTTTTCACGCTGATACAGCATAACGGTAGGCATGTGGTCACGTACCACTTTGATTTGCTCAGTCACGCCGTCTAAACGACTTAGTAGCATATCTTTTATAGCTGAACCTTCACGGCCGCGGGCTTCAATGAATTGGTCGATGGCGCTGTCAAACGCTTTCATTAATTCAGCGCCTATGCTGTCCATATCTTGTTCTGCTGAAGCTAGCACACCAGGCCAGCGTAGCACGTCGGTAAGGCTTAGTTCGCCTTGTCCGGCTTCTTGTTTTAGCCAATTGGCTGCATTAAGTAATTGTTTGGCTAAATCTTGATTTAACTGCAATTCGTTTGTGCTGTTGTCGGCTAGTTCATAACGTAGGTTTACTTCCACTTTACCGCGATTTAAACGTTTACGCAGGCGATCACGTAGCACGGGCTCAAAGCTACGGAATTGTTCTGGCAAGCGTAGGTAGGTCTCTAAATAACGCTGATTGACTGAACGAATTTCCCATGAGGCTGTGCCCCAGTCTGCTTTATGCTCGATACGAGCGTAAGCTGTCATGCTTTGGATCATGAAGTGTCCTATATGATATTAACCAAATTGATTTTCGATTATAGCGGTTTTATCACAAGGGGTTAAAGGATTCGTTCACACAATGTCGCCTTTACATGGCATATGTAAGCTTATGCGACTATAATATCGTCCCAAATTAAATACGAATTCGACTACAGGACTTTTCATGCGCCCAAGCAATCGTACACCCGCTCAAACTCGCCCTATTACTATTACCCGTAACTTTACTGCCCATGCGGAAGGTTCGGTGTTGGTTGAGTTTGGTGATACTAAAGTACTTTGTACCGCCAGCTTTACTGAAGGTGTACCGCGCTTTTTGAAAGGCCAAGGACAAGGTTGGGTAACGGCTGAATACGGTATGTTACCGCGTTCGACCCATAGCCGTATGGACCGTGAAGCGGCTCGTGGTAAGCAGTCAGGTCGTACACAAGAAATTCAACGCTTAATCGGTCGCTCATTACGTGCTGCAGTTGATATGAAGCTGTTAGGCGAAAATACTCTCGTTATCGATTGTGATGTGATTCAAGCTGATGGTGGCACGCGTACTGCTGCTATTACAGGTGCTTGTGTGGCATTGGTTGATGCGCTTAACTGGGCGCGTGGTAAAGGCATTATTAAAGCTAACCCGCTTAAGTTTTTAATTGCAGCAGTAAGTGTCGGTATTTATAAAGGCGAAGCGATCAGTGATTTAGAATACATTGAAGACAGTGCTGCTGAAACCGACATGAATGTTGTGATGACTGAAACGGGCAAAATTATTGAAATTCAAGGTACTGCAGAAGGTGAGCCATTTAGCCACGAAGAGTTACTGGAATTGCTTGGCCTGGCTAAAAACAGTATTCGTGAAATTGTCGATGTACAGAAAGCGGCATTAAGTTAATATGCTGTTGAAAAATTAGGACCTTTGGTGGTCCTTTTTTTTAATCTAAAATTTGATTGTAGAGGAATGAAAGTGAAAGCTTATCAACGTGAGTTTATTGAATTTGCCTTAGAACGCCAAGTATTGCGCTTTGGTGAGTTCACCTTAAAATCTGGCCGTACTAGCCCGTACTTTTTCAATGCTGGATTGTTTAATACAGGCAAGGATTTAGCCCGTTTGGGACGTTTTTACGCCGCTGCATTAATTGATTCTGCTATTGAATTTGATTTGTTGTTTGGCCCGGCTTATAAAGGCATTCCTATTGCAACAACTACAGCAGTCGCCCTTTGTGATCATCATGATGTGGACATTCCTTATTGTTTTAACCGTAAAGAAGCAAAAACTCACGGCGAGGGTGGCAGCCTGGTCGGCAGTGAGCTTAAAGGTAAGGTTATGCTGGTTGATGATGTGATCACCGCTGGCACCGCGATTCGTGAATCAATGGAAATTATTAATGCCCACAATGCCCAGCTTGCTGGAGTATTGATTGCACTTGATCGTCAAGAAAAAGGCAAGGGTGAATTATCAGCGATTCAAGAAGTTGAACGTGATTTTGGCTGTGAAATTGTATCGATTATTAAATTAGCCGATTTAATAAATTATCTCTCTGAAAAGTCGGGCATGGAAACCGAGCTAGCTTCGGTGAGCGCCTATCGTCAGCAGTACGGGATTTAATTGGTACTGACGAGTTAGTTTCAGTTTAAGCATAAAAAGCTGCGTAATAATCATATTGCTGCAGCTTTTTTATTGGAATATTTATCACAATCGGTAATTGTTGTGGCTATTTAACTTGATGCAAAAACTCAGCACGGGTAGCCGGATTTGACTTGAAAATACCCCCTAATGCTGTGGTGGTGGTTGAACTTGTTGAATCCATTACGCCACGAGATTTAACGCAGTAATGCACCGCATCGACTTTTACCGCAACATCTTTGGTTTCAAGCAAGGTTTGTAATGCCACTAACACTTGTTGGGTTAAACGCTCTTGTACCTGTGGTCGCTGGGAAAAAAATCGCACTATACGATTAATTTTTGATAAGCCGATAATCTTGGTGCGTGGTAAGTAAGCAACGGTAGCAAAGCCATCTATGGTGACTAAGTGGTGCTCACAGGTACTGGTTAAACTGATGTCTTGCACCCGCACCATTTCATCAACGCCCATTTTGTTTTCAATGACGGTGATTTTGGGGAAATTCTCGTAATCAAGGCCTGAAAAAATCTCATCGACATACATTTTTGCAATCCGACGTGGGGTATCGGCTAGGCTGTCATCCGTTAAATCTAACGACATCAAGGTCAGAATTTCACGCATGTGATGCTCAATTTTAACCTTACGTTCTTCAGGTGTAGAGGTTTGTGGCAGCATAGGGGTTTCAAGCCCTCTATCAGCTAATGCGGCTTGAACTTTCTTGGCTGTTTCAGATAGTGCCATCATATTCTCCTACAACAAGTACCACTAAAGTGTACGTTAAAAATGAGGGAGCTGCTCACTGCAGCTGGATAGGGATGATAGCGTGGTTTGGACTAAATTAATATTGCTGACATAAAAAAGCCGACCCTTTTAGTCAGGTATCGGCTTTTGATGAGAAACTTTATGTAAAAAGAGGCTAAATATCCAGGTTATCTTTTAAGAATTTAAGCATTTTTTGGTAGTATTTAGCGCGATGTTTATCGTTATAAAAGCCATGGCCTTCATCATCCATGACTAGTTTTTCATAAGGATAATTTATATCACTTAAGCTTTTCTCAAGTGATTCAAGCTGAGTTAACGGCGTACGTTCGTCATCTGCTCCGTGCACTAACAGTAACTTTGCTTTTAATTTATTAACGTTATATGAAGGAGACATTAATTGCAGTGTAGCAATATCTTTACCTAAAACTTGGTGTTGGTAAGCTTTGCCTGATTTAGAGTTTGATACATCACTATCCTCTTTCCAAAGAGGGAGATCATATAAACCTGAAAAACCAATCGCACATTTAAATAAATCAGGCGCTACAATTGAGCTTTGTAACGCGCTATAACCTCCAAAGCTGCCGCCGGCAATGCAAATTTTCTCTTTATTTACAATGCCTTGGTCAATAATATATTGCGTACCGTCAATAATATCAAATTGTACTTCATTGCCCCATTTTAAATAACCAGCCTCTTCAAACTTACGCCCATAGCCACCTGAACCTCTAAAGTTGACTTGCAATACTGCAAAGCCTTCTTGTGCGAGCAACTGGTTCTGGGCATCAAACCCCCACCAATCACGTGTTCCATGTGGCCCACCATGTGGATTAACGATCAATGGTAAATTCTTTGCTTCTTTATCATTTGGCAAAGTTAAATAGCCTTGAATGGTTAATCCATCTCGGCTTGTAAAACTAATAGGTTTAACTTCAGCCATTTTCTCAGGGTCAAGCCAACTTTTCTGTGAAACAAGATATTCAAGTTTCATTTTATCCACATTGAATAAATAATAATCACCAGGATTTCTATCATTAAATGCTTTTATAATAAACTTATTAGCATTTGATGTTTCACTGACGATGTGAATCTGATGCCCTGGTAGTGATGCTAAAAGTTGTTCTAACAACTTGCTATGGGAGTCTTCAGTATTTACAAAGTCATATGCAGGGTATCCATCACTAAATTCGACAGCATATAATTGTTTACTATTTTTGTTAATCCAGTAGTCACTAGGATCGACATTTATATCTTGAATTATTTTCTCTTTCTTACCCGATGATAAATCAACTTTATATACTCCTAATGTTTCACCTTTGACACGACCGGCAGCAAAAATTGTATTGGGTTTGTCAGCAAAAGAGATTGGTGTAAAATCGTCCAATCCTAACTGGAGGTTTACAGTGTCAACCCACTCGCCATTCTCTCGGTAAAATAATTTTAATTTGTTGCTATTATCCACCCCAGATGCAAATTTAACTTCACCTTCATTGTCGGTTAAGAATTGGGTGTAACCAATCGGTGAGGTCATGAGTCTTTTTCGTTTACCTGTTTTTACATCAACGCGATAAACATGTTGTTGTTTACTGTAGTCCAAACTACTTCCTGTATCCCATGAAATAGCGTTTACTAGCATATATTTACTGTCATTAGGAAGCGGGTCTAGAATATAAGCAGTTGCCCTAATTGCGGTATTTTTTTTGATATTACTGCCTATTTGTGCTTCGCCATTATTATATCCAAATAGATACTTTACATTGGTTCCATCGGCATTTACGGACATCAATTCACCGTAATAAATAGGTTGCTCAGACCATCCTTTCAAATACATTTTTTGTAAAACAATGCGTTCATTATTAACCCATTCATAATCGCCAACTTCAGCGTTACCAGGAAAGCTAATGGCGTTAGTTAACTTTTTAGTATCAGTTTGAAGTATCAAGAGGGTCTTTTTTCCATCATGCGTAGTCAAAGCACTAATATAGTCTCCTTGTGGGGAAATTTTAACATCGGAATATTCAGCGCTCATGCTAAATATTTCAGATGTAGATAATGATGCAGCATGGGAGTAAGAGAGTGAAAACGTTAAAAAGCATAAAAATAGAAAGGCAGCGCGGTTCATATACATCCTTGTAATAATTGTTATATAAATATTTATTTTAAAATAAAAGAGTTTTAAATAATAGCTTTGCAAACGACACAATAAATTTTAATACATATTACTTAATAATTTAGCGTTGTGCGCTAATTAACTTCTTAATAGCTGTTGCTGAATAAACGTCCATTGTTCGTCAAAGTGCAGTGTTGGCTTTTGCTTAAACTCACTGCGGACAAACTGCGAGATTCTGCCTTCTGCAAAGGCCAGTAATAGGTTGGCTAAAACGGCTTCATCCAAATTAAATCCACGGCCTTCACGGACTGTTTTTTCACGCAGAATTTGTTTAATTTGAGTTTCTATTTTAGCAAAAAGTACGCTTATTCTGCTGCGTAGACGCTCGTTCTCGCCCAGTAATGCATCTCCATTAAGCACTCGTGATATACCTGGATTACGCTCAGAAAATACCAATAAAAGGTGCAATACTAATTGGCAGCGTTTCATGGTGTCTTTCTCTTCATCCATTATGATGTTTAAGCGAGATAAAAGCGCATCTTCGATAAATTCAATTAACCCTTCAAACATGCGCGCCTTACTTGGAAAGTGGCGATAAAGAGCCGCTTCTGACACCCCAACTTCGGCAGCGAGTTTGGCTGTGGTAATGCGTTGACCTGGGCTAGTTTCTAACATTTGAGCTAAACATTGTAAAATGTGTTCACGACGATTGATTTTAGGGCTTTCCGCCATTCTTATGTTCCTTGACTCAGTGACTGCAAGTTGGGTTATTTGGTGCCAGAATGACCAAATCCACCTTCACCACGATCCGAGTGATTAAATTCATCTACTAACGTAAATTGCGCCTGTACTATAGGTACAAATACCAGTTGTGCTAAACGATCGCCGATTTCTATCGTAAAAGATGTCGAGCCTCGATTCCAACAAGACACCATCAATGGTCCTTGATAATCAGAATCAATTAAACCGACTAAATTACCTAATACAATACCGTGTTTGTGACCTAATCCCGAGCGTGGCAATATTATTGCAGCAAGGCTTGGGTCAGCAACATGAATTGCTATACCTGTTGGAATTAATACGGTTTCACCCGCGGTAATTTCCATCGTTGTGTCTATCATGGCACGTAAGTCCATACCCGCGCTTCCCGGTGTGGCATAGACCGGCAATGGAAACTCACTGCCAATACGAGAATCTAAAATTTTTAGTTCAATAGGTGTTTTCATGTTGTTGGTAATTGTTGATTAATTAAAGTAAGCAGTTGGCGCGCTAACGAGAGTTTATCTGTTGCGGGTAATGAATGTTGCCCATCATGCCAAAATACCTGTAATGCATTATTATCGGCATTAAAGCCTAAGCCTTGAATAGACACATCATTAGCGGCAATCATATCCAGCTTTTTACGCTCAAGTTTCCCGCGAGCATATTGTTCAACATTATTAGTTTCTGCCGCAAATCCGACGGTAAAGGGTTTATTGGCTAACGCTGCAACATTGGCGAGTATATCTGGGTTTTGCACCATAGACAGTTGCATTTTATCGGCCGACTTTTTCATTTTTTCAGTGGCGATGTCAGCTATACGGTAATCTGCCACAGCGGCACAACCAATAAAAATATCTTGCTGGCTAATATTAGCCATAACCGCAGTTAGCATTTGTTCAGCTGATTCTATATCGATACGACAAACATTGGCTGGAGTAGTCAAATTAACTGGACCAGTAACAAGTGTGACTTCAGCACCCATTTCCTTCGCTGCTTGAGCCAAAGCAAAACCCATTTTGCCTGAGCTATGGTTGGAAATGTATCTTACAGGATCAATGGCTTCACGGGTGGGACCTGCTGTTAATAGCAATTTTTTACCTGCAAGTAATTTTGGCGCAAAAAATTGAACCAATTGTTCTGCTATGGCTAATGGCTCAAGCATGCGTCCTGGGCCGACTTCACCACAGGCCTGGCTGCCAGATGCTGGTCCCCAAAGGGTAAAGCCTTTTCTGGTTAAATTAGCAATATTTTCTTGTGTGGCGATATTTTGATACATCTGCTGATTCATTGCAGGGCAAATGATCACTGGTGCGCTAGTTGCTAGGCATGTTGTCGTGAGTAAATCATCTGCCATACCTGCATTGATGCGGGCGATTAAATTTGCTGTGGTAGGGGCTAGAAGTACAACATCGGCCCAACGCGCTAATTCAATATGTCCCATAGCGGCTTCCGCAGCTGGATCAAGTAAATCTGCAGCGACAGGATAGCCTGATAAGGCTTGTATCGTTAGCGGAGTAATGAACTCCATGGCACTTTGAGTCATGATAACTCGAACATCTGCGCCACGCTCTTTTAGGCGGCGAATAAGGTCGGCACTTTTATATGCAGCAATGCCACCACCAATACCTAATAACACTTTCTTATCTGTCAGCATGGATAAAATTCGCTTCAAATCGTAATGCGGCTAACGATACCACAAAGCAATCAAAAGTGGGTGAAGATCCATTATCAAAATATTCGACCATACTGTGAGAGTGACAAATTATTTGAATGGATTTTGCTCGATTAAAAACAAGGAATGTTTATGGCAATTAAAGATTGGCCGCAAGGTGAAGGGCCGCGTGAAAAATTATTACTCAATGGTGCAGGGCAATTAACTGATGCCGAATTATTAGCAGTGATTTTACGCAATGGCTTAGCAGGACAAAATGCACTGGATTTATCACGTCAATTGATCACGCAATTTGGCGGCTTGCGTAAATTATTCTCTGCCCCTAAGCAGCAAATTTGTAAAGTTGCCGGTATTGGACCGGTAAAATATGCTCAATTACAGGCCGCAGCGGAGATTTCTAAGCGAATTGCACGAGAAAATCTACAAAAAGGCCAAATTTTGACAAATCCTGATTTAACTCGGGACTATTTAATGAGACAATTAGCAGACCGATCCTATGAAGTGTTCGCCTTACTATTGTTGGATAACCAACATAGAGTCATTCAATTTGTAGAATTATTCCGCGGAACTATTAATGCAGCCTCGGTTTACCCCCGTGAGGTGGTGAGCTTAGTGTTGGAAAAAAACGCCGCGGCTGTAATAGTATGCCACAACCATCCATCAGGCATTGCAGAGCCCAGTCAAGCTGATCGGCGAATAACTGAGCGAATAAAAATTGCATTAGAAACTATCGATGTTTCTTTGTTAGATCATATGGTTGTGGGTGATAAAGAGATAGTATCCTTCGCTGAGCGGGGATGGATGTGTTAATCACTACTTGATCTTATGTAGCTAATCGTGTATAAAATGCGCCCTCTTTGTGCCTCGGGCGACGGCCATACGAGGCACATTAATGCTCGAGCGTTAAAAATTTGTTTTGGAGAAGATTGACATGTCAAGAGTATGCCAAGTAACTGGCAAGAAGCCTATGGTTGGTAACAACCGTTCGCACGCTAAAAATTCGACTCGTCGTCGTTTTTTACCTAACCTACAAAACCACCGTTTTTGGTTAGAAGAAGAAAAACGCTTCGTGCAACTACGTGTATCTACTAAAGGTATCCGTATTATCGACAAAAGAGGCATTGAAGTTGTTATTAAAGAACTTCGTGCTCGTGGCGAAAAGGTATAATAGAAAATGGCTAAATCTAAAGGTAATCGTGAGAAGATCAAATTAGTATCTAGTGCTAAAACTGGTCACTTCTACACTACTGAAAAAAATAAGCGTAATATGCCTGAGAAAATGGAAATCATGAAATTTGATCCTGTTATTCGTCAGCACGTTATGTACAAAGAAGCTAAAATCAAGTAATTGATTTATGCCTCTTTTAAAAAGCCCCTTTACAGGGGCTTTTTTTATGCTTGTAATAAAGTAAGCTATACTAATGAGTAAACGTTTTATCTTTATAGCTGTCCTAAATTTTTTACACTTGGCACAGCATGTTTATTTTATTGAAAGTGAAAATAAATGCTTTAATAGTGCATTAAAATGCAATAGCATTGCGTCAAATGTGATGGGTAGGAATTAACCGCTATCGCAATTTCGAAACTTAATTATTTAATGAGGTGAATCTGCCTGTGAGAACTACAGAATTGGTTGATGGATTTCGTCATTCTGCACCCTATGTTAATGCCCATCGCGGTAAAACCTTTGTTGTGATGCTAGGCGGGGAAGCGCTGGCGAATAATCATTTTCGTGCCATTTTGAATGATGTGGCGTTATTGCATTCTCTCGGGATTAAAATTGTTCTTGTTTATGGTGCTAGGCCGCAAATTGATGTGGGCCTTCAGGCCGCGGGTATTGAGCCTGCTTACCATAATGGTGTGCGTATTACAGATGAAGATACCTTAAAGGTAATAAAACAAGTTGCCGGAGCGGTACAGTTTGATATTACCGCGCGCTTATCCATGAGCCTTGGCAATACGCCAATGCAAAATGCACAAATCAACTTGGTCTGTGGTAATTTTGTGATTGCTCAGCCTTTAGGGGTAGATGATGGGGTTGATTTTTGCTTAAGTGGCAAAGTACGTCGTATCGACAGCCAAGGCTTAAAGCGTCAGTTAGAAAATAATTGTATTGTTTTAATGGGACCTATAGCCGCGTCTGTTACGGGCGAAAGCTTTAATTTAACGGCCGAAGAAGTGGCAACCCAGGTTGCTGTAAAACTAAAAGCAGACAAAATTATCGGCTTTAGTGAAACAAATGGATTGTTAGATGAAAACGGCAATGCAATTGCTGAACTGATGCCAAATCAAGCGCAGCTGCAGCTTGAGTTAATGGAGCAAAATGGTTCGGCATGCACAGCAACTACAGCTTTCATTAGAGCGAGTATTGATGCTTGTCGCAATGGCGTACCACGTTGCCATTTAGTCAGTTACTTAGATGATGGTGCTTTACTGCAAGAGTTGTTCTCACGCGAGGGTATTGGTACCCAAATTGTGACTGAAAGCGCAGAGCGCTTACGCCGCGCGACTATTGGCGATATTGGTGGGGTATTGAACCTTATTCGTCCATTAGAAGAGCAAGGTATTCTAGTGCGTCGCTCACGCGAACAGTTAGAAATGGAAATCGAGCAGTTTATGCTGATTGAACGCGATAACTTAGTCATTGGTTGTGCGGCGTTATATCCATTTGAAGAAGACAATGCCGGTGAGTTTGCCTGCTTAGTTGTTCATCCTGATTATCGTGATGCAGACCGAGGCAGCGTGTTGTTAAACAACATTATTGGTCAAGCGCGTGTTCGTGGTTATTCACGCCTATTTGCCTTGACAACGCGCAGTATTCACTGGTTTTTAGAGCATGGCTTCAACATTGTAGAAGTAGAAGAATTACCCGGTAAGAAAAAGCAGTTATACAATTATCAACGTCGCTCAAAAATATTGGCACTGGATTTGTAATCGAATAACCCTGTTGTCTCGTTAAATATGCCGGTCTGTCCGGCATTTTTTATGCCTGTCATTTATCAAATTAATAGATTTGACATAATATGTCGTTGCTGGCAAATTAAATGATATTAAATTTATTATTATTTTTTATCCAGTGGAATACGTTTATGCACATTATTTCTCTCAGTGCTTTAGGCCCGTCAGCGCTATATAGCCTAATAGGTTTGTTAGTGGGACTGCTTGTTATTGCCGTTATCGTATTGCGTAAACCCATGCCTAATAATGCTAAGTATGCCTCCATGGGGATCTTGTTGGCTGTGTTTGGGGTATTTATATTAACCTTGTATCAGTCATATAACAGTCAGCTGGAATGGGATGATAATAGCGTGTCATTCAATGTGCCGTTATATAGCCAAGATTTTACCGTGAGTGATATTGATTGGCAGGCTTCGTACATCGCTGATTTAGCCATTCAAACCCAATTGCAGCCTAAATGGCGTATCAATGGATTAGGATTGCCAGGTTACGCTTTAGGCTGGTTTAAATTACAAAATGGCAATAAGGCCTTACTGTCAGTTGTTGCGGCGGAAAATGGCACACAAAAAGTGGTAATAGTGCCTATTATCGATAAAGATTATGTGATCATGATTAGCGTGGAGCAGCCAGATACTGCCCTGGCTTTGCTCCATACTCAACTAACCTATTAAATGAGTGCTTGAGGGGACTTGATGAGGTTAATTATACTTTGGCTGTATTAATGCGTTTTTGACGTTGTGCTAGCATGTCACCGACAAATACCACAAGCGCTAACCAAATAAATCCAAACGTTAGGCCTTTTTCCATATCAAAAGGTTCATTAAACAGCTTGATAGCCAAAATGAACATAATACTGGGGCCTATATATTGAAAGAAGCCTAGAATGGAAAATGGGATACGTACCGCCGCTCCCGCAAAGCAAAGTAACGGAATGGTAGTTATAATACCCGCTGCAATTAAGGTTAGATTTAAACTAAGGTTGTTGACTAGCATACTGGTAGCCGATGAATCGAGTGTCATTAGTAAATAACCTAAAGCGATAGGTAACAGCAATGCTGTTTCAACTAATAAGCCGGTTTTAGCATCGATATTGACCTTTTTACGAAGTAAGCCATAGAAACCAAAACTGGCGGCTAATGCAAGCGATATGAGTGGAATAGACCCAAACGAAATTAACTGTAGTAACACCCCAATGAAGGCTAGGCTCACAGCAACCCACTGCAATTTACGCAATCTTTCCCCAAGAAATAACATGGCTAAAAAGACATTAAATAATGGGTTAATGAAGTAACCTAGACTGGCATCTAGCATGCGGTCATTATTGATGGCCCAAATAAAGATTAACCAATTGGCGGCGATTAATATCGAGGTGACAACTAATACCGCAACTTGTTTAGGTTGTTTAAGCACTAAGCGTAAACGCCCAAATCCACCGATAAATTGCATTAATAGGATCATAAATACAAATGACCAAATCACTCGGTGCATTAAAATTTCAAGAGGAGACACTTGAATAAGTAATTTGAAGTAAAGCGGAGCAATTCCCCACATAGCGTAGGCGCACACAGCAAGTATAACGCCTTTGCGGTATTCTAAGTCAGGCATAAGTTCACAGGAATTGTCAGGTAAATGAGCCGGAGATTGTAGGCCTGATAGTCGCCTGACTCAAGTAAACTTATTTATCTTATTAGATTGCTGCTGTAAAGATTCTGCCTCAAAATTAGCCCACCATATAGGTGCCCGTGCCGAAGGCAATATGAGTGCCTTCCTCGTTATGTAATTCCATACGACAAACTGACACCCGATTACCTGAGCGAATAACACTGCCTGTGCCTGTGAACACCTGGCCTCTACCTGGGCGAAGATAATCAACGCGCATATCAATGGTACCTAGAGTAGTGAGGCGTTGTTGTAATTCTTCAATTTGCCAATCATCTCGACTGCCAACTAACCCTGCAAACACGGTTAAACCACCCACAACGTCCAGTATTGTTGCTGTTACTCCGCCATGAAGAATGTTTTGATGAATATTGCCAATTAATTCAGGTTTCATCTTAATGGCCACTTCTACTCCCTGAATATCGTAGCGTATGATTTCTAACCCTAATAGATTATGAAACGGGACATGCTTATCGAAAATCTCTGCAACCTGTTGTAACACTTGAGCTTGAATGGGTGTTGTCATGTTCGTCCTTGCTTTCTATTAAACGTAGAGTATTTAATCTAGCGCTAATTCTCATCATTTGATAGAGGTGAATGTGGTTTAAGCCAAGACATCTGTGCATGGGTGCTTTAGAATAGTCGACTCATTTTGTTCTGTTCAACTAATTATGGATAAACCATTTTCCGCTAATGACATCACAACCCGTTCAATCTACTCATGCTGATTTATTAGCTGCTCAATTGCAGCAAGTCTTTGGTTATCGCGATTTTCGCGATGGGCAGCGTGAGGTTATTGAGCAAGCTTTATCCGGCAACGATACCTTGGTGATAATGCCAACTGGTGGTGGTAAAAGTATGTGCTACCAGTTACCAGCACTCGTTATGCCTGGGTTAACTATTGTGGTGTCACCGTTAATATCCTTGATGAAAGATCAAGTCGATAGCTTAAGGCAAAGTGGGGTTAGTGCGGCGTATTTAAATTCATCCTTACCACGGGAGCAAAGCGCCGCAATTTTGCGTCAGTTGCACCAGGGCGAAATAAAACTGCTTTACGTTTCTCCTGAGCGGTTATTAAGACCGGACTTTATTGAGCGTATGCACGAGCTTACCATTTCATTATTTGCCGTTGATGAAGCGCATTGTATTAGTCAATGGGGTCATGATTTTCGGCCTGAATATGCTGCATTAGGTGCGCTTAAACAGCATTTCCCTCACATTCCATTAATGGCATTAACGGCCACAGCAGACCATGCTACCCGTCAGAGTATTTGTGAGCGTTTGCATATTCAGCCCTATACTCTATTAGCCAGTTTTGATCGTCCAAACATTCGCTATACCGTAGCGGAAAAACTCAATGCAGCGAATCAATTACGCCAATACCTCCAAGTTCAAAATGGCGCCAGTGGGATTATTTATTGCAGCAGTCGTCGCCGCGTTGATGAAGTGTCTGAGCGCTTACGCTTACAAGGTTTTAATGCGCAAGGTTACCATGCGGGCATGAGTCAGGATGACAGAGCGGATATACAGGATAAATTTTTAAAAGACCAAGTCGACATAGTCGTTGCGACGGTGGCATTTGGTATGGGGATCAATAAATCGAATGTGCGATTTGTGGTGCATTATGATATTCCTAAAAGTATTGAATCCTATTATCAAGAAACTGGCAGAGCCGGTCGAGATGGGTTAGAAGCCGAAGCCTATATGTTATTTGACCCCGCCGATATCGGCAGGGTTAGACACTTGATTGAACAATCTGAACCGGGTCCACAGCAACAGGTTGAGTTTCATAAGTTACATACCATGGCAGCGTTTGCTGAAGCGCAAACTTGCCGTCGTCAGGTACTACTGCATTATTTTGATGAGAGTGCCTCTGAACCCTGTGGTAACTGTGATATTTGTCTTGACCCACCTAAACGATACAACGGTACTGAAGATGCGCAAAAAGTGTTGTCCTGTGTGTTTAGACTACAACAACGCTTTGGTATGCATCATATTATTGATGTGCTAAGAGGTTCTAAAGCTGCCAATGTGATGGATAGGGGCCACGACAAGCTGACAACCTGGGGAATTGGTGCTGATAAGTCCGCCGAACATTGGTTAAGTGTACTTAGGCAATTAATTCACCTTGGCTTAGCCAGTCAAGACATTACCCGCGGCTCCAGTATTCGCTTAAACCCCGCCGCCCGACCGATTTTAAAAGCTGAAATGGCGTTGATGTTGGCTGAACCACGTATTCAGTTATTAGATGTTAAACGTAAGCCCAATACCCGTTCAGTGCAGCAATATGATCGTAAGCTGTTTGCACGCTTAAAGCTATTACGGCGAGAGCTTGCTGAACAACACGATATACCGCCTTATTTGGTGTTTAATGATGCAACGCTGGCTGAAATGTCTGCCATGTTACCCACAAGTCCAGGTGAAATGCTGGCTGTAAACGGCGTAGGCCAAATTAAACTAGACCGCTTCGGTGGTGAGTTTCTTGATGAGATCAGTGACTATTTAGCCAACAGCTAATGTCTCGGTTATCAGGCCATAAAACTCTGCTAAATCAAAAAGTTTTCAAGTAAAACCTCAAATAACAGCCATTACCTCTAATCCAGTTTGTTTAGTATTTTATTTACTACTTTGGTGCCACTTCTGTAAATTGCCTAGCTGATTTAATTCTGCACGTTTCATTAAGCTATCAAGGTTGTCCAACTGCTGCAGGCTGGCGATGCCAAAGTTAACTTTAATCGATTGATAAGGTTGAATAATGATCGCAAGTTGATTAACTACTCGTGTAGCACCTTTATCGGTCGTGAAGGGCAGTAATACTGCGATTTGGTTGCTTTTTTGGCGCAAAATTTTATCTTGCTCTCGTAAGACTTGCTGCATTGCTCCTTGCACTATCGCAATATCCACATCACGCATATTGACTGTGTCCAGTAGCAACAATGTGAGCGGATTATGGCTCTGCTTTGCCAAGCTTAATATTGAATCTATTTGCTGTAATGGGTCGTCATCATTTCTCAAGTTGAGTTCAGTTTTAGGCTTGCGGGAGATAAAGAAAATAAACGATGCAAATAAAATAAAAATAGCTAAACTGAGTAGCGCGATATTTTGTGCTTGAAAGATTAACGATGATGGGTCTATTTGTTGAGTAATATTTTCAATGGGTTCGCGATTAGCCTTGAGCTGTGCAATGCGTGTGTTAGTCAGTTTTTCACTGGCCTTTTGACTTGCAGCATATTTAAGTTCTTGCTGATGAAACGCTAATTTATATTGATTGTTGCTGCTGTAATGTTGACTTAGAATTTGATGAAACTCTACTAGATCAAAAAATTGATTATTATGATTAGCTTGGGCAATGTTTTCATTCATTAACGATAACGCTTGCTTGTTTTTATCTTGAGC
The DNA here is from genome assembly GCF_020511155.1 of Shewanella glacialimarina. Lineage (NCBI taxonomy): Bacteria > Pseudomonadati > Pseudomonadota > Gammaproteobacteria > Alteromonadales > Shewanellaceae > Shewanella > Shewanella glacialimarina. Next base: position 4,160,003 of record NZ_CP041216.1, on the reverse strand, counting down.
GAAATAAATCATTGCTAAAGTACGTTGAGCCCGCATTAATTTAATATCGTCATTAGTATTGATAAAATACTTGATGCTTTTTTCAATAGCGGTTTCTGCTGAGAGTAAGTGACCCAGGTGCAGTTCGATATAAGCCGTTTGGGCATTAAAATTAGCTTGGTTATTTAAGTTATCTGGTTCAGGTGAAAGGGTTTTAGTTAACGCTAAATAGTGCTCTGCAGATTTTAAATCACCTGAAGAGATAGAAATTCGTGCCAAGTAAAACCCCACAGCGGTGGCAATAACTCCATTAGACTGATGTGAGGCTTGTGCTTCTTTTGCATAAGCTAATGCTGCCAATAAATCACCAGAAGAATACATTAAATTGCTCATCACCAGTGTTAAGTAAGGTTCAGGCAGTAAATACCATGATGGAGTTTGATCTTTTGCGGCAGGATATAAGTCTATGGCGACTTTGATATCTTCAGATGCTTGTGAGAAGGTTTCGTTAGTATTATTTCTGGTACTTCTAGTTATTAAGCCCTGAGCCAATGCTTGAGGCTGGTTATATAACTGAGCTAATTTAATCGATTCCTCATTGACGAGTGCGGCCAGAATTTGTTCCCCCTCAAAATCCAATGCACTTGCTTCACAGGCTAGAAAATAGGGTTTGGCTAAATCTATACGCATTTTTTGAGCCATATCGACGCCAACTTTGGCTACTTTAATGGCTTGTGAATTTAAACCCAAATTAATCAGATTAAAACAACTTAACAAATGTAATCTCAAATAATGATGATCAGAAAAAGGCGTTGCTTGATGCAAAGAATCAAGCTCATCAATAAGTTTTTTAGCCTGAGCGGGATACTGTGGTGACAGCCAATTGATGTAATCGAGCTTTTCTGTTTTCGTTTTAAGCTGATAATCATCATGAGTTAATGCGGGTGGATAAGTTGCAGCCAAAGCTGTGTTGCTGTTTAAGGATAATGCTGCGGTAATAAGTGTCAGTGATCCTGTGATAAATAAGCAATACACACGTATAAACCGCTGCAACAAAAACATGATGACCTTTGGGCTTGCTAAAAAAGATGCCAGAGTAGTGTTGAGTATACCGATTTCACGCTAAATAATGCACAAAATTAATGACTAAGTTAGAAGTGAAACAATGAGATAGCTCGATTTATAACGCTATTTATTCAATGATTATTCATTTTAATCGTCACTCATATTATTCAACTTAGTAAAAATGGGGTTGACACTGAGGCGCTGCCAAGGTAATTATTAACCCAAGAGAAAATTCGATCACGATAAAAATAGAATAGATATTTAAAAATTATGAATAACACAAATGTACTTCTAGGGCTCCTCCTCCTCATTCGCAGAAACTGCGCGGAGCCTGTTGTGCTGAATGTGAATTAATTTTCTCACCAATCACAAACCCCGCGCATGATGTCGCGGGGTTTTTTGTTTATACGCATTTGAAAATGTAGTCATTACCGAGAAGCAATTGCCAATTTAGTTTGAAAAGCAAAGGCAAAAATGGAGTAAAGTCGATGTCTGATAGAGTCATAATTTTTGATACCACATTAAGAGATGGTGAGCAGGCTTTGGCGGCCAGTTTGACAGTGAAAGAAAAACTTCAAATTGCTTTAGCATTAGAACGTCTTGGTGTTGATGTCATGGAAGTAGGGTTTCCTATTTCATCTCCGGGTGATTTTAAGTCGGTACAAACCATTGCCCAAACCATTAAAAATAGCCGTGTCTGTGCGCTAGCACGTGCCCTAGAAAAAGACATTGATGCAGCAGCCCAAGCTTTATCTGTGGCAGAGCAGTTCCGTATTCATACCTTTATTTCTACCTCAACCATTCATGTTGAAAGCAAATTAAAACGCAGCTTTGATGATGTGCTAGAAATGGCCGTTAACGCGGTTAAATATGCGCGTAAATTTACCGATGATGTTGAGTTTTCCTGTGAAGATGCCGGCCGTACACCGATTGATAATTTATGTCGTATGGTTGAAGCGGCAATTACCGCGGGTGCGCGCACCATTAATATCCCGGACACCGTCGGTTATACCATTCCAAGTGAATTTGGCGCCATTATTCAGACCTTATTTAATCGCGTCCCTAATATCGATCAAGCGATAATTTCAGTGCATTGCCATGATGACTTAGGATTGTCGGTTGCCAATTCGATTACCGCCGTTGAAATGGGGGCTCGTCAGATTGAGTGTACTATTAATGGTATTGGAGAGCGTGCAGGTAACTGTTCTCTTGAAGAAATAGCGATGATTTTATCGACTCGCAAAGGCTTATTAGATCTAGAGTGTGGCATTAACGCCAAAGAAATTTACCGCACCTCAAGTTTGGTTAGCCAGTTGTGTAATATGCCTATTCAGGCCAATAAAGCGATTGTTGGCGCTAATGCGTTTTCACATTCGTCAGGTATTCACCAGGATGGCATGTTAAAAGCCAAAAATACTTACGAAATTATGACCCCAGAAAGCATTGGTTTAAATCGTAATAATTTGAACATGACTTCACGTTCAGGCCGCCATGTGATTAAGCATCGAATGGAAGAAATGGGCTATTTGACGACTGATTATGATATGGACAGTTTGTACGATCAGTTCTTAAAATTAGCCGATAAAAAAGGCCAAGTATTTGATTATGACCTTGAAGCCTTAGTGTTTATGGAATCACGATCTCAAGATGATGATAACTATGAATTACAACACATGATGGTGCATTCAGATTCAACCGAAGGTGTAGCGACAGCCACTATTCGTATTGTGGTTGATGGCGAGCAAAAAACGGAAGCTGCCACAGGTAACGGTCCAGTTGATGCAGCATACAATGCGATTGCCCGAGCAACTGGGCGTGAGATAAATATAACTAGCTATAAATTAGGTGCTAAAGGTGAAGGCCAAAACGCATTAGGACAAGTGGATATTACCGCCAAATATAATGGCCAAAACTTCCACGGCGTCGGTTTAGCTACTGACGTAGTTGAGTCGTCAGCGCAAGCCTTAGTGCATGTGATGAACTTAACTTATCGTGCCGATAAAGTGGCTGATTTTAAACAACAGATTCATAAAGATAGGGAGTTAGGTGGCGTATGAGTTATCAAGTAGCAGTATTGTCGGGTGATGGTATCGGTCCAGAAGTGATGGCCGAAGCACGTAAAGTGCTTATCGAAGTAGAAGCACGCTTTAAGCTCGATATTAAATACACCGAATATGATGTAGGCGGCATTGCGATTGATAATCATGGTTGCCCATTGCCTGATGCAACATTAAAAGGTTGTGAAGCGGCTGATGCGATTTTATTTGGCAGTGTTGGCGGCCCAAAGTGGGAAAAATTACCGCCTAATGATCAGCCTGAACGCGGTGCATTATTACCGCTTCGTGGTCACTTTGAATTGTTTTGTAATCTACGTCCTGCAAAATTACACGATGGCTTAGAGCATATGTCACCATTACGTAGTGACATATCAGCCCGTGGTTTTGACGTGTTGTGTGTGCGTGAGCTAACAGGTGGTATTTACTTTGGTAAGCCAAAAGGGCGCCAGGGCGAAGGGGACGATGAAGAAGCTTTTGACACTATGCGTTATAGCCGCCGTGAAATTAGCCGTATTGCCCGTATCGCATTTGAAGCCGCGCGCGGGCGCAAAAAGAAAGTCACCTCAGTCGATAAAGCTAACGTGCTAGCGTGCTCGGTATTATGGCGTCAAGTGGTTGAAGAAGTTGCGATAGACTTCCCTGATGTTGAGCTTGAGCATATCTATATTGATAATGCGACCATGCAATTATTACGTCGTCCAAATGAGTTCGATGTGATGTTATGTTCAAACCTTTTTGGTGACATTATCTCTGATGAAATCGCCATGTTAACCGGCTCTATGGGCTTATTATCATCGGCCAGCATGAACAGCACTGGTTTTGGTTTGTTTGAACCCGCTGGTGGTAGTGCGCCAGATATTGCCGGTCTTGGTATTGCCAACCCAGTAGCACAAATTTTATCTGCAGCATTAATGCTACGTCACAGCTTTAAAGAAGAAGCCGCGGCAACCGCCATTGAGCGTGCCGTAAGTAAAGCATTATCAGCGGGCTTTTTAACTGGCGAATTATTAACAGCAGAGAAGCGCGACCAAGCCAAATCGACCAAGCAAATGGGTGATTTCATCGCTAATGCTATTAAGGAAGGTGTCTAATGACGCAAACTAGCGCAAAAACATTGTACGAAAAAGTATGGGATGCACACATAGTCGCTAGCCCAGAAGCTGAGGCGCCAATTATTTATGTGGATCGTCACCTAGTGCACGAGGTGACATCGCCGCAAGCGTTTAGTGGCTTAAAGGTTGCGGGGCGTAAATTACGCTCACCAGAAAAAACTTTTGCGACCATGGATCACAATACCTCAACTAAAAGTGCCAGCCTTGATGCACTAAGCCCAATGGCGCGTATTCAAGTTGAAACCTTAGCGCAAAACTGTAAAGACTTTGGCGTACGCTTATATGATATTCATCATCCAAACCAAGGTATTGTGCATGTAATGGGGCCTGAGTTAGGCATTACATTACCTGGCAGTGTCATTGTCTGTGGTGACTCTCATACCGCTACACATGGTGCGTTTGGCGCACTGGCATTTGGTATTGGCACCTCTGAAGTTGAACACGTTTTAGCTACCCAAACATTACGCCAATTAAAAGCCAAAACCATGCGAGTAGAAGTGCGTGGCAGTGTCACTGACGGCGTGACAGCTAAAGATATCGTGTTAGCCATTATTGGCAAACTGGGTATGGATGGCGGCACAGGCTATGTGGTCGAATTTTGTGGTGATGCAATTACCGCATTATCAATGGAAGGTCGTATGACCTTATGTAATATGGCCATTGAAATGGGTGCTAAAGCTGGCATGGTAGCACCTGACCAAACTACTTTTGACTACTTAAAAGGGCGCGAATTTGCACCAAAAGGCCAAGATTGGGAGCAGGCGGTTGCCGCATGGTCTGAATTAAAAACCGATATAGATGCCCAGTTTGATGAGCAAGTTGTACTCGAAGCTAAAGATATTGCGCCGCAGTTAACCTGGGGCACCAACCCCGGTCAAGTGGTTGCAATTGATGGTGTAGTACCAAATCCAGATGATGAGACTAACGGCACTGAGCGCAACAGTATCATTAAGGCATTAGAGTATATCGGCCTGACATCGGGCACAAAAATGACCGATGTGACCATCAATAAAGTGTTTATTGGCTCGTGCACTAACTCGCGTATTGAAGATTTACGCTCCGCTGCCGCACATGCTAAAAATCGTAAAGTGGCGGCAGGTGTTGTGGCCATTGTAGTGCCGGGTTCGGGCCAGGTGAAATTACAAGCAGAAGCTGAAGGCTTAGATAAAATATTTATTGAAGCGGGCTTTGAGTGGCGTTTACCGGGTTGTTCAATGTGTTTAGCCATGAATGATGACCGTTTAGAAGCCGGCGATCGCTGCGCATCAACCAGCAATCGTAACTTCGAAGGCCGTCAGGGCCGGGGGAGTCGCACTCATCTAGTGAGTCCTGCAATGGCTGCCGCAGCAGCGATTGCAGGCCATTTTGTTGATATTCGCAAACCTTACTAAACCGATAAAGGAGAGAAACATGCAAGCATTTACTGCCCATACCGGTTTAGCGGTAACCATTGATAGTGCCAATATTGATACCGATCAAATTATTCCAAAGCAATTTTTGTCTAAAGTGACCCGTGATGGTTTTGGGGTGCATTTATTTCACGACTGGCGTTATTTAGATGATGCAGGCGATAAGCCCAACCCTGATTTTGTGTTAAATCATCCGCGTTATAAGGGCGCCTCAATTTTACTCACCCAAGAAAATTTTGGCTGTGGATCAAGCCGTGAACATGCTCCTTGGGCATTAGCGGACTTTGGTTTACGGGTAATTATTGCGCCTAGCTTTGCTGATATATTTTACGGCAACTCAATTAACAATGGTTTATTACCGGTAAAATTAGCGGCTGAACAAGTACAACAAATAATTGATGAAGTGGCTGCCAAAGAGGGTGCTCAAGTTACCGTCGATTTACAAGCGCTGCAAGTGACCTCACCAACAGGTGCTGTGTTTAGTTTTAGTCTTACTGAATCAGCGCGTCATAAATTGCTAAATGGTTTAGATGCGATAGGGTTAACACTATCGTTTGAGCAAAGCATTACCGATTATGAAACTAATATACCTGCCTGGTATGCATAAAACTTACCGTTAAAAGGTAGGTTAATTTTTTAAAAACCTTCTAGTAATAGAAGGTTTTTTTATTGGATGCTATTTAATAACATTGAGTTTTCTTTAGCGCGCAACTTTAAGCTCTTATTAAGCCTGGTTGCATTTTGGAATGTTTGTGAATAAGGTGTTTCAATTTTGTGTTTGGCTAATAGACTTTTCGCTTACATGGAGCTGGGTTAAATGAGAGCAAATTATTAATGAAACTATCTTTTAGATGCTCGTTATTGTTAGTGATGGTGCTAGTTTCGCTAGTGCCGATTATTTCTATGGCAGTATGATCGAATCATAATGTATTTGAAGATGAATATCGGACGGTAGAAGAAAAACATTTACTACTAGCCAAGAATGTTTCCCAGGCATTGGAGCGCTATGCCATTGATGCTTTAGCTATTTTTACTCGCGCGAGTGATTCAGTAGTATCGCAAACCTTAGCAATAGAATTTATTCAGTTGATGCAGGATGTTGATGTTGTTTCATTAGGTGAATTTGATCAGTATGGCAAATTACAAGCGGTTATTTTTGGTCCTGAAAACTCACAGCCTACCTCGTTAACCTCTTCATTAAACCCATTTAATATGACTGATATTAATCGTAGCCGCTTTACACCAATCCATAAAAAAGGTGTTACTAAGCCGACCTTATATATGATCCGCCAAAGTGATGATAAACGGATATGGCTTGCTACTATGCACTCTAGCTATATCCAACAATTGCAGTCTGCAGTTAAGTTTGGTCAAGGCGGGCATGCCGCTATTGTTGATCAACAAGGTAATGTATTAGCCCATCCGGATAAGTTATGGCAACAAGAGAGTAAAAACATCAGTGCGATAAGTGTGGTACAAAATATGATGATGGGTGGCTCAGGCGTTATGGCATTTTATTCTCCGGCAGTAAAGGCTGACATGATAGCCGGCTATACCGTGGTACCGAGCACAGGATGGGGGGTGATGATCCCTCAGCCAAAAAGTGAATTATTAGCCCGTGCAGATGAACAAGCCGGCATTATTTTAACGCTAGCAATTAGTGCCTTTATTGTTTGTGTTGGCATTTCGTGGTGGATTTCTGGGTTAATTACGCGTCCGATTGCGTTATTAATTGATACTACCAATGGTTTAACCTCTGCCCCTAACACCTTAAAAAAACTGTCTTTATCGCGGTTAACAACCAAAGAGTTTGTGCAGCTTTTTGAAAGTTTTAACCATATGTCTGAAGAAATTAAAAAAAGTCGCTATGAGTTAGAGCGTAGCGTAGCTGATAGAACAGCAGATTTGGCACGAGCCCAGACAAAAGCAATGCACTTGGCGAATCATGATATGGTCACAGGGTTACCTAACCGTATGGCTATTAGAGATATGATTCAAAACCTATTATCCGAAAAGCGTCACTTTTCATTATTATTTATCGATCTTGATGGTTTTAAGTTGATCAATGATAACTATGGGCATGGCATTGGTGACTTATTACTTAATGAGGTGGCTAAGAGGGTCAGCCGAGATCTGTTTCACGGTGATATTATTGCCCGCTACGGCGGCGATGAGTTTATTGTATTGTTGCCCAACAAAGACCAAGCGCAAACCGCTAACTTTGTTGCCAATAAAGTACTTGATATCATAAAGTTACCTTATGAGCTGGAAGGGCACACCCTGTTTGTTGGCGCTTGTATTGGGGTAGCATTGTGTCATGGTGATGATGTGGATACAGACAGCTTAATTCACCGAGCAGATATTGCCATGTACAAAGCCAAGCATAATGGCAAAGATCAAATATCTATTGCGCAAGATGCTGTTTATTGTGATAGCTAGCCAAAATTCAGCTCACTCAGTGAATAGTTTTACCATAGTTGATCTCGTCGTGGTGAATTTAACATCACCACCTTTAGTTCTGCTGGGCAAGTGGCTGGATTACATATTAGGCCCAATGCAGATTATGCGGCAAATAAATGTGAAGTGCGTTATTCTCAACCTCAAGCGGCCGGATAGGCTCCTATAATTGTGGTTGAAGTTAATGGCTGTTAGAAACAGTTCTAAAGATAATAGGCTATACAATGGATAAAAAAGACTTAAAGTTACTTGATATTTTGCAGCATCAGGGGCGTATTTCTATAGCCGATTTAGCTGATAAAATGAATATGTCTGATACTCCTTGTTTGCGTAGAGTGAAAAAACTAGAGCTAGATAAAGTAATTACTGGGTATCAAGCTCTGCTAGATCCGCAAAAACTTGATCTTAATATCAGTGCGTTTATCTATGTTCGACTGGCTGATTGCACCAGTATTAAAGCGGATAAGTTTGAATTAGAAATGACTAAGCTGAAGCAAGTGATGGAGTGTGCCGTGATCACTGGCGAATATGATTACATGCTTAAAATTGTCGCGAAAGATTTGTTGAGTTTAGAATGTTTGATTAAACAAAATATCAATAACATTGATAATGTTGCTCAAGTTCATTCAACGGTGGTATTAAAGCCGGTGTTTAGCCGCACTATGTTGCCGTTAGAGCAGTAGACATACATGACTAAAATGCCGTGTTACTGTTAATAGTAATACGGCATTTTAGTCAGCGTCAGACAATAAGTAGCTGTTAAATAAAATTATATTATCCAGAGCTGAGGTTGTTTAACTAGCTGTTTCCATTGATTTAATAAACGCATTTGATTCAGCAATCGACTTGTTCATCTCTTTAATCAAGCTTGAAATGTCAGTCTGTAGGCTGGTGAATTCGCCTTTAATTGCGCCAATAGCCTGCGCATTAAGGTTGTGTTTTAAATACAGCATATTATCTTTCATCGCAGTTAAAATGGGCGGCATTTTAGCTTCAGCTCTGCGCATACTTTTCACTAAAGAGTTGTATGAACGCTGAGTCTCTTTCAGTTTGCTAGTGCTGTTACGACGTAAACTGGCCTTGCTGATTTCATCTATTTCAGATTGCCATTCTTCAAATAATGCTTCAGCCACATCTTCTACTTTATCTATACGATTACTCACATCATCAGCGGCAGCCTGCGCTGACTCATATTCGTCTTTAGCTTTGTTATAGGCTTTTTCTAAATCGCCGCCATCAAATGCCAGTAATGCCTGCATTTCAGCTAATGCAGAACTAAATTGCTCTTGCGCTTCTTCCTGTGACTCTTTTGCATCTTGCACTCGGTCGACCATAATATCACGCTTGTGATAGCCGACTTTTTCCATCGCGCCATAATAAGCACTTTGACAACCACCTAATGAAAGGGTGCTTGCTGCTAACGTTAAAGCAAGTCCGATGTTAATTATTTTTGAGGTTTTCATTTGGTTTCTCTTATTGTTTCACTTATTGATTGTTACGCAGCAGACTTAAACTTTGCAGCATCAATAATGGCCCATAAATGAAATATTGCACCTATGATGGCGGGTACAATGAGTACCCCAAAAAAGTATCCAGTACCTACAATGCAAAAGAAAGCGATAGCGGCTAAAAATCGACCTTGCAGTAATTGTCCCAGTCCAGGGAAAAATAAACTTGCGACAGCGGCTAATACATTGCCAGCAGATCCTTGTTGTGACATAAATTCGTTCCTTTGGTTTGCATCTCATTTGTTATAACATTGTACGAAGTTGAAAGGTGATTACAATGAATATCTTACCTATCGTTTGTTGAATAAGGATAAATATGGCCAGTCGTATCACTATGGCATCCCTAAAGAAGTTTTTTATAGGGAGTTGGGAATTCTTATTACATCTCAAGCATCGACTTGATGAAGACCAAATTAATATTCGCGCAGGGCATTTAACCTATGTGACGTTATTATCACTGGTGCCTATGGTCGCGGTGACTATGTCGATGCTGTCTGCTTTTCCTGTGTTTGAGGGCATTAGAGAGCATATCGAAGGGTTTATTTATCAGAATTTCTTACCCGCGGCTGGGGATACGGTGCAAGTCTATATCAATGAGTTTGTCAGTAATGCTTCTAAAGGGACCTTTGTAGGGATTATAGCCTTAGTCTTTGTTGCCATTATGCTGATTTCTGCCATTGATAAGTCGTTGAATAGTATTTGGCGGGTCACAGAAAAGCGCTCTTATGTGGTGTCTTTTTCTATGTATTGGATGGTGCTGACCTTAGGCCCGGTGCTAATGGGGGCCAGTATTGTGGCTTCTTCCTATCTTGCCTCTTTGGAGCTATTAAGCGATACCGAGCTTTCAGGTTTTTTGCCATGGCTTATGGCACAGTTACCGATGATATTTTCTGTTGCCTCTATTTTACTGCTGTATATGGTTGTGCCCTATAAAAAAGTGCATTTCTTGCATGCGCTTTTGGGCGCTATTGTGGCAGCGGTATTATTTGAGGCAGGTAAAAAAGGTTTTGCTTTTTATGTCACTCAATTTCCGAGTTATGAGGCCATTTATGGTGCGCTAGCGGTTATTCCTATTTTATTTGTTTGGGTTTATATCTCTTGGATTATAGTGTTATTGGGTGCGGTTATTACTGCGTCATTACCTGAGTATTTAGACCAACATGTATCTAATCTAATGCATCAAATTATGCCTGAGTTCGATGACGATAAAGTGAATGAAACAGTTACAGAAGATAACTCTACTGTTGGGTTAGTGGCAGGCGAAGATGTTGTCAAACCTGTTGGCACTTCGCTGCCTGCTGAATCAGCTCAATCAACAAAAGCCGGTGACAAAGCCGTTGAGTCTGTTTCTTGAGCTTAGCATTTATTCGCCACGCAATGGTTGAGGTTGCAAAAGATATTACTCTTTCTGTGTCGCAATATGGCCGCCTAGGAGCCAAACCTGTGCTGTATTTACATGGTGGCCCTGGTGCAGGTTGTCATGCCAGTGATGTGACTTTGTTTGAATACCTAGACTTGCACGTATTTTTTATTGATCAACGAGGATGCGGCCGCTCACAAGGTGGTGATTTAAGTACTAATACTTTACCTGCTTTAATTGACGATATTGAGGTTGTACGACAGTATTTTGCTATCGAAAAATGGGCCATAGTGGGTGGGTCTTATGGTGCGACACTAGGTTGGTTATACAGTGGGTTATATCCTGCTAGGGTAAGTGAGCAAGTTTATTGGGGCTTGTTTTTAGCCAACGCTGCCGCCCGTGATTGGTTATACGGTTACAATGGGGCTGCACAATTTTTTACCCATGCCTTTCAAGCATTCAGACCTGAAATTGAACGCCAAGATCAACACATAACGATTGAAGATACTGACCAAATCTTGTCTTGTTACCATGCACTTTTACACTCAGCCTGTTCGCAGCAAAGACAAAAAGCTATCGTGGCTTGGAACCAATGGGAGCAAACACTGGCTTCACCGAGCCAAATTCGTGTTATGGGTAATGGACCTGAACTCGCTTCAATCGCTCATATTGAACATCACCATGCCATGCATCACTATTTTTCTGCCTCTGAATTGTTTGAGCAAATAGAGGGGTGTATTTCCGCTAAAACTCATTTAATTCAGGGTGAGCTAGATTGGGTTTGTCCCACACACTTACTGACGGATTTCTTACAAAATGTTCAACACCATCATTTAACGGTAGAGCATGTAAAGTCCGGATACCATAGTTTAAGTGATGCTAAAATGCTGCGTACTGTTATGCAAAATATTGCGGTTCTGGGTTAAATGATAGCGTGGATAAGTCAACGCAGAACAGCCAATTTATACCTGTTATAAGCCGTTTTTAAGGAGTGAAATTACATTATGATTGGACTGATACAAAGGGTTAAACACGCCAAAGTGACTGTGGCAGATGAAACAACTGGCGAGATTAATCAAGGCTTGTTGGTGTTGCTAGGTGTTGAGCGTGAAGATGACATTGAGAAAATGCAAAAGTTGGCCACCAAGATCAGTAAGTATCGAGTGTTTAGCGATGAAAATGGCAAAATGAATCTGAATATATCCCAGGTCGGCGGCCAATTGCTGGTGGTTTCTCAGTTCACTTTAGCTGCAGATACAGACAAAGGGTTACGTCCCAGTTTTTCTGGTGCAGCCACCCCTGAGCAAGCTAATACTTTATATGAAGCATTTATCGCATACTGTGGAGAACTAGGTGTTGTCACGCAAACTGGTCGTTTTGGTGCTGATATGCAAGTATCCTTGATCAATGACGGCCCAGTTACTTTTAGTTTACAGGTATAAAGTATGACTCAGCATCAACGGCTAGTAGAAGAACTGGTGAGCACCTGGTATCGAACCATTCCGCTCAGCCAGTTTATGCAGATTGAGGTGTTGTCATTTACTGATGCAAGTCACTTAACCGTAAACACCAAGCAGTCTAATCCCGATATGAATTTGTCCTTGCCTCTGGTCAGTGAGCTAATAACCACAGCACCGTTAGCACCCAATATTAACCTTCATCAAACCATGTTTGCCGGCAGTATTTATACTTTGATGACCTTAACGGGTTGGGGCATGGTATGGCTGCAACAGCAGTTGGCCTCGGTCACGGGTGACATTGTGCTTGCTGAGGCTCAGGTGAAATATATTGCGCCAGTGCGTCAACAACCTACCGCGAGAGTGATTTGGCCAGCATTAGACTTGTCACCGCTGACACGAGGGCGGCGAGTTAAAGCCGAGCTTACGGTTGAACTCTGGTGTCAGGATGTATTATGCGCTCGTTTTTGCGGCGTTTATGTATCTTTACCTTTTGCTAAATAGGCATTTATTCTATTTTTTAGAACGTTAGTGTCGATTTATTCCGCTATTATTCCATTTATTAGTAAGTATACTGTTGTTATTCCATCAAGGCAGCGATTCAACGCGTTTGAACGTAAAGGGGTCCAGTGCTGAAGATGACGACACGACTTTAAGGAATAATCATGCACAAAGTATTAATGTTGAAATCGAGTATTTTAGGCGAGCATTCACAATCATCAGTATTATTAGATGACTTGGCAATGTTATTTAAAGATAAAGGTGCAGCAATCACTACCCGCGATTTGGCACTAGACCCAGTACCTGTATTAGATGGCGAACTGGCAAATGGTTTACGTGGTGGCGATAATTTATCTTCGCGTCAACTCGATGCCTTAGCGTTATCTGATAAATTAGTCGCTGAGCTCCAGCACAATGACACCATAGTATTAGCTGCTCCTATGTATAATTTTATGATCCCTACACAACTTAAAGCTTGGATTGATTTTATTGCCAGAGCAGGTGTGACATTTACCTATACAGATAAAGGACCACAGGGATTATTAACCGGCAAAAAAGCCGTGATTGTGACTTCCAGTGGCGGTATGCATAAAGATGCTGGCAGTGACCATGTCGTGCCTTATTTAACCACAGTATTAGCGTTTATTGGCATTACAGATGTAGAAGTTATTTATGCTGAAGGGTTAAACATGGGCGCAGATATTGCCGCATCAGCAATGACAAATGCACAGCAAGCATTAAAGGCAATATCATTGTAATTGTTTGATTATTAATTAATACAATCCCGTAAATGCCCATGATTGGTTATACTCAATCCTGGGCATTTTTTATGATAATGTATTAACTTTTTACGCAGATATATTATTTCGCTAAGTGGTGAGGTGAATGACAAAAACGCAGAAATGGTCGGCAGTTGGCTTTATTGTTACCGCACTATTTTTAGTGCCTCTATTAATGATTACAGCACAACTCATTACCAGTACAGATGGCCAAAGCCGATATGGTATTAATGCTGAAAATTTAGCACCGTTATCTTTTCAATGGCAAGACACTAAGCTTAATACGCATATTTTTCCTGCTAATTCTGGTCAGTTCACTTATTTGTTTGCTGGATTTTTGTCTTGCTCAGAAATCTGTCCAATACGCATTCAGCAATTACATCAGCTTGAAAATGCTATTGCCCAAGATACTGAATTGGGCCAAGCAGATATAGTTTTTATGTTTATTACTATTGACCCTGACAATGATACTCCAGCAATGCGACAGCAAATGATTGACGCCCAGTCAGCTAGATTTGTCAGTGCCGCGCTGGCAGAATCTGATCTATTGAGGTTTTCCCAGCATTTGTCTGAAAATATTCATGCGTATTCACCTACTAATAATCACGTAGGTAATCTATATTTAATTGCACCGAATGGACATATTGCTCGTATTTACACAGCCAAACAACTTTCGACCGACAAGATGTTAGCTGAATTAAGACAATATCTAACATCGAACTAAAGGATCGCTATGATTGAATCGCAAGCCATTGAACGGCTATTAAAAAATGATGCATACATATACCGAATTTTATTAATGCAAGCACCGTTACTTATTTTAAGTGGTTTTTTTGGTGCGCAAATGCTGACGTTTACCGGTGTTTCAGCTGTTGCTATTGTGGTATTAGTTCAAGCAAGTTATAGCATGCTAAAAGGTACACCGTTGTTTGGCATTGTTGCTGCTGTAATCATGATGACAGTGTCAGGCTTGTTGATACAAAGCCAAATGGGTATGATTGAAATGCATTTTCATATCTTTGCAACTATGTCCATTTTTTTGCTTTATCAGCGCTGGCAGCCTTTGTTAGCCTCCTTGTTAACGGTTGCTTTTCATCATGTTTTATTTACCTCGATACAACTTTCTGGTGGGAGTTTTTTTGATACCCCGATAATGATTTTTGCCGGCGAGTGTAATTGGAGCATTATGTTAATACATGCTTTATTTGCTGCAGCTGAAACGATTATTTTGATTCGAATCTCACTTTTTATGCGTGAAGACTCATCGGCGAATTTACGCATCGCCGATGCTATTGAGCAAATTTCGGCTAATAAAGACTTATCGATTAGGTTGAGCCCGGCCAATACAACAGCAGAGATTGCATTCAATTTAATGTTGGAGGAGTTGAGCCAGTTGTTCAGTGATTACCATGATATTGCCGCCAAGATGACTAAGACGTCAGATCAATTACTGATGTTAAGCGAGCATACTCAAGAGGCTATGAATCATCAGCAGCATCAGGCGCAGTCTATTTCGCAAACGGCGCAAAATGTTATCCAGTACTTTCAACAAGTCACCGATAACAGCAAATTATCAGCAGAGCAAGCGCAAGTAGCGGCATCATCAAGTGTGCAAGATAGACAAAGCGCATTGTCTATTATGAAAGACATGACGTTATTAGAAGCCAATACCACAGAGGTAACCGGTTCGCTAACTGATTTAACCAAAGATGTCACTGCGATAACTACTTTACTGCAAGCTATTCGAAGCATTTCCGAACAAACTAATTTACTGGCATTAAATGCCGCGATTGAAGCAGCAAGAGCGGGTGAAAGTGGCCGTGGTTTTGCTGTGGTTGCCGATGAAGTGCGCGCTTTAGCACAACGAACTAGTCAATCAACCGATGAAATTGCCAAAGTGTTAAGTCGGTTAAATAGCAGTATGCTGAAAACAGTTGAGTCAATGGATGAGGGTAAGCAACGTACAACTGCAAATGTGGCCCATACGAATACCATTGCTTCTGGACTGGCAGATCGTGCTAATCAAATTGAGCAAGTTGCTAGTTTAAGCCGCCATGTTGCTGATGATACAGAACAACAGGGTAAGCAATTAAGCCATATTGGCAGCGAAATGAGTGACAACATGAACACAGTTGCCTTGTTATCAGAGCAAATTGCTAAGTTAGCTAATGGAGTCACAAGCATGAAGAAAATTACTGAAGAGTATCAAACCAAAGCGGCGATATATCGTGTTTAGTTGTATGTTTTAACATGTCTGTGTTTAAGGCCAAATGCGACTCGAATGAGGCGCATTTTTGTTAAAGCTAAGCAATTAGGCTTAACGGTAAGAGTTTAAATACTTAAATACTTAAATACTTTGATGCGTAACTGCGTAGCTTTTTCTGGTTCGGTTTCAGATAGCGTCACTATTACAGATTTGAATTTCTCTATTGCCAGAGACTCAAAGTGCTTTAGTTATCCAGGCAAAGGCATCAATCGCCAGTTTATCATTAGTTAATTCGTTTAAACTGGTTAACTTGGCTTTATCTTTATTATGACTGGCAGTGATGTCCACATGACTGTTGCGTAACAGTAGCTGTTAAAATTTTAGTACTTCAAGGCTGACAAGGTTGGATGGGTAGCCAAACGCATTACAGTCTAGGTGCACAGCCCAATCTAGCTGCGTGACACCAGGTAGCAGAGCTTGCTCAGGGACATAGCCTTTAAAAAATCTAAACTTCCATCAGCAACAAGCCCCAGGTGATGCTGTTACCTTGCTGCTGTTAGCTGACAATTTGCGGTAATACCGATTTCAACTGGCTGGGGCTGCTCAGCAAGTTGGCCATAGGCTTCGATAAACGCTTGCGGCAAACTTTGGGCGCCAGCAGCAATTGAGGTTGAGCTAGTTTTGTTAGCGCTTAATATGCCATATATCCCACTGCCAGTATTATGCACTGACTGGCTAAAGGCCATGGGGGAAAGAGGTTATTTGGCTACCACATCTTCAAGCAAGCCAATAGTGCGATTGAGCTCACCGTGGCGGGATGCAAATATACTGCGAGTTGACACTTCTGCTTGGCAGTCAAATGCGGCAGTAAGCATCATTTTGGTTAGTCGACTGAACCGGCGTCTTTGCATTGCAGGTATTTGAGAAAGCGCTGGCGACACTTTATTGAGTGCGGTTTGTTGATTTGGTTGATGCCAGAGCGACCAACTTTCTTTTGTTTGAAAGTCAGGTGTCCAGGCACTCCATGATAAAATATCAAATGCTAACTGCACTACATTGCCTCTTTGCTGCCTAGTCGTCCTTATCTAAGTATTCATTTTTGTTTGATAGTGAAACGCTGGGTGATAACTGGCAATCGAAAATCAACAGCTAATTGTACACTAAAGCATGAAGGGCTAAACAGTCTTGCTGGCATAAAAAAGCAGCGAAAAAAAGGTTCTTTCGCTGCTGCTTATTGGTCACTCAAATGCCGCAGAGTTTAAAGGCTATTGAGGTAATAAAGGCTGTAATCGTTTTACAGCATTTTTAATTTTACGGGTGTTTTCTGGTCCCATTCTAACAAGCAGTTTTTGTGCATTCGGTAGTGCTTCTAAATTAGCATCAACATATTGGTAATTAACCGATATTGAAGTTAATTCAATAGGATCTTCAACAATAGGGGCGTCTGCAATCATTTTAAAAGCTTGTTGCATGCGTTCATCAAAAGTCATATCGGTATAACCAAGTTCTGTAAACGCTTCCTCAAATAATGGCTTAAGTTCACGGTAAGTCGTGGCAAGTTCTTGATCATTTAATCCAGTAACAAAATCTGCGTATAAATCATATCGATGATAACTGTCTGGGTTTAAATAGGTTTTATTGGTAATTTCACTCACCGAAAACTTATTGCTGGGTCCCTGCATTGGGCTGGCTTTACGGATCAACTCACCTTGAGCTAAGTTATCAATAAAGACCACAAATTGACGCGCCATATCTTTTTTCAAAATAAGTGGTTCAATTTTCATTCCGTTTGCAACGGCTAAGGTTTTCTTGGCAACAAAGTCATCGGATTCCGCTAATGGCGGTAAGGGTTCTACAACCACTTCAGTTGCTTGTGACTCTCCACCCAATGGCACAATATCCGATACTGATGCTTCTGTTGCATCAGTATCTGTAATCGATTCTTCAATGGGTACTTCTTCGATAGGATTCATCGGTACTGGTTCTGGTAACTCAATAGGTGTTGGCATGGCCGGTTCTAATTCAGTTGAGCCTTCGCCACTCATATAGAAGTAACCCGCACCGGCTATCAGTGCAACGATAACGCCACCGATAATGGCGTTATTCATGTTTGGTTTCGCTTCAGCTTCAGTCGAGGGTGTTGCTCTATCTTCTTTATTAACCTGCATTGCAATTCCTTAGCTGTTTAAAGCTGATAATACGGAACAGAAAAAGTAAATACTGTCTCCATTGTGCAAGATTAAGCTTGCATGTCCATAGGGTGGTTAAAATATAAATAAAAAATCATCTTATGCTTGCACATATTGCTGTCGTTCACCCAACCATCGCTCAATGATCAAGTCGACGTTATCGGGCACTTGCTGATAAATATGCACAGCAAGCTTTTGAATGCTTGGGATCAGGTGCTGGTCACGGATTAAATCAGCAATTTTCATTTCAGCCAGCCCAGTTTGTTTGGTACCTAATACTTCACCAGGGCCTCTGATCTCTAAATCTTTTTGGGCAATAACAAAGCCATCATTACTATTACGTAGCACACCTAATCGCTTGGTCGCAGTTTGTGACAATGGCGCTTTATATAGCATAACGCAATGACTTGCCACCGCACCTCGGCCAACACGTCCCCTTAATTGGTGTAATTGAGCCAGCCCTAAACGTTCAGGATTTTCAATAATCATTAAGCTAGCATTAGGCACATCAACGCCTACTTCAATCACAGTCGTCGCAACTAACAATTGTATTTCACCGGCCTTAAATTTAGCCATGACCTGTTGTTTTTCAGCGCTTTTCATGCGCCCATGCACTAAGCCAATAGTGAGTTCTGGTAATACCTCAGTCAGTTCTGCCGCGGTATCTTCAGCAGCCTGACACTCTAATACTTCAGACTCTTCAATTAAGGTGCATACCCAGTAAGCTTGACGATTATCTTGTAGCGCGGCCTGCCTAACTCTTTCTATCACATCATTGCGGCGACTATCAGATATCGCTACAGTCGTTACAGGGGTTCTGCCTGGGGGTAATTCATCAATCACCGAGGTATCCAAATCCGCATAGGCTGTCATAGCTAAGGTTCTGGGTATGGGGGTTGCAGTCATAATGAGTTGATGTGGATGAAAACCTTGGCTAACGCCTTTTTCGCGTAAGCCTAAACGTTGATGAACACCAAATCTGTGTTGTTCATCAATAATAATTAACGCAAGCTTATGAAAATGGACCGCCTCTTGAAATATTGCATGGGTACCAATCACTATCTGTGCGGCGCCCGAAGCGATATCTTCTAATGATTGTACTCTTGCCTTGCCTTTGACTTTACCTGCTAACCAGCCAACTTTTACCCCTAAAGGTTCAAACCATTGGGCGAAATTAATGGCATGCTGTTCGGCTAATAGCTCAGTGGGTGCCATCATAGCCACTTGATAACCATTTTCTATGGCTTGCAGCGCGGCCATTGCAGCAACTAATGTTTTGCCTGAGCCTACATCACCTTGCACTAATCGCATCATAGGATGGGATTGCTGTAAGTCTTGGCTTATTTCAGCAACAACGCGCTGCTGCGCACCTGTTGGCCTAAAAGGGAGATTTTTTAAAAATGGATTAAGTAGTTGGCCGCTGGCGGTGATTGAAATAGCAGCATCACGCTGGGATTTTTGTCTTAGCTGTAACATGCTTAAGTTGTGGGCAAGCAATTCTTCTTGAACTAAACGTTGCTGGGCAGGGTGCTGTCCTTGTTCAAGCGCAAATGGATCGACATTTTTATCCGGTCTATGCAGTAGCATAAGAGCTTGCGGCAGTGTCAGGTTATTGGGTTGCAGGTTAGCGGGAATAAGCTCTTGTAAGCCACCTTGACTTAGCATCAATAGTGCTTGTTCGGTTAACTTAATCCAACTAGCCTGCTTTAACCCTTCCGTTGTCGGATAAATCGGGGTTAAGGTTTCAGTTAAATTACTTTCATCACCGGCTTGGATAATTTTATATTCAGGGTGAACTATTTCAGCATGATGATTGCCACGACGAACTTCACCATAGGCACGGATCATCGCGCCTTGTTGCATACCATTACGTTGCGCCATTGAAAAATTAAAAAAACGTAATGTCATTTTCCCCGTGTCATCACGCACATTGCAGATAAGCATTCTGCGACGACCTTGAATAATTTGCGTGGACTGCACTTCGGCTTCGATGGTGCCGTAGCTGCCAAATGAGAGGGCGCTAATAGGATAGATTTGAGTGCGGTCTTCATAACGCAGCGGTAAGTGAAACAGCACATCTTGTACTGTTTTAATGCCTAGCTTATACAGCCTTTCAGCCATTTTTTTCGCCACACCTTTTAGCTCGGTGATGGGCACTAAATCTAAACGCAACAAACGTTATTTACTCCACTAAGTTATGCTTAACTTAATTTGCATAGCACTGGCATAGTACTGTAATTATATACATGTATTTTACTATCTTAGCAGAGATTAGATCTAAGGCAATATCAAGATATTAGCTTAAATTTATAACCAACCTTTTTGCCTGGCGATTCGGGCAGCATCAATGCGGTTGCTGGCATTAAGTTTGGCGATTGCTTCAGATAAGTAATTACGTACTGTACCTTCAGCAATAAAAAGTGATTTGGCAATATCGCTGGTGGCTTTACCTTCGCTGGCTAATCGCAGTGCTTGTCGTTCTTTATCATTTAGTGGGTCAATTTCACCTATGGCGGCAAACGCAAGCTCTGGGTCAATCACTCGCTTGCCTGACATGACCTTAACAATGGCACTGATTAACTCATCCGATGGGGCGTCTTTTAATAAAAAGCCATTTACACCATATTCCAAGGCTCGTTTGATATAACCTGCCCGGCCAAACGTGGTTAGAATTATGACTTTGGTTGTGCTGGATTGTGATTGTAGCCATTGGCTTAAATCAAGACCGGTTTTATGCGGCATTTCTATGTCGGTGAGTAATAAATCAAAAGACTGTTTTTTCAGCAAAGCTAAAGCTTGCTCACCGTCTTCAGCTTCTATAATTTCAAAGCCATTAGCTAAATGCGCGTGGGGTAATTGGTCTTTGGCCAACGTGAGCAGTGCCACTAAGGCACCACGGATCATAGCCTGGTCTTCAGCGAGTAAAATTTTCATCCTTGATCCTTCTCTATAGAATTGCCTATTACTGACCCTAGTGTGTTGAATTGGGTAGGGTAATGTTAATCGTAAACACAGGCGTAGTTTGATATTCAAATGTACCATTTAATAAATCTACCCGCTCACGCATGCCTTTTAAACCATTACCTTCGGTTATTTCTTTTGCGGCGGTATTCTGGCTTAGACTAAGATGAATATTATTTTCATCTTGAGCAAAAATAAGACTCACTCTTTCAGCATGACTATGTTTGAGACAATTATTAACAGCCTCTGTCAAAATGAGCGCTAATTGCGACTCGATAAGCTCTGTTGATGATGGGGTATCTCCTTCCACATTCACCTCCATGCCTTGATCGCGCAAAGATTGTATTAATGTAGGCAGACAAGCTTGTAGACCTTTATGTTTGTAGTTCGACACAGTTTGACGAATTTGGCTAAGGCTATCACGCGCTATTTCGGCTAATTGGCTTAATTGTGTTTGGGCTAAATCGAGTTGATTTGCATGAAGTAATTTTCCAGCAAGTTCGGCTTTTAAGGCAATTGAAGATAAATTGTGGCCCATAATGTCGTGTAAATCACGGGCAATGCGTTCACGTTCTAATGCAGTTGCCAGTTGGGTTATCTCGTCTTGTGAGCGCTTATGCTGACGCTTAATGCGTTGACGATTTTGTTCAATGATACCAAAAATCCCTACTCCTAAACTAATGCCCATGCCATAAAAAGCGAAGTAATACCCTTCAATATTAACGACTTGATTCAATGCGAATAACAACAAGAAAATTGCCAAAAAACCTAAAATAGCCGTGCGTAATGTATAGAAGAAACCGATAAAAAAGCACACAAATGAGAATAATGAAATAGTGCCGGAGGTAAAAGGTGTCGCCACAATCGCGCATGTTAGCATTAAGGTGATAGGGTAAAGCGCTTTTTGGGTACTGCTGTTATATGCCCAAAAATATCCGAAAATAAAGGGCACTAATATTAACAGTGCGACTACGATATTGAGCCATTGACCTTGCATAAAAAACAGCGGGATAAAATAAAAACCTAAATTTAACAGGTATACCCAAGCCGTTTTTTGCTCGTAGCTTTTTTCAGCAGTTAGGTCGTTGTTATTAAAGTAACTCATGGTGCTTATTCCAGTTTAATCATTGGGTCGTGCTGATAATTAAGACGCTGTTAATCATATGTTAACTGCGTCTTAATTGCGCGTATATAGGCAAGCCTTTATTTAAAAAGGCTTTTAATATGACGCTTACTTTGATACCTGCTTTGCTGTTTGCTGGCTAAGTAAAAACTTAGCCCAACCATATTGTGCATCAACCGTTAACGCGGTTTGCCAGTCAGAAATTGCCCCTGCCATATCGCCATCTTCTTGTTTAGCTAGCCCGCGCCATGTGTAGGCTTCGGCGTGTCCCCAGCAAATATTTTCACAAGGTGCTTCAAAAAGGGTAATGGCTGCTGTTGCGAGTGTTTGCGCTTTTTCTATACCGCCACCAAATATTGATGGGGTATTGAATGCGCTAATGGCTTGCACCAATTTAACCCTTGGGTTAGTGGCATCAAGTTGCTCCGCTTGGGTCAGTAAACGTGATGACTTCATGCCTAAGGTGGCTGCTTTGCTGCTATCCAAGGCGATTTGCATGCCATAGATTGACGCTAACAGCGCGCTGGCATCGGCACTATTTTCTCTTTTAATCAGTTGTGCAAGGTTTGCTTGAGCCGAATCCAAGTGAGTGCTGGCAAGTTGTCGTTGCCCCAAAATATTGGCGGTTATTGCTAAGCGGTATTCTGCATAAGCTTTTTCATAATCAAAAGTTTGGCTACTAATTTGTTTTAGTTGCTCAATATTCATGGTGTTGGCCGCGGCATCAATTTGGTTTATGTCAGCAAAGCTTGCGTGGCTAATAAGGGTTAAGCTGCCAATCAATAATAGTGTTTTCATGTCAATCTCCATTTGTTTCATGTTAATAAGCCAAACCAGACTGGTTTGAAACTGAGATAATTATGTCGAGAAACAATGAAGCTAGGCAGACACATAGGTCATGGATTTGATATGACAAATGTCATCAATTTTAGGTGAGTTTTGTAGGTATAAAAAAACCGCCTATAAAATTAGACGGTTTTTTGGTGGTCACCAAGATAGTGGTTTTGGTTGTTAGTAAATCTACTTAAGTGTTTATAAACACCTGCTGATTAGCATGTTTAATTTAAGCAACCACTTGAGAAATCAAGAAGCTGGTATAACCAAGATAACCCATTAGCAATACCGCACCTTCGCGACGACCAATACGCAGCCCACTCCAGGCAAAAGGTAATACCATAATGGCGAATATGAGCATGGCGATAAAGTCTATTTGATTAAAGCCTTCAGCAGATACCGGGTGGATTAATGCTGTAGCGCCCAATATGCCTAAAACGTTAAAGATGTTTGATCCTACTACGTTACCGATAGCAATATCACTTTGCCCTTTTAGTGCCGCCATAACCGAAGTCACTAGCTCTGGCATACTGGTGCCAATAGCCACAATCGTTAAGCCGATAATGACTTCACTAATGCCAAACATTTTGGCGAGATCTACTGCGCCATCAACGAATAAAATTCCGCCGCCAACCAGCATAGCAATACCGACAATAATAAGCCCTACAGACAGTAATGGTTTTTGCGGTGTGGTATCAATATCTAACTCTTCAGGTTCATTTTTTGAACTGACATAACTAAATACTAAGTAACTCACTAATAAGCTGAATAAAATAGCGCCGTCTGTAAAGCTTACTACACCGTCAAGTAGTAATGTCCACACTAAGATGGATGCACCAATCATGATGGGAATATCACGTTTAACCATTTGGGATTGTATTTGAATGGGTTTAATCAATGCGGTAATAGCCAGAATTAATCCAATGTTAACAATGTTTGAACCAACGACGTTACCCAAGGCAATACCTGGATTACCAGCAAGGGCTGATTTTATACTTACTGCTAATTCTGGTGCACTAGTACCAAAAGCCACAATGGTTAAACCAATGATCAGCGGGGCAATACCGAGCTTAAGTGCAACAGCACTTGCGCCACGTACAAGAGCTTCAGCCCCGATGGTTAAAATAATAAATCCGCCAAGAATGGCCAACGCAATTAACATGTTACTCTCATTTTATTAAGTGGTTTTGGGGTTAACCATTAGCCACTTTGGGGTTGTCGATGTAATAGGGCATATGTTGACAGAATATGTCAAAAAAATACACGCATTCAGCGTGTATTTTTTTGTCTATTTAATGAATTTTAGTTCATCAATTTATAGCTCATCTTCCCAGCGAATTTTTGCACCACGAACACCTTCCACTTTAGCGCTAAAGGCTTTTTCAAGCACATGACGTTTAATTTTAAGGGTTGGGGTTAATACATCATTTTCGATAGTCCATGGTTCTTTGACGACAATAATTGCATCAACATGTTCATGGGATTCAAGATTAGGGTTAATGCTGTCTAAGGTTGCTTTTAATGAGGTACGCACTTCTTCACGTGATTGTAAATTGGCGCCTTCAGACAATTGTACTAGGGCAACTGGGTGAGGTAGACCTGAACCGATAACACAGATTAACTCTACGTGTGGATCTTGGGCCAGTTTGCGCTCGATAGGCACTGGCGCAACGTATTTGCCTTTTGATGTTTTGAAGTTGTCTTTAACTCGACCGGTAATGTCAATATAACCATCACTGTCTATTTCACATAAATCGCCAGTATGGAAAAATCCATCTTCATCAAATGCCGCAGCAGTGGCTTCATCTTGTAAATAATATCCTTTCATTAAACCAGGACTTTTTACTAATAATTCACCTTGTTCGGTACGGCGAACTTGGCAGCCTTCAATTGCGCGGCCGACAGTGCCAATCTTATCGGCATTAAAAGGGTAGTTAATAATCGAATAAGCGCAGTTTTCGGTCATCCCCCATGCTTCACAAATATTCATGCCAATACTGTGATACCACTTAATTAACGTCGGTGGAATAGGTGCTGACCCTGAACCGAGTAAACGGCAATGCTCCAAGCCCAAGCCTTTCTGAATTTTACGTTTAATAATGCTATTGATAATAGGCAATTTAAGCAGAAAATTAAGTTTGCTTGCGCCAATTTTATTAACAATATTAAGTTGGAATAAGGTCCATAAGCGGGGTACTGAAAAGAAAACCGTTGGGCGACAACGTTTTACGTCTTCAACAAAGCTATCTAAGCTTTCAACAAACGCTACCGTTGAGCCTGAGTAGAAAGAGGACCCTTCCATGGCAATACGTTCAGTGATGTGAGCTAATGGCAAGTAAGATAGTAGTCTATCGGCAGTATTGGTTTGTAAATCACGCACTACAGCCTCACAGGTCCAACTGTAATTAGCAAAGGTATGAATAGCGCCTTTGGGCTTACCTGTTGAGCCTGAGGTATAAATGATGGTCATAGTGGTGTCGGGCGTTGGATATTTAGCATCAACTAGAGGCTGACCTAATGACAATAACTGATCCCATTGATACTGAGCTGGCATAGTGTCATAGGGCATGGCTAGGCGTAAAATTTCACCACCGACACCGGCTTCTTGGTCTGCCCAGTAGTCTAACTTACCGATAAAAATAGCCTTAGTGCCACTGTGTTCTAACACATAGCGAATGGTATCGGCATTGGCGGTAGGGTAAATAGGTACGCTGATGTAACCGCCTAGCATTAAGGCTAAGTCCGTAATAAACCATTCGGCACAGTTTTTAGATAAAATAGCCACTTTATCGCCGGGTACTAAACCCAGATGACGTAATGCGCCTGCGATTTGTTGAACTTTTTGTTGTACTTCGCGCCAGGTGAAGTCGTTATAGCTGCCATTAATCGGCTGGCGTAAATATACTTTTTCGCCGTGTGTTTCAACCCAATGCGCAAGCATTTCAACGGGTGTTTTAATTGCATTATTCATAGGGCTATTCTCTGATTTATTGTTTTTAATTAAGATTAGTTCAAACATGCGTTTGAACCAGTATGGCGAGTTTTGTGAGCCGGCGCAAATGGTTTGAGTTGATGGCATAGTAAACGTTATGAATCAACAGAATGCTCTGACCAGCTTGATAAGTGACGTCTTACAATCGAATGTAATGCTATACAGACAAAGGCTCTCAGTTATCTATATTCTCAGTTTACCGATACAATATGGTAATTAACTCAGAATGAAATTATTTTTACATTGCTGATTTTAAATGTTTTTTAGATGTTGATTTATTAGGAGGTTTATCTGCCATCGTCGCAAGACGCGGTTAATGATTGGCTTCCTGCAAAGGAGTTCAGTATGAGTATATTTTGCAAGTTTATCTGGAATGACGGCGCCATTTTTTAGCGAGCGATTATTTTATACGCTCCTATTTAGGCTTTTCCAGTACTTATGATTTCAAATTGGTGCGACCTTGAACAATACGAACCATTTTTCTCTTTTGTTATCGTGTTATAGGCTACTTCTTATTACTTCCAGCCCCAGCCGTTGATGATAATCGTTATCCTCTCTACATTTAACGATGAAATTAGCATATCAATCAAATAAAAACGTTTGGCTTACAAGGTTTATGAATACTTAATACTCATTGAAATTAACGCTTCACGTGATCCCTTTTCTGCGCGAATGCGGGCTAAATATTGTTGCCAAAGCTCAACCTGATTAGTACATAAATCAAATAAAACTTTCCATGAAAACAGCCCTGTATCATGGCCATCATCAAAGATTATTTTGACCGCATAATTACCAACGGGTTCAATGGCTGTAATGTTAACTTCTTTTTTATGGGTGACTAATATTGGGTTGCCATGGCGTTGTACTTCAGCTGATGGTGAGTGAACGCGTAACATTTCACAGCTGATGTTGTGGGTTTGGCCATTGTCGAAACTGATCTCTAATAGCTTAGATTTACGTTTAAGTTTAATCCCCGTGACGTCGGGTGTGGCTGCTGACATATGATTACCTTTTAGAATATCTAGCCATAAAAAACAGTGTAAGCTCATAAAAATGTTGAGCAATAATACAGTGAGTAATGAAACTACTTACCCATAAAAAAGGATTAATGCTAAACCTAATATGTTAATCATACTCGATTTTAGCGTTAATCCTATTTTTGTAGCATCTAAACGTGATGTACTTTGCTTAGAGCACTATTTATACCTGGTATCGATTATACTGATTACAGAATAAAGCGACTTAAATCTTCATCTTGAACGAAGGCATCCAGGTGCTTATTAACGTATTCTGCATCAATTACAAAGCTAGAACCGGATATTTCAGAAGCCTCATATGAGATCTCTTCCATCAGTTTTTCCATTACAGTATGTAAACGGCGCGCACCAATGTTTTCTGTACGCTCGTTGACCTGCCAGGCAGCTTCTGCGATTCGCTCGATACCCGATTCAGCAAACTCGACTGTTACGCCTTCGGTGCCCATTAACGCGATATATTGCTCAGTCAATGAAGCATGAGGCTCCGTTAGAATGCGTTTGAAGTCATTGGCTGTGAGCGCATCTAACTCAACACGAATAGGCAAGCGACCTTGCAGCTCAGGGATAAGGTCAGATGGTTTTGACATCTGGAATGCACCTGAAGCAATAAATAAGATATGGTCTGTTTTAACCATGCCGTGTTTAGTAGTGACAGTACAGCCTTCGACTAATGGCAGTAAGTCGCGTTGCACACCTTCACGGGACACATCCGGGCCTGAGGTTTCGCCGCGTCTACAAATTTTGTCAATTTCATCTAGAAATACAATGCCATGTTGTTCTACTAACTCAATAGCTTGCTCTTTTAAATCTTCTTGATTAACTAACTTTGCGGCTTCATCTTCAATTAACTGTTTATAAGCGTCTTTGATCTTCATCTTCTTACGCTTTGAGGTGTTTTGACCTAAGTTTTGAAATAGCCCTTGCAGCTGATTGGTCATTTCTTCCATACCCGGTGGCGACATGATTTCCACGCCGATTTGCGGCGCGGTAACATCAATCTCAATCTCTTTGTCGTCGAGTGAGCCTTCTCGCAGCTTTTTACGAAAGATTTGGCGGGTACCAGAATCTTCTTTTTTGTCGGTTTCCCAGTCTTCTTTCGGCTTAGGTAAAAGAGCATCTAAAATACGTTCTTCTGCTAACTCTTCAGCACGGAAACGGCACTTTTTCATTTGTAGTTCACGGGTCATTTTCACCGCGGAGTCGGTTAAATCACGAATGATTTGCTCGACTTCTTTACCAACATAACCGACTTCAGTGAACTTTGTCGCTTCAACTTTGATAAATGGGGCGTTGGCAAGTTTGGCTAAACGACGGGCTATTTCAGTTTTACCTACACCGGTAGGGCCTATCATTAAAATATTTTTCGGGGTCACTTCCTGACGTAGTGAAACGTCAAGCTGCATACGGCGCCAGCGATTACGGAGGGCTACTGCGACTGAACGTTTAGCATTTTTTTGGCCAATAATGTGCGAATCGAGTTCGTGGACAATTTCGCGAGGGGTCATTTCAGACATGGTTTTTCCTTTCACTCGAATTAGTAATTTAACTCTTCGACAGTTTTGAATTGGTTGGTAAATACGCAAATATCGCCAGCAATAGTCAGTGACTTTTCTGCAATGTCACGGGCGCTTAATTCGGTATTTTGTAATAGAGCAAGTGCTGATGCGTGGGCATAGTTGCCGCCAGAACCAATGGCAATTAAATCATATTCTGGCTGCACTACATCGCCGTTACCTGTGATGATTAATGACTCTTTTTCATCGGCGACGACTAGCATTGCTTCTAATTTACGCAGCATTTTATCGGTACGCCAATCTTTGGCTAACTCGACTGCAGATTTAAGCAGATGACCTTGATGCATTTCTAGCTTAGTTTCAAAGCGTTCGAACAAGGTGAATGCATCTGCGGTGCCGCCAGCAAAACCAGCGAGCACTTTATTGTGATATAGACGACGCACTTTACGCGCATTACCTTTCATTACAGTATTGCCTAGGGAAACTTGGCCATCACCTGCGATGACAACTTGGTTATTGCGGCGAACAGATACGATAGTAGTCACGGTTAATCCTCTTCACTAAACTCAGCTCCCTTTAAACAGGGTGCTGATTGATATAAAGGATATGGGGTAGAAGGTGGGTGTTTTCAAGTGAAGAAGATGAACATTCATTTATGAAAAAGCCCGATCGCTCGGGCTATTAAAATGGCACTTAAGATAGATTTATTGCCATAACCAAATTTGGCAGGTATTTATACCGCCTTTTTGCATTTTATGACGACCACGTTCACCATCACGTTTACTTTCAAAAGGCCCTAAAACGACTCGATACCAAATGCCGTTAGCACCTTCTGAACGCTTAACCAGTGCTTCCATGCCCATAAAGGCAATACGCGCTTTCATCTCATTGGCCTGACTTTCTTGACGGAACGAGCCACATTGCATTTGATATAGGCCGCTAGAAACCACGCCAGAATTTGGTACATCAACCTCAACCTGCTTGTTCTCTAATTCTTCAAGATAGGTCCACTCTTCCTGAGGCTTAGGCGGCAATTCATTAGGGTCTTTCTTGACGATTGCCTTGGCAATTGGTTTGCCAGCTTTATTGGCCGTTGACGATGCTGTGCCTGTTGCAGAATCAGCAGAACTACCATTAATCATCCATAAAAAATAGCCAAAACCGGAAACCAATACAATAGCCAATAACCATGGGATGATTGGCATAGTGCGTGCGTCCTTGCGTTTGGAAGCTCGCGAAGGTTTAGCTGCTTTTGCAGCAGGTCTAGGTTTACGGTTAGCGTAATCTCGGCTCATATTTACATGCGCTCTAAGGTTTCAATGCCTAATAACGACAAACCTGTTTTTAAAGTGTTAGCGGTTAATTGTGCTAACAGTAAGCGGCTATGTTTTTGTGCATCCGTGTCGGCGGCTAGCACTGGGCACGCTTCGTAGAAGCTAGAAAACTCGCTGGCTAGCTCATACAAATAAGCACATAGCACATGTGGCTGACCTTTGTCGGTCATGCGCGTGAGCACTTCATTGAACTGGGCAAGTTTGGTACCTAAATCTTTTTCTTTTTCATGCTCTAGTACAATTTTAGCTTGGCTTAAATCAATGTTTTCAGCGCGTTTGAAAATACCGGCTACACGGGTATAAGCATATAATAAGTAAGGTGCTGTGTTACCTTCAAAACTGAGCATTTGCTCAAAGCTAAAGATGTAATCACTGGTTCTGTTTTTAGATAAATCAGCATATTTAACCGCGCTAATGCCTACTACGCGGGCGATTTCAGTTAATGTGGCTTGGTCCATGTCTGGATTTTTACTGCGAACCAAATCAAGTGCGCGAACGTTTGCTTCATCAAGTAAGTCGACTAGCTTAACTACGCCACCACTTCGGGTTTTGAATGGACGACCGTCTTCACCGTTCATGGTGCCAAAACCTGTGTGTTCTAAGGTCATGTCTGGGCGAACGAATTTAGCTAGGCGAGCAAGCTTGAACACTTGCTGAAAATGAAGTGCTTGACGTAAATCAACAAAATACAGGGCGCGATCTGCTTTTAATACATTTGAACGATAACGCATTGCGGCTAAATCTGTGGTGGCATATAGGTAACCGCCATCGGCTTTTTTAATAATAACCGGCAGTGGCTCGCCTTCTTTTGTTTTGAATTCATTCTGGAAAACAACTTTAGCGCCATTACTTTCAGTTAATAAACCTTGGCTATCTAAATCGGCAACCACTTGGTCTAAATCAGCATTGTAGGCACTTTCACCATGCACATCATCACGGGTTAAACTCACCCCTAAACGTTGATATACCTCTAAACAATGGCTTAATGAAATATCATTAAACTCACGCCACAGCTTATTACAATATTCATCGCCTGATTGCAGCTTAACCACTAATTGGCGGGCGCGCGTGGCAAAGTCAGCAGACTCGTCAAAACGGACTTTAGCAGCACGGTAGAAAATCTCTAAGTCGGATAATTCTAATGTTGCTTGTTCACCATTGGCTGTAAGAAGTTCTTCCATATACGCTAACAGCATGCCGAACTGAGTACCCCAGTCACCAACATGGTTTTGACGAATAACGTTATGGCCTAAAAATTCTAATGCGCGTACGACACTGTCACCAATAATGGTTGAGCGTAAATGACCTACGTGCATTTCTTTGGCTAAATTAGGTGAGGAGTAATCAACAACAATCGTTTGTTTTGTGGGGAGTTTAACCCCTAAATGGGCATCATTAATCGCTTGCTGTAATTGGTTAGCCAGTGCGTTGTCATCAATAAAGAAGTTGATAAACCCGGGGCCTGCAATTTCAACTTTAGCCACATGAGATGAGGCTGGTAAAGTATCAATAATTAGCTGGGCAACGTCACGAGGCGGTTTGCCGATAACTTTAGTCAGCATCATTGCTAGGTTGCTGGCGAGATCACCATGGCTTTTATCTTTAGTGCGGTCCACCTGAATACGGGCTTGAAAATCAGCAGGTACAATACCTTGTTCTATAAACGAGGCGATGGTTTGTTGTAGTAAAGATTCAATATGTGATTTCATGGGCCTTTGCTTGCACTAAATTCGTTAATGAATGACGCGACAGAACCGCATATTTTAGCCGCTTATGGGGGTAAATTGCTATGTACTTGATGGAATTTTTTCAGAACAGATTATAAGCTTGCCATAAATGTGCTAAATGTTAACCGCTACATGAGGTCTTGTGGGTCACGATCTATGCTCCAACGGCACTTTTTGGTCTGTGGAAGTTGTTCTATGAACTCAAGAATTTTTTCAAATTCGATTTGTAACCGCTGACGTGATTTAGCTTGGAACATTAACTGGCGGCGATATTTACCTGCCTTTCTGTCTAATGGCGCGGGTATCGGACCAATAATTTCAAAGTCTTTATCTTGCGGCAGCAGCTGGCTGACTTGATTAAGAAAACTGTCAGCATCATTAGCTAGGTGTGCTTCAGCGCGAATAAGCACCATATGCCAAGCAGGCGGAAGCAAGGCTAATTGACGCTCTTTGAGTTGCTCGCGAGCAAAATCGCCGTAACCTTGGCGTAATAAACTGCGCAGTAATGGATTATCGCTTTGGTGAGTTTGTAATAATACTTTGCCGGGCTTATCTGCACGTCCCGCACGGCCAGATACCTGGGTGTAGAGTTGACCAAAACGCTCGGGGGCGCGAAAGTCAGCACTGAATAATGCACCATCGACATCTAATAAACCGACTAAGGTAACATCGGGAAAGTGGTGTCCTTTAGCCAGCATTTGCGTACCAACTAGAATTTTATATTCCCCTTTATGAATACCGTGAAGTTGTTTTTCTAACGAGCCTTTGCGCCTTGTGGTGTCACGATCTATTCGCACCACAGGGTACTTGGGAAATAATGTGGTTAATGCTTGTTCGAGTTGTTCAGTACCTAAACCATGACCCATTAACATAGTACTGCCACATTGATGACACTGCTTAGGAATGGCGTATTGATTGCCACAATGGTGACAGCAAATTTCATTCAAACCTTGGTGGACAGTAAAAAAGGCATCACAGCGGTCACACTCGTGCAAATGTCCACACTCGTGGCATAACAATGCCGGGGCAAAGCCACGACGATTTAAAAACAATAACACTTGATTGCCCGCATCTAAATGCATGCGCATTTCATTAATAAGTGAGGCAGACATACCATGCTTAAGCGGCTGGTTGGTGATATCAATAATGCCCTGTTTAACCTTTTGTGCCGCGCCCGCTCGCTCACTTAATGTCAGATGGTGATATCGACCTGATATGGCATTTTGCAATGACTCTAAAGAAGGTGTAGCAGTACCTAAAATGACCGGGATATCTTCATAATGGCCTCGCATAACGGCTAAGTCACGGGCGTGATAGCGAATTCCCTCTTGCTGCTTAAAGCTTGAATCATGCTCTTCATCTAGAATAATGACTCCAGGAAAAGGCATAGGGGTAAATAATGCCGATCGTGTGCCAATAATAATCGCCGCTTGGCCGCTTCTAGCTTGTCGCCAAGCATCAAGCCGTTGATTGTCGGTAAGCCCTGAATGAATTACCGCAATATTGACCGCAAATCGACGCTTAAAACGATTAATTGTTTGTGGGGTTAAGCCAATTTCAGGCACTAAAATAAGCGCCTGTTTACCTTGCTTTAATACTGTTTCAAGCACAGCTAAATATACTTCTGTTTTGCCTGAACCAGTAATGCCTTCGAGCAAACTACAATTAAAGCCTTGTTGCTGATTAAGAATCGATACTGCAACGGCTTGCTGTTTATTAAGTTTATGGGGTGTTTCAGTGACGTCTAGCTGTTGACGCCAGTCTAAATCAATAGTGATCACTTGTGTTTTTCGCTCAACCCAGCCTTTATCTTCAAGTGCTTTTAATGCCGCTTTACTATACTCCAGGCTAACAAACTCATCGTGGGTGATAGACTGTAACTTAAGCGCGTCGAATAATTTTTTTTGAGCCGGTGCGCGGTTAAGTAAACTAGCCTGAGCCTGTTGGCCTTGTTCGTTTAAGGAGTATAAGGTGATAGCTTGAGGCGCTGTGTCCGCTCCCTTACGTAATGCAACGGGTAGCGCCTGACTGAGCATTTGTCCTTGGGTGGTAAAATAATATCGTGCAGCCCATAAGGTCAGCTTGTATAAAGATTCAGGTAAAATAGCTTGTGAGTCGAGCACTTGAGTTATATTTTTGATTTGGTTTTCAGTTAAATCACATTGATCTGTAATGGCGGTAATTAAACCAATCAGCTGTTGGCGTCCAAAAGGGACTTTTACCCGTAAACCAATGGCTAGTGCAGCTACGTACTTTTCAGGGACGCGATAACTGAAGTTTCTTCGCAGTGGCACAGGTAAAGCGACTTCAACATACACAGGCATAAGGTTCCAAAAAGACAATTTAAATTATTCATCAATAGATGTACTTAGTGTACCGTTAACTGACAATAAATATAACAAACAGAATAAAAAGTAAGGTGAAGCTATGAATATGATGGGATTGATAATCAAATTCCTGCTCGTTGTTGTGCTGATATACAGCCAAGTTTTACCTGCTCAAGTATCACATATCAGTATTAATAGTCGTCAATTTGAACTGGGTCAGCCGCCTGTGTTAAAGGTTAATTTCATTGATCAGCATGCTGATTTATCTTTATATCAATTTGCCATCCAACAAACACACAATCAGCAGACTATAATGCAGGTATTGATGGCGGAGAAAATTAATCCTTACTTATTGCATGTTCAAGGGGATAAAGAGGTTACAGACACTGGTGCTGAGTTAATTGTGTCAAGATTACACAGTGATCATTGGGCAGCCATAATCACTTTGGCTTTATTTGATGCGCCTATCTCAGATAAAAGTGCGGCCTTAACTCCAACAGGTATTGCACCTGCTAAGGTAAATCAAATCGCCGATACATCTAAAAATAGCTCATCGGCGCTTGTTGATTCAGTTCAATCTACGCCAGTTAAATCTGCTTCAGTGAGTACGCAAAAAACACCGCCTTACGTTGAAGCGAATTGCACTATAGAACGCAATGACAGTGATACCCTGTGGAAAATAGCGAATCGTTATAAAGGGCAGTGGAATACCAATGTCTATGGGTCAATGCTGGCAATATTTGAATCGAATTTGATGGCGTTTTCTAAACAACGTATTCATTTACTGTTGAAGGATGCGTCATTAATCTGCCCATCTAACGAAATTTTGACTGAATACCATGATAAGTCAGCCGATCGTCGCGTATTTGAGGCGATTGAAGCCAAGCATCTTGCTCAGTAGAGCTTAATACATTAATAAATCAGTATTTAGTTGCAGCGGATTAGGGTATTTATATATAGTTGTTAGGCTTTGTTAAAAAAAAGTATCGATAATAAAAATGAGATAGAACCATAATGGATACGCATCGATAAAAATGATAACGATAATATTGGTGTATGAATATAGTTAGACAAAGGATTAATAAATGAAAGCCTTTCAGGTATGTATCGCTTTAGCGGCATTTGCGGCTAGCGTATTCACTCAACCTGCAGTCGCTGATGTAAGTCATATCGGTATCGAAGCCATGGGCTTTGAAGCCGGTGAGTTACCCAAACTAAATGTTAATGTGGTCAGTGACCATAATGACCTCTCATTACTCACCTTTTATATACGTCAAAAATATAAAAACACCATAGTGTTAGAGAAGTTAATTGTTGATGACCATAAGCAAAATACCTTTATTTTACGCGGCGAAGAAAAAATTATTGACCCTAATTCTTCACTGATTGTATCTGAGTATCGAAATGGTAAATGGCAGCAATATTCACCGGTAAGCTTATTTAAAGGCGATTTGGGGCAGCAAACTGCGAGTCATCAAGCGGATAAGCCGGTAGCGATTAAAACCATGAAGTCTTCGACAGCTTATAAGCAACGCCATCAAAATGTTGCGACACAGTCACAAGTCAAGCAAGATAGTCGTTACAGCCCATCAATAGCCAATTCCTCTACCAGCACAAGTAATAGGTATTCATCGTTAGCAGACGCGAGTCAATCTGGCTGTATGATTAATAAATCTGTCGAAGATACCTTATGGAATCTGGGTATAAGTAACGCAAAGCAATGGGGAACCAATGTGTTTGGTGCCATGATTGCTATTTATGAAACTAATCCAGACGCCTTTATTAACAATAATATTCAAAAGTTAAAGGCTGATAGTAAGCTGAATTGCCCCTCTGGTGAGACGCTTGCTCAGTTCCAAAGCCCGAATCAAGATAAGTTGTCGTTTGATGCGTTAGTGGCGGGGAAAATACCCAGAGCTAACCATAATAACGTTGAGGCCCAGGTTGAAATGGTACAGTCTAATGATCAACAATCGCAAAGGGTTAAAGAAAGTGAAGTCACAGCACCCCCTGAAGCCATTGAAGTTGATGAAACGATTGAAGATGAGATTGTTAGTCTTGATGTGAGTGAAAATGAGCCAGTTGCAGATGAGCCATACTCAATATCTGAGTGTGTCATCAATAAGCTACCTCAAGACAGCCTGTGGAGTGTTGCAACGGCGAATCATAAGCAATGGAATACGAGTATATTTGGCGCGATATTAGCGATATATGAGGTCAATCCTAGTGCATTTTCGGGTCAGAATATTCAACAGTTAAGAGCCGATGCTACATTGGATTGCCCATCTGAGGATATTTTAAAGCAATATCAAAATGCCCAAGCAGATAAGCTAAAGTTTGATGAATTGGTCACTAAGCAGCAATCAAACTAGCGATAAATTAACGGTGTTTGGTCTACAATGCTCTGTGGTGAAAATAACCGCTTGTGTGCAAAGTGTAGAAGCTGTATTATCTTGCGCCTAAAACATATTGTTATTAACTGCATGTGGTGTCCAACTTCGGGTTGAGATAGCGACATGGCCTTCAATTTAAGGTAACCCCCATGAAAACAGGTATTCACCCAGAGTACGCAGAAATTACCGCAACATGTACTTGTGGCAACATCATCAAAGTAAATTCAACTGTTGGCAAAAGCTTGCATTTGGACGTATGTGGTGCATGTCACCCATTCTATACTGGTACTCAGAAAATTGTTGATACTGGTGGTCGTATTGACAAGTTCAACAAGCGTTTCGGCGCACTTGGTAAAAAGTAATTGCTTGTGCAATTATGACAAAGGCGCCTTAGGCGCCTTTTTTGTTTTTTAAAATCATTTATCTTCACGTAATAAGTTTTCCCCAAGATCATTTTGTTATAAACAATAGCTTAGTTTACTTAGCTGGTATTGTTGTTATATTTACTAACATTTTATTGGGTTTAGTAACTATTTAAGCGTTAATTGATTAAATGTTTGTTATTTTACTACAATTTTAACTTGTTGATTTTTAAAAGTTCATAATTGATAAGTTAGTATTAAATGGCTTAGGTGCTGTAATGGTAAGATGTGTGGTGAAAGTTTGATTTTTTGATTTATATCTACTTTATATTAGCGTATTGTTAGGGTTCTTTGATGCTGAATAAATCAGCATTTATAAGATAACTGTTCACAACAATAGCCATTCAGGATTGATAAAATGTCAGATATTCGCCAACAAGCCCTCGATTATCATGAATTTCCCGTACCGGGCAAAACTGCCGTTTGTTTAACCACACCCGCACAATCAAGTCATGATTTAGCACTGGCGTACAGTCCAGGTGTTGCAGAACCTGTTCGTGAAATTGCAGCCAACCCTGAGAATGCTTATCGATATACTAATAAAGGTAATACCGTTGCGGTTATTACCAACGGTACCGCTATTTTAGGACTAGGAAATCTAGGTCCTTTGGCTTCAAAGCCTGTGATGGAAGGCAAATCTTTATTGTTTAAGCGCTTTGCTAATATCGACTCTACTGATATCGAAGTGACTCACAATACATCAGAAGAATTTATTAATACCGTAGCGGCTATTGCGGATACTTTTGGCGGCATTAACCTTGAAGATATTAAAGCTCCCGAGTGTTTTGAAATTGAAAGAGAACTGATTGCCCGTTGTAAGATTCCGGTATTTCATGATGATCAACATGGCACTGCAATTGTTACTGCTGCAGGCATGCTGAACTCGCTTGAAATTCAAGGGAAGAATATTAAAGATGCGATATTTGTCTGCCTTGGTGCTGGTGCGGCCGCGATTGCCTGTATGACCATGATAGTAAAATGCGGCGCTTTACGTGAAAATATCTATATGTTGGATCGCCAAGGTGTTATTCATACTCGTCGTGAAGATTTAAATGAATATAAAGCATTGTTTGCCAATAAAACTGACAAACGCACTTTGAAAGATGTGATTGAGGGGGCCGATGCATTCTTAGGCTTATCTGGAGCTGATTTGCTGAGCGAAGAAGATGTGAAGCTTATGGCGCCTAATCCAATTATTTTCGCTTGTTCAAATCCTGACCCTGAAATTAAACCGGAAATTGCCCACAATATTCGCCAGGATTTGATCATGGGCACTGGTCGCAGTGACTATCCTAATCAAGTTAATAATGTTCTTTGTTTCCCATTTATTTTTCGCGGTGCTTTAGATGTGCGTGCAGCAGTGATTAATGATGAAATGAAACTGGCAGCGGTTTATGCCATTGCTGATTTAGCCAAAGAAGCTGTGCCTAACGAAGTTTTAGCAGCTTATCCGAATGTTAAGTCCCTTAGCTTTGGGCCTGAATATGTTTTACCTAAGCCAATGGATCCAAGGTTGCTGGTTAATGTCGCTCGCGCCGTAGCACAAGCTGCGATTGATTCCGGTGTCGCTAAAATTAACAAAGTACCAGCGTATTAATTTATCGGATAAAATGGTCATCGGCGCGAATACCAGTTTATACCAAGGGGCTTAAGCCCCTTTTTTGCTGTTTTCAACAATGTATCGGGATAAAGCAAAATATTTCCTTTAGATTATGTATACTTACCAAAGAATAAAAATCCAGCAGGAAGCGGATAAATGAAGCTTACTCAAATTCTCACAAAAAAATTGACCAGTTTTTGGTTGGTGTCTTTGGCTGCCGTCGCCTTTGTTTTTTTACTTTGTGCTTTAATGAGCTTTATTCAGCTGACGTACCGTTTTCAACAAAGTAAGGTCACTGAGCTGGAATCAATGATTGTGGCTCACTATAAACAACATGGTGAGCACCAGTTAGATAAATGGTTGCCGGTCGTATTAAAAGCCTACCATGCTCAACATTTTCAATTGAGTGTTGGTGAAAAAGTCTTATTTACTTATCAAGCAGATCACCCCCGCACTCCTCATTCAAACCTCACTTTATATCAACATGTTATTGACGCCGACAGTGGCCTTGGTATGACGCTTGCAGTACCTCCTCCTTTTAGCGCATATCAGCTGGGGTGGTATGAAACATTGATTCTGTTAATCGGACTTGGTGCTATAGGTGTGTTTGTGCGATACGGCTTAAGGTGGATTAGCCATGAGTTAGAGGGTATTGAGCAACTTGCACTGCGTAGTAAATTAATTTTAGACGGTGATATTAACGCTGCAAAATCACAAGCAACTAATGGACGTCCACGGCTAATTAATCGCGCTATTTCTCGCTTACTTGATGAATTGGATGATGCCAAACAAGAGCGTGGCAGATTAGATCAATTTATTCGGTCCAATACTTTTCTAGACCCGATAACTAATATTGGTAATAGGCTGTATTTTGATAATCGTATTGATGCGTTAAGCCATGATAATAAAATGGTGGCCCATGGGGTGATATTTCTACTTGAATTCAATGATGATGCATTAATGGATGTTAAGGTCGATATTGAAGCCGATCGGATATTTTTAACCCAAATAGTTGCTACTATTTCGCCGTTGATTAATGAGCACAGTGAGGTGATTTTTGCACGTAAAACACTGCTGCAGTTTATTATCGTGATCCCTCAATTATCATTAGATGAAGCCGACTTATTGGCTGACAGATTATTAAGAAACTGCTTATTGGTAGATCATCACCATATAGTCAAACACGATAACTATCTTCATTTTGGTGGCGCATTTTATAAAGCCGGAGATCAGCCATTATTAATCATTGAAGAAGCCGAAATGGCGTTGCGCGCTGCTCAGCTGCAAAGAATTAATACATGGTTTATGTACGATAAAGGTGCGGTGGACCAGGAAATTGCTAAAGGGTCGGTTAGATGGCGCAGTTTTTTAGAAAATGCACTCGTTAATAAGCGTTTTATTGTACTGACCCAGCCTGTGGTAGATAGCGATAATAGCCTGCTACATTATGAAGTATTTAGCCGTGTTAGAGACAATAAGAATAATGAAGTAAGAGCGACACTATTCATCCCAATGGCCAACAAGTGTGGCTTAATGCCGCAGATAGAAAGGCAGGTTATTGAGAAAGTATTATTTGGTTTAATGCAAAACAATACACTTACCTATAGCGTTAATTTAAGTATGGACACGCTAACAAGCCGTGCTTTTATTCGTTGGGTCCAGTCTACTTTGCTTGAGCACAGGCCATTGGCAGCAAGGTTGATTTTTGAAGTGTCCGAAGATATTTTTATTAAGCATCAGCAACATCCACAATTAGCTAAAACGCTCACTATGTTATCTAAAATAGGCGCTAAATTGAGTGTAGATCATGTAGGTAAACAAGTAGTTGGCACACAATATATTCAAAACCAAGATTTTGATTTTGTAAAATTAGATCGTTCAATTATTCGTCAGGTGCATGAGCGACCTGAAAATCAGCTGTATATCCGTAGCCTTATTGGTGGCCTGTTACGTTCCAAGGCGCAGGTCATAGCGGAAGGGGTTGAAATGTTTGAAGAGTGGCAAACATTGAAAATATTAGGCGTTAGTGCCGCCCAGGGGCCGTTCTTGGGTGATGCTATGGTCAGGTAAATGTGATGAGCCACTAAACTTATATGTTATCAAATATCGTGAAAAACTTGTTTATCTTAGCGTGACAATCTATCTTATCTAAATAGGGCTATTTTTAGTATTTTTCTATAAAATAGAAAATATTAGCAGTTAAAGTATCGAATAAGTTCACCATGGATAATGCCATGTTTTTAGTTTTAGTTAACAGTTATGGTTAAATTAATGTTAGCGGTTAATATTTGTACTCAAAAGCCGTATCGTCAAAAGTTTAAATGGATGTAAACATACGATTAGACGCCAACACTTAATTCGAGTTAGATTGACTTTTTTAAGGCTCAATAAGTATGTTGGGGATCGACACCATTTAACACGCAAAAAGGTTTTTAGATGAATAGTGGTTTTGTTAATAAATTGGCTTTTTGGCGTACAGCAGAGGCTTCCGGTAAATTGGGCGTGTTTGTCGACACTGACTCAGTGTGGGTCTATCAAAGTGAAATGTCAGGTCAAGCCGAATCGTACACCGAATTTCCATTAATAAAACAGAACTGGAACGATACTTTTAGCGATATAAAACAAAAGTTTGGCACGGCTACTGTGCAAATAGTTATGTCAGCTAGTCATTATCAATCACTGCAAGCCGAAAAACCCAATGTTGAACCAGCTGAAATTAACCAAGCATTAATTTGGACTGTTAAAGACATGGTGTCCGAACCTGTTGCCAATATTCATCTCGATTATTTTGAATCGTCAGTTTCCGCGAACACTAAAATCAATGTCGTTGTTGTCGCTCGAGATAAACTTGTCGCTATTGCGAGTGCGTGTGAAGAACTTGGTTTTACCATTGCGGGTATTACCATTGAAGAGTTAGTGTTAACTCACATATTTGACGCAGATAACATGGCCCACATGTTAGTAACACATTTACCTCACCAGGAGTTGTTATTCACTGTCATTAAAGCGGGTGAATCTTTAATGCAACGCCGTGTACGTGGTTTTAACGAGTTGCAAGATGTTAAAGAACAAGACTTGAGTGCTGGGTTGGCAGATAACTTAAGTTTAGAAATACAGCGCTCAATGGACTATTTTGAAAGTCAGCTGCGTCAGGCGCCGGTTGCTGCGATTAACTTGCTGACAGAGGGTAAGCAAGCTGCTCTGACTATGCTAGTTGCTGCTAACTTTAATCAAGCAGTTACTATGGTCGAACATCAAGGTGTGGCAGCTTATTTGGCCAAATTAGCCTTTGTAGAACTATCAAGGAGTGAAGTGTGATTAAAAGCAGAATTAATCTCTATACCGCCTCGCTTCTACCACCCAAGCAAAGGTTAAATTTTACTAGGTTAATAACAGCCCTAGCAGTGTTACTGAGTGTAAGCGTACTTTTGTATGGCCTTGCCTGGCATCAATTGAATAATATGCAGCATGACTTGCAGCTGGCTAACGCTCAGCAGCAAATGTTAATCGAAAACAAAAACACGTTAGAGCAACAGGTTGCTCAACGTGTTCCCGATCGTGACTTAGTCGCCCGTGTTGAGCTCGAGGAACAACGTTTAGTGTTAAAGCGTTTGCTTAAGAATGAACTAGAGCAGCGCACAGCTTTGATTAGTCAAGGCTATTCTCCTATTTTAACTGACTTGGCTGCGGTATCTGACGCATCAGTTTGGTTGAGTCGAATTTATTTTAATCAAGCCCAGATTGAATTTGAAGGTTTTGGCCTGCAACCCTCTAGTATCCCCAGATGGATTGAGCGACTTAACACGGCTGACACACTTAAGGGTTTTGCTTTTGCCACTATGACGATGGATCGAGGCGAAGATCAGCCTTTGGCCTTTAAGCTTACCAGCACGCCAGTGGTGAGTAAGGAGACGGTTCAATGAAACAAAAGTGGCAGTTAATTGAGCAAAAATTTAATCAGTTAACTCAACGTGAACGGGTATTAATTGCTGCGGCAACGTTTATCGTTATTGGTATGCTGGCTTTTTTACCACTCGA
The DNA here is from genome assembly GCF_020511155.1 of Shewanella glacialimarina. Classification (NCBI taxonomy): domain Bacteria; kingdom Pseudomonadati; phylum Pseudomonadota; class Gammaproteobacteria; order Alteromonadales; family Shewanellaceae; genus Shewanella; species Shewanella glacialimarina. The sequence continues at coordinate 4,117,622 of NZ_CP041216.1, read as the reverse complement.
TGGTAAGTGGATGCAAATAACCAAACTAGATAATCAATTGCATAGCGTTGCGCAAGAAACCTCCATTATTGAACAGCAGATTGAGTTATATCAACAAAGGTTGATGTTAGACCCCAATGCAGATTACCAGCAAAGGCTGGTATTAATTAATGAGCAGATGCGTGTAGTTGATGCAGAGCTAGATGCGCAAATGGTTGATATGGTGCCAGCAGATTATATGCCCACTGTATTGGCTAATCTGTTATCAAATGATAAAGGCATCAAGCTCATTTCATTTAGCTCTATTGCCCCAATTGCACTTTTACAGGTGGGTGAAGACGAACAGCATCAGATGAACCTATACAGCCATGGGATCAAGCTGCAAATTGAGGGCGATTATTTTGCTATTTTGAATTTTGTAAAAGCGGTTGAATCTATGCCAGATAAGCTTTATTGGAAGCGTTTAGATTATCAAGTGGCCAAACATCCTACAGCAAATGTCGAATTAGAATTATACACATTAAGCATTAATAAGGACTTTATCAGTGTTGCTAAACAAGATTAATCCTTACGTTATGAGCAGCTTGCTTTCATTGGTGGTTTTTGCCGCCCATGGGCAGACATTGCGTGATCCGACTTTACCAAGCGCGAGTTATCAAGCCGTCGTTATAGCGGATGCTGCAGAAAGTTTAGTGCTAAGTAGTGTCATTAATGGCGCATCTTCGTTTGCGGTGATAAATAATAAAATTATGAAAGTTGGTGATAGGGTACAAGGGGTACGTATTGTGGCAATTGGTAAAAGCCAGGTAAGCTTGTCTGATGGTCGTAAACTCCAACTATTCCAGTCGGTAACAGAGAGATAGGACAAAAACTATAATGAAATCGATTAACTATATCACCCCTCTGTTGGCATTAAGTTTGATGGCATGTCAAACCACCAATCGTCCAGATCCAACTGAATCAAAACAATCAATTAATGAGTCATTAACGCAAGCGCAAGCGCCCAAATTGGTTATGCCTCCTCCTGCTGCCATGCCCGCTGATGTGCAACGTGAGCTTAATGGTCAAAATAGTATTGGCGCTTCAATGCCGCCGCTTCCAGCCGAGCGTCGATTTGATGTTTCAGCGCATGAGGTCGATGCTAGAGTCTTTTTTCCTTCATTAGTTGAAGGTACGCCACTCAGTGTTGCTGTGCACCCCGAAGTACAAGGTAGTATTTCACTGTCTTTAAAGAGTGTCACTTTAGCCGAAGCAATCCAGGTTGTTGAAGACATTTATGGCTATGAGGTGAGTCGAGAAGGCCGGATATTACGTGTTTTCCCTTCTGGAATGCGTACAGAGACCTTCTCATTGAATTACTTATATATGGAACGTGAGGGGTTATCGTTAACTTCAGTCAGTTCAGGTCGTATTTCTGATAACGACAATAGTTCAAATTCGAGTAATAACAGTAATTCTAATTCAGGTAACAACAGTAGCTCGAGTAACAACAGTAATAACGACAGTAGTAATAGTAATAGCAGCGATAATACAAATGGTACATTTATCCGTTCCAGAACTAAAACTGATTTTTGGGGTGAACTAAAAGAAACCCTAACCGCTATTATCGGGGAAACTGGCGGCGGGCGCCAAGTAGTTGTAACTCCGCAGGCTGGCTTAGTGACGATTCGTGCATTTCCAAATGAGTTACGCCAGGTACGCTATTTTATCGAAAAAGCAGAAACTCATTTACATCGTCAGGTGATTTTAGAAGCTAAAATTATTGAAGTGACCTTATCTGATGGTTATCAGCAGGGTATTCAATGGGAAAATGTCATGGGTCATGTTGGCAGTACTAACATTGATTTTGGCACAGGTGCAGGTCAGGGATTAAGTAATGCTATTACCAGTGTAGTTGGTGGCGTGACCTCAATTAATGTCAAAGGTACCGATTTTGCTGCGATGATTAGCCTGCTAGATACGCAAGGTGACGTCAATGTGTTATCAAGCCCAAGGGTGACAGCTTCTAATAACCAAAAAGCGGTTATAAAAGTGGGTAGTGATGAGTATTTTGTCACCGATGTGTCATCAACCACTGTTGCAGGCACCACACCAGTGACCACTCCACAGGTTGAATTAACGCCTTTCTTTTCCGGTATCGCCTTAGATGTCACTCCGCAAATTGATGATGATGGCAATGTGTTATTACATGTCCACCCATCAGTTATAGATGTGAAAGAGCAAACTAAATTAATTAAAATCAGTGATTCCACCTTAGAGTTACCTTTAGCGCAAAGCGAAATTCGCGAGTCTGACACTGTCATTAAAGCGGCATCGGGCGATGTGGTGGTTATTGGTGGTTTGATGAAGAGCGATAATATCGAAATTGTGTCTAAAGTGCCGCTATTAGGAGATATTCCCTTTATAGGTGAAGCATTTACAAACCGCAGCAGTTCAACCAGAAAAACCGAATTAATTATTATGCTAAAACCTACCGTGGTGGGTGATGATACCTGGGCAAATGAGCTAAAACGTTCGCAGGATCTTATTGAGCGTTGGTATCCTACTCAGCAGTAACCTTTGGCTGATCAGGAATTAGCAGTTATGTATTTGCAACACTTTGGTTTACGGCAGTTACCTTTTACATTGACGCCGAACACCGGGTTCTTTTTTGGACTAACGCCACATGTTGAAGCGTTGCAAGTGCTGCAAATGGCACTGGAAACCGGTGAAGGATTTATAAAGGTCACAGGCGAAGTTGGCACTGGCAAGACTTTAGTTTGTCGCAAATTATTGAATGAGTTACCTTCGCAGTTTCAATGTGCTTATATTCCGAACCCTTACTTAACCCCAGCTGAATTACGTTGGGCGGTGGCGGCAGATTTAGGTATTGATGTCGCCGAAAAACTTGATCAACAGCAGTTGACCCGATTGATACATGAAAAGCTATTAGCACTAAGCGAGCAAGGTTTTCAAGTTGTGTTAGTGATTGATGAAGCACAAGCTTTACCGGATGAAAGCCTAGAGGCACTGAGATTATTTACCAATCTTGAAACCGAAAGCCGCAAGCTATTGCAAGTGGTGTTATTTGGTCAGCAGGAGCTTGATGATAGATTAAATCAGGCTAATTTACGCCAGCTAAGGCAACGGATTACGTTTAGTTATCATTTACGGCCATTAAATTGGGATGAGGTTCAGGCCTATATGAACCATCGCCTCATGATAGCAGGCTACCAAGGTCTGGCTATTTTTACCGTTAAAGAATCAAAGTTAATCGCCTCTGGCGCACGCGGGATCCCGCGGTTAGTTAATATACTCGCCCATAAAACGTTATTACTTGCTTATGGAGAAGGGGCAGCAAAAGTCACCTTGGCACATTGTAAAGCGGCAATTAACGATACCGAAGATGCCAATAAGAGTATTGTGTCCCCATCACAATTATTTACCCTTAAACCAGTACTCGTTTTCATCGGGGTGGCGTTGAGTGTTTTGGCTGGATTACATTTTAGTTCGATTTCATGTTGCGGTCTTTGGCTGGCACGAATAAGTGGGTGGTTATGAGCGTAATCAATAAAATGCTGCAAGATTTAGAGCAGCGTCAGCAGAATGCGACTAGTGCTGATAAAGCACCAACAAGTCAATTTGTTCGCCCTCAAGTAGAGTTTAACAGTCAGGTTGAACAACCAAAAAAATCACGTTTAGGATTATTAGTGCTGGCGTTGACTATACCTATGGCGTGGTTTGGGTATAGTTTACTTCAGCAAGGTGAGCTGCTTGAGGACACGGCAGAATTTGTGCCTGAAATATCGACTAACAATACCAGTCTACCCGAACAATCACTTATTTCTTCAACTGTGCAACCATTGATAAAATCGGATAACCAGCAAGATGAAGTGACTAGCCAAAAGCAGGATCTGTCGGACGAACAATTAACCCAACTAGCGTTATCAGCAGAGCTTGGTAATGATTCCGCCAACCATTTTATTGCTGTTGAAAACCCACATGAGCAAAATATTAAGTTACAACCTGCTGAAGCTATTATGGCTAAGCAAGCTGCTCTGCCATCAAATGCTTTGGAGCAGCAAGATACAGTAAGTGTTGTTGCTAGCTTAGATAATGCACAAGCGACAGTGGTGACAACTGAGAGTCAAGTACCTGCAGTGGCTAGCTCTGCGCACCCTAACTCGATTATACAGGCTCAATTACAACAACCATCACAGCAGCAAAAGGCTAATAATAGGCCGGCAAGTCAGCAAGTTGTGGCGAGTAATATGAAGGTAACGGAAGTCACCCTGACCAAAGCGCAATTAGCTAAGGTGCTATTTCAAAAGGCGCAGGCGGCAGAAAAAGAAAAGCGCTTAAGTGATGCATCAAGCGGGTATTTGGAAGCAATAATACTCGACCCTAGCTTACATGCGGCGCGCAAACAGTTAGTGAGTATTTATTACGCTCAAAATAATGCTAATACCGCGATTAGATTACTTGAAAGCGGCGTAGGTATGTTTCCGTCACACTGGGAATTTTATTTAATCAAAGCCAATATTGAAAATGCTTTGCAAGAATATCGCGCCGCTTTGCAATCATTGAGCTACATTGATGATAGTAGTCACTTTGTTAAAGATAAGTGGGCATTTCAAGGTGAGATCGCACAGAAAATAGCTCAATATGACCTGGCTGAATCAGCCTATCGTTCGCTATTAACCCTTGAGTCAACTCAGGCAAGATGGTGGATGGGTTTAGCCTATGCATTAGATTCTCAGCAGCAATATGCCAAAGCGGCAGAAGCTTATCGTTCTGCATTAAACTATCCAGGATTATCGAATACTGCGATTGAATTTGTTGAGCAGCGTTTAGTACAACTAGGAGAAAACCAATGAAACCTAAGTTAAAGATGCGTTTAGGTGATCTTTTAGTCCAAGAACACATTATTTCAGAAGCCGAGCTTCAACAAGCGTTGGCTGAGCAGCGTAATTCAGGTAAAAAACTCGGTCGTACCCTAATCGATCTAAAAAGTATTAGTGAAAATCAACTACTGCAGTTTTTATCACAGCAACTAAATTTACCTTTTTTAGACATCAGTCGCATGCCTATTACCCCTGAAGTGGTTAATATTTTGCCTGAAGTGCAGGCGCGTCGACATCGTGCACTTGTGGTTGAGAGTAACCACGATAGTGTCTTAGTGGCAATGAGTGACCCAGCTGACCTTCAAGCAATTGATAATTTGGAAATTCTTGTCGCACCTAAACAACTAAGAATTGCGGTGGCACCTGAACAGCAACTGTTAGACGCGTTTGATAATTTATATCGTCGTACAGATCAAATCGCGCAAATCGCCGGTAAATTAGATGAAGAATATGCCGCTGACGACATGTTCGATTTGGCGAATTTAACCCAAGGTGACAGTGATAATGAAACAACAGTTGTTAAGTTACTGCAATCAATATTTGAAGATGCAGTGCAAATGCGTGCTTCGGATATTCATATTGAACCGGGTGAAAAAGTACTACGTATACGCCAGCGTGTTGATGGTCAACTGCACGAAAACATTTTAAATGAAGTTAATATTGCTTCCGCTTTGGTGCTGCGCTTGAAGCTGATGGCTGGGCTAGATATTTCTGAAAAACGTTTGCCGCAAGATGGTCGATTCCACATGGAAATAAAGGGCCATAAGATTGATGTACGTATGTCTACTATGCCAATTTATCATGGTGAGTCAGTAGTAATGCGTCTACTCGATCAAACAGCAGGTTTACGCACACTAGATGAAACCGGGATGCCGCCACATATTGTTGCCCGTATTCGTAAACAAATTAAACGCCCCCATGGCATGTTGTTGGTAACAGGCCCAACAGGTAGCGGTAAAACCACCACCTTGTACGGTATTTTAAGAGAGCTAAATACAGCCGACCGTAAAATTATTACAGTAGAAGATCCGGTGGAATATCAATTACCGCGCATTAACCAGGTGCAGGTGAATCATAAGATTGGTTTAGATTTCTCTAACGTGCTTCGCACCACCTTACGTCAAGACCCCGACATTATTATGGTGGGCGAGATGCGTGACCAAGAAACCGTTGAAATTGGTTTGCGAGGCGCATTAACCGGTCACTTTGTATTATCGACTTTGCATACCAATGATGCGGTCACCAGCGCATTACGTTTGCTCGATATGGGCGCGGCCAGTTATTTAGTTGCCAGTGCTTTAAGAGTGATTATTGCCCAGCGTCTTGTGCGCAGAGTGTGCCATAATTGCAGTGTCGATTATCAATTAACTCCAGCAGATACCAGTTGGTTGAAAAGTGTTTCTAAAGAAGATTTTTCACAGGCCACCTTTAAAGTAGGGACGGGCTGTCAAACATGTAGCGGTTCAGGTTACCGTGGCCGTATCGGTATTTTTGAAATCCTAGAACTTGATGAAAACATGATTGATGCTATGCGTACTGGTAATCCACAGGATTTCGCCCGCGCAGCATTAAAAAGCCCTAATTTTGTTCCTTTGGCTAAATCCGCAATGGAATACTTATTCCAGGGCACCACAACTATGGAAGAGGTGTCTAAGTTGGTTGAAGATGTCAGTGAATCTTCAATTGCGTTATCACAAGATGTTATAAACCAACAAACGGCTGAGGCGTAATTATGCCCACTTATCATTATCGAGGTAGAAATGCGCAAGGTCAGTCAGTGACGGCGCAACTGGAGTCAGCGGATGAAAACTCAGCCGCGGACGCCTTGATGAGCCGTGGCATTATTCCATTAGAACTAAGAGAAGTAAAACCGCAAAAGACATTCTCCATGAGTAGCTTGTTTGGCAGCAAAGTGTCATTGGAAGAGTTACAAATCTTTTCACGGCAAATGTACTCGCTGACTCGGTCTGGTATTCCTATTTTAAGAGCAATAGCAGGGCTGTCGGAAACCACTCATTCAGTGCGGATGAAACAAGCATTGGATGATATATCATCGCAGTTAACCGCAGGTAGACCTTTGTCTTCTGCGATGAATCAACATCAAGATGTATTCGATTCTTTATTTATTTCTATGGTTCATGTTGGTGAGAATACCGGTAAGTTAGAAGATGCTTTTATTCAATTATCTGGTTATATCGAACGTGAGCAGGAAACTCGTCGTCGAATAAAATCGGCTATGCGCTACCCCATGTTTGTGTTAATCGCGATCGCTATTGCTATGGTGATACTCAATATCATGGTTATCCCTAAATTTGCTGATATGTTTTCACGCTTTGGTGCAGAACTACCCTGGGCAACTAAAATTTTAATGGCAACCTCTAGTCTATTTGTTAATTTTTGGCCGCATATGATAGTTGGCTTAATTGGTATTATAGTGGGCATTCGTTATTGGTTACACAGCGAGAAAGGCGAGAAACAGTGGGATAAATGGAAGTTACATATTCCAGCAGTGGGTTCAATCATTGAGCGTTCGACACTGGCGCGTTATTGCCGGAGCTTCTCGATGATGCTAAGCGCAGGAGTACCAATGACACAAGCGCTCAGTCTCGTTGCTGATGCGGTAGATAATGCTTACATGCATGACAAAATTGTAGGTATGCGACGAGGAATCGAGTCTGGCGAATCCATGCTTAGAGTGTCGAATCAAAGTAAGTTGTTTACACCATTAGTGCTGCAAATGGTTGCCGTTGGTGAAGAAACCGGCCAGATTGATCAGTTGTTAACCGATGCTGCTGACTTTTATGAGGGCGAGGTTGATTACGATTTAAAAAATCTCACCGCTAAATTAGAACCTATATTGATTGGTTTTGTTGCTTGTATCGTATTGATTCTCGCGTTGGGTATTTACCTCCCTATGTGGGATATGCTCAATGTGGTTAAAGGCTAGATTTCAATGACCTCAATAGGTGAGGAACATTTATGCTGAAACAACAAAAGGCCGATGATGATCTACTTAAAATCTACGGTCGTATAGTAGCAATAAGCATATTTTTATTAGTTTTGGCTGTTTTAGGGGGTAAGTATTTTAACGCCATGCCTGCTATTGCTGGTAAAAGCTTAGCCCTTGAGCATACGCGTTTTCTTAATATCACCACAATGATAAAAAGCCAGTGGCTATCAAGCGGTAGACCGAAACAACTACTGCTTAACTGGCCAAGCATGGCACCCAAGGCGCCCGACAATAAAAGTGCTATAGAATCAGCTAAAGTTACACTGCAAAGTGCGGCAGATAGTTTAGAGAATCAGTTTGTTACAACAGATAATTGGATTAGCCTGTCCGATAAAGGATGGCCGGTGATCGACACTTTAGATGTTCCAGGATGTAAACGTTTATGGTATCAATTATTAGCGACTCAATTAACTGACATTGAGGTTAGCTATGATGCTAATGATAAAATATGTCGATATACCGCGGAAGATTCCGCTAATATCAATTATCAATTTACCTCTGGACAAGTGCTTTTTTTCAAAAAGTAGCTATAGAAAGTAAATAAATTTTAGCAAGTTGCAATAAGCTGCTAATATAAGTGGAGATATCGCCATTTTAGTGTAATGCTAAAATGTGGACAAATTGATGGGACAATTGAAAGAGTGTATAACTTATGAAGTTGAATCAAAAAGGCTTTTCATTAATTGAGTTGGTCATTGTTATTGTGATCCTTGGGTTACTTGCAGCAACCGCTATTCCGCGTTTTTTAAACGTGACCGAAGATGCTGAAAATGCCAGTGTTGACGGTGTATCAGGTGGTTTAGCGACTGCGGTTGGTTTTGTGAGAGCGCAATGGGAAGTTGATGGTCGTCGTAATACGTCGGTTATTTTAGACGGTACTAGTGTTTCATTAGACACTCGCTTTGGTTTCCCTACAGGGACAACTAATACTGACGTGACCTCTATGACGGATGCGACCTGCCAGGAAGTATTTAACAGTGTATTACAAAGCGCACCACGTAATGTACTGTATACCGCCGATGCAAGGGATCAGCGCTATACCGTTAGGGCACTAGATAATGTCGGCGGTTCAGCTACTGCAATTAACGGCACGAGTGTGACAGGCATTGATGTATGCGTTTATCACCAAATTGCATCTTTGACGGTTAACCAAACTACGGGTATTGCCACTCCTGCACCGGATTTAAGCACTGCTGGCGCAAAAGGCGTGACATACAACCCTGGTACAGGACAGGTATTGTCCTTTACCAACAACTAATTTTTAATTTTGCTGTTAGGTTATGTTAGAAAATAACAGCTAAATAGACACAAATTTATTTTATTTATTTTGAGAGGCTTACTATGCAAAAATTAATGCAAAAACAACAAGGTTTTACTCTAATTGAATTAGTGGTAGTGATCATTATTTTAGGTATTTTAGCGGTAACTGCTGCGCCTAAGTTTATCAACTTGCAAGGCGATGCACGAGTGTCTGCACTAGCGGGTATGAAAGCGTCTATTCAGGGGGCGAATACATTAGTTTATTCAAAAGCGGCTTTAGCTGGTCAAGAGAAGAAAGCTAAAGGTGATACAGTTCCTCCATCAGTGAATATTGGTACAGGTACTAATGCTGTAACACAGTTTGGTTACTTGCAAGGTTTGAAAGCAGAGCTTGAAAATGCTGTGGAAGTAAAATTCAATGCAGCAACAAGTATAACAGATCCTACGACGACAGGGACTGAAGATTGGACAATCTTTCAAGGTTCTGGCGTTGTCACTATTTGGCAAAAAGGTGCGCCCGCAGCATGTAAGTTAACTTACACTGAAGCTTCTAGCGCAACAGTTAGACCCTCTTTTGTGGTAGAGACTACAGCAGCAAACTGCTAAATAGATAACAATAGTTTAACTAAAGCCTGCATTTCGCAGGCTTTTTTATTGCCGATTATTTCATTTGAAATAAATACGACTAAAATTTATTAGGTGAATGTAGGTGTGTTATCAGCGATATGCGTTCGGTTATAGTACTATTGATGTTAACAATTTAGGACTTATCAATAGGTGAGATACGGTGGCTAATAGTTCAACTTGCGGGATTACGCTTTAATATTCATTCATTGTTTCTAAGCCTGCTTTAATTGTTGCTTACTAACGGGTTATCATCAAACATGGCTTGTGCATCCAATTATAAATAGGCAGACAAATACTTAAAAAATTTGCCATACTATCAAGTGCTAATTGCTATTTTTTTGCTGAATTTATCGAAAGGGCAATATGGATTTAAATCTTTCAACATCAAGACTAAACGGCTTTACTTTAGTCGAGCTGGTAACCACGATAATACTGATAGGTATTGTCTCGGTTGTGGTGTTGCCGCGTTTTTTTTCTAGCTCGAGCTTCAGTGCATATACGTTACGTAATGAATTTATTTCAGAGCTTCGCCAAGCTCAATTAAGAGCACTGAATAACACCGACCGATGCTATGAGGTTAATGTCACTGCTACGGGTTATCAGTTACGCCATTATAGCGATCGCGCAGGAAATAGCTGCGCTACACTTATTCGCACCGAAGCAATACAAGGCTATAGTGGCGGCGCTTCTATCAGTTTAGTCGCATCCGCTAGTAAGTCATTTAACATTACTTTTGATAGTTTAGGTCGAATGTTATCACCCAGTTGTACTGGTGCGTGTTTCAATATTAATGCTGATGACATTTTAAAAGTGGCTGTTGAGTCTGAGGGTTATATTTATGCTTTATAACTCAAGTCGTTTAAGCCAGTTGTTACCGTGTTTAGCACGCTCGCACCTAAAGTCGCTTAATCGGCCTAACACGGGCTTTTCACTGATTGAATTAGTGGTGGGAATGTTAGTGATCAGCATCGCGATTGTGATGATGACATCGATGTTTTTCCCCCAGGCCGACAGATCCGTTGAGTCACTGCACCGGATGCGCTCTGCTGAATTAGCCCATTCTGTGATGAATGAAATTTGGGGTAAACGCTATGATCAACAAACCAACCCCAATGGTGGTGTGCCTGCGTGTAATAGTCCTTTAGGGTTAACATGCTCAGTCACATTAGGACCAAACGGTGAGACTCGTGAAAATTATAATGATGTAGATGATTATAATGGATTGAATATCAATTCATTGATGTTCAACTCAAGCCAAACCTATGCTGCTGTTTATATTAATTTTGGTCTGAGCGTTGAGGTGAGCTACGTTGATGCCACCACTCAAGCGGCTAAGCTGATCTCGGTCAATGTCACTACACCCAATAATGAAGTGATCACTTACCAAGCCGTAAGGAGTAATTATTGATGCGAGTGATTACTCGACCTAAAGGGGCTAAACAAGCCGCTTTTACGCTTGTAGAAATGGTCATGGTTATTCTTATTTTAGGCATAGTTGTAGTTGGCGTCAGCAGCTTTGTTATTTTTGGCACGCGTATTTTTGTGGAATCGAGCGCGGTGGATCAAGTATTAAGCCAAAGCCGTTTTGGGGTCGAGCGGATGACAAGAGACATTCGCAGCGCACTGCCTAATTCAACACGTTTACTGACAGCAACAGATGGCAGCTACCAATGTTTAGAATTTGTTCCTATTACTGCCAGTACATCCTACGTCAATGCACCAATCGCACCGGCTGCAACAAGTAATACACTGAGTGCAATTGTGATTAATCAAACCATTTTAGCAGGGCAATGGGCGATTATTTATCCGCTAACCGCAAGTGAAATTTATAATCCAACCGGCAGCACCGCAAAACGATTTCTAATATCAAGTGTTAGCACCAGTGGCGATCAAGTTGACTTAACCTTTGGCGCATCAATTCGATTTACTCAAGCTTCACCATTAAAGCGACTTTATCTAACCGCGCAACCTGTGAGCTATTGTGTTGAAAACCAACCTAATGGCACCTCAGATTTAACCCGCTACGCTAATTATGGTTATCAAAACAGTCAGCCAGTCCCTACAGCAATGGCCAACAGGGTGATTATGGCGCAAAATATTATCAACAGTTTATTAATTGAGCCTGCCATAATCTTAACACCATCCAGTTTGGTGACTAATGCGATTGTGCATATTGAGCCTAGGTTTAGTGTCAATGGTGAGTCATTTAAATATCAGCATCAGGTGCAGGTGATCAATGTTCCTTAAATTGTCGATAAAATCACACCAACAAGGCAGCGCATTAGTGATTGGTATTTTTGTGCTAATAGTGATGTTTTTGCTCGCGGCAAGTTTACTGCGCATTGTCGAAGATTCTGATGTCTCTATTTCGATGGAAGTATGGGGAGCGCGAGCACTTAATAGCGCGAACAGCGGTGCAGATGCTTCTTTAGGGCAACTGTTTCCTTTAAATGGCGCAACTGCATCATGCATCAATGTGAGTTCAACCTGGATACCTCCTGCTAATGCGGTTGGATTTCATGGCTGCAGTGTCACCATTACCTGTAATAGCGCGACGGTCAGTTCCCTTACTCAGTACCGCATTAGCAGTAAAGCCGTGTGTGAAACCGGAGCCTGTGGCGCTAACAGCAGTACTGATTGTTTAAGAGTACAAAGGCAAGTAGAGGTAGAAGCCCGTGGGAATTAAATTGATATCGCGAATTCTTACCTGTGTTGGCGTGATAACGGCGTTATTTACGACGACTGTATTTGCATTTGATGTTGTTGACGAATCAGTGACCTGGCCTACAGTGGCTCAAGGACATCATCAAGACAACAATAATAGTTGTCATCAAATCTCTAGCCCGCAACTCTCTATGCAGGGGGGCTCTCGCATTAACGGCACTTTGGGGGCAGATCTGGCCTATTGCTCTAATAATAGTGGTTCAGGTTTACCTAATAATAGCTGTGATACCGCTTCAGGTGGTGATCGTTTTTGTACAGTCACAGGCAGTGATATCCGAGGCTTGAGCTTAAACGGCAATAATGCCTTTAAAACCAGCAATGGTGCCGGTGGTGGTGTAGGGTCCTGTACCGCAAATCAAAATATTAGTTTGGGTAATACGGGCCAAAATCAATTCAGTTCAATTGCATTGTATTCAGCCTGTACTGTTACCCTCTCTTCAACCCAGCAAGAGTATCGATTTCAGTCTATAGAAGCCGGAAGTGGTGCTAAGTTGGTTTTCCCCGCAGGGGACTACTGGATAAATTCTTTAACATTAAATCAAAATGCACAGATAGTATTGCAGGGAAATGCACGCATTTTTATTGGTAATAACATTCAATTAAACGGCGCTAAAATTAACGAAACCAATACTCATTCGTTACAGTTAATTGCCTATAAAAACATGAGTTTAACTTCTGGAGCGATTATTGGTGGGCGTGTTTATAGTGATGAAACCTTAACCATTGATAATAACTCAATTATTAATGGTCGGGTTACATCGCGATATTTAACTATTAACTCAAATGGCCAAATTAATGATGCTTCAGTGGCTGTGCCTTTTCATATTCAATATGGCAAAGCAACCACAACTAGCATTACTTTTACCACTGCCTTTCCAACGGGTGTTAAGCCCTTGGTGTTTCTAATGCCAACGGTTTCAACCAGTAATAGTAATAATGATGGTCCCGCGTCAGCATTACTTGGTAATGTGACCGCACAAGGTTTTACCTGGTCAAAGCAAGAGCCTGAATCACCCACCAATCAATATATTCCTTCTAATAATATGCCAGAGGTGCATTGGATAGCCGTGACCCCTGGTAATTATGATTTACCTAATGGCACTAAGCTTATAGCCGGTTCAGTTAATTATAATCAAGCATTGTTTGGGTCTAACTCACCTTATACGCCCGTTACGCTGCCTGCTAGCCAGGATGTATTGCTGAATCAAATTCAAACCCGCAATAACAATTGTTGGTTTACCAGTACTTCCCAATTTACCTCGACGGGTATTGAACTGGCATTAGACACTTCCGAAGTAAGAGATAATAGCGCTCGATGCCAACCCGGTGGCTTGAATAATAGCCAAATTCAAAATGAGACAATTGGTTACTTATCATTAAAGTCTGGCAGTGGCGCTATGGTGCTAAGCGGTGAAAATACCAATTACCATTTTGGTAAATCGCAAACTTTTACCGCAAGCGGCGTGCAAGATCTAGCTTACCAATGTGGCTTTACCACATCGCTTATCGGGTTTAGTAATATTCCGGTGTTAGTCGCGGGTAAAAATAGCCGTAATGGGGGCGATGGCGGTTGGTTACGCCGTTGTCAATTGAGCAATAGCTTGTTTAGCATGGTCGATGATGAAGACACTTATCAAGATACAGATAGAAGGCATATTTTTGAGAATTATAGCTTTGTTGCCATTGAGCGCTTAACCAAAGTGAGACAATGTTTTACCGATGATTTTCAGCGCAGCAGTGTGGGCAATGACTGGGTGGTGTCAAATAGTGGTGGTGGTTTTACCCCTTCTATTGTGAACAATCGCTTGCGGGTAACTCAGGCTGCGGGTAATCAAGCCACTTCTTCAACTTATCAACGCTTATTTCCTGCGGCAAACAACTTGGTTGAAATTGAATTTGATCACTATGCCTATGGCGGAAGTGGTGCCGATGGTATCGCCTTTGTGTTGTCGAATGCCGCGGTTACCCCACAAGCTGGTGCGTACGGTGGACCCTTGGGATATGGTGCTCGTACAACTGTGAATGGTTTTGCTGGTGGCTGGTTAGGGTTTGGTATTGATGAGTATGGTAACTTTTCAACTGAAGGCGGACCAAACGGACCAGGACGTCGTCAGCAATCTGTTGTTGTGAGGGGTTCGGGTTCGGGGACTAGCGGTTATCCTTATTTGCGAGGCTCTTGTAATAACGGCACCACTAATACGGCTGGAAACTGCCTTTCGCCAACGGTGGATAATAACAATGTGACTCCAGCACACAGATATCGTATTACCATTGATTCAAAAATAGCCGGTCAATCGATTGTTAAAGTTGAGCGTAATAGTGGTAGTGGATTCATTGAAGTAGTCCCTGCTTTTAATGCCGCGGCTATTAGCACTCAAGCGGCCATTCCCGCTGATTTTTTATTGTCATTAACCGGTTCTACTGGTGGTTCGACTAACAACCATGAAATAGACAACGTCGAAATTTGTGCGCTGGATTCAAGGCCGATTGGCGTAGTGATTGATCATTTTGAATTTACCCACAGTGGTAGCGGGTTAACCTGTGGTCCTGAAACCCTTACTCTTAAAGCTTGTGCTAATGCCGACTGCAGTCAAACGGTACCAGACTTTGTTACCGCCACGCTAAGCCCTGCAACGGTCACAGGCGGAGGAGGCTGGGTTGGTGGTAATGTTGTCAGTTTTAGTGGTGGCGCTACTACACTGCAATTGAATCGCAATACTGTAGGCACAGTGGTGGTTGATGTAACAGGCTCAACACCTGGTGCTAAACCTTTCAGCCAGACCTTATGCCGTATTGCTGGAAGTGCTGCATCTGCTGCTAATTGCACGCTAACTTTTGCTGATAGTGGTTTTATTTTTGATGTGCCTGATAAGTTAGCCAACAAACCTGCGCCAGACATAGTGGTTAGCGCGGTTAAAAAGAGTGATATCACCAAACAATGTATTCCAAGTTTTGCCAATGTGTCTAAAAATGTCGCTTTTTGGAGCACTTATACCAGCCCCTCAGTGCCTATTAATGGCCAAAGTGTGTCAGTAAATGGTACCAATGTGGGTAAAACAAGCGCTACTGCAACCAATATAGCACTTGCATTTGATGCCTTAGGCAAGGCGAAAATTGCTGTGAATTATCCTGATGCGGGCCAGCTTCAACTCGATGCGAGATATACCGGCACGGGTAATGAGCAAGGGTTAATTATGTTAGGTAATGATCCCTTTGTGAGTTTTCCGGTAGGTTTATGTATTACGCCGCAGGATACAGGTGCCCAATGTGTAGCAGGAAATAGCAGTTGTAATGTGTATAAAAAAGCCGGGGAATCATTTAACTTACTCATTCAAGGTAAAGCTTGGCAAATTGATGGTGATACTAATTACTGTGACAATCCCAATACCCCTAATTATGCCCACAGCAATATTACATTAGGTCGTAGTATAGTTGCGCCTTCAGGTGGCGAGCTTGGGACTGTGTCTAACGTAAGTTATGCTCAAGTGGCCCAAACAACCAACACTAGTATTGTGCCTCAATCAATCAGTGAAGTTGGGGTGTTTACGTTCTCGGCTAAACCGCCTACTAATTATTTAGGCTCAAGCTTCTATGATATTCCCTTAGCACAATCACCAAATATCGGCCGCTTTGTACCAGATAGATTTGTGGTGAGCGGTGTAAGTGTATTACCAGCCTGTGGCGTGTTTAGTTATATGGACCAGCCTTTCCCATTGTCGATGAATCTTACGGCTTACAATATATTTTCGAGTGTGACTAAAAATTATCAAGCAGCCTTTGCGAAAGGGACGGCTCAGTTAGTGGGCGAAAATAGTAATAATGGTACTGAGCTGTCAAACCGCCTCAGTAGCCTACCTGTCAATGCGGCGTCATGGGTTGCCGGTGTGGCTAAGGTCGACGCAAGTTATCGTGCTAAATTTGCTCGCACAACGGCCCCTAATGTTGATGGGCCTTTTAGCGCGTTAGATATCGGCGTGAAGGTTTTTGATAATGACACTAATATTGCTTTTGTCGCCGATCCAGACATGCGTGCAGACAATACGGGTAATTGCACTACGCCATTAAATACTTGCAGTGCCAAACGCATCACCACTCAGGATTTACGTCATGGCAGGGTCACTATGGATAATACCTATGGACCTGAAAATGAAATATTACGTATGCCAACCTATGCACAATATTGGAACGGCAGTCAGTGGGTTGTCAATGTTGGCGATAGTTGCAGCGTAATTAATGGCAGCTTATCTGGGGCAGAAATTTATACTCCAACTAAGGTTGCAGGTCAAACGGTAACAAGAACAAATAATAGTACTAATATTTCTGTAGGGAAGATGACCTTGTTCTGGCAAAATACAGGTACGAATAATTATCGTGGTCAAGTGCAAGCACCTGCGCAAGTTGATAGTTGGCTGCAATGGTATTGGAATTACGACACGAGTTCGGTCAATTTATTGGTTAACCCCCAGGCTAGTGCTTTTTTTGGTCGTTACCGAGGCCATGATAGGATTATTTATTGGGAAGAAGTAAGGCAATAATGACGATTTATGTGCTAATTCACTTTTTCATTGGACCATTTAGCCTATTTAAGGGCTCTTTTTAAAAAAATATTGTCAGATTAGCAATTGTTAACCCTCACGGTCTTGTGGATTGTGGGTGTGATTGATAAAGTTAGCTGATTTTTTTCTTCTGACTTCACAGAATACAGGCCTGATACATGTTCAAAAAGCTGCGCGGCATTTTTTCTAACGACCTATCGATCGATTTAGGTACGGCAAACACTCTTATTTATGTTCGCGATGAAGGTATCGTGTTAAACGAACCCTCAGTAGTTGCTATTCGTGGTGAGCGAAACGGTAACGGGCCCAAATCAGTGGCAGCAGTCGGAACCGAAGCAAAACAAATGCTTGGCCGAACACCTGGCAATATTCAAGCTATTCGCCCAATGAAAGATGGCGTAATTGCAGATTTTTATGTGACAGAAAAAATGTTGCAGCACTTTATTAAACAAGTGCATAACAATAGCTTTTTCCGCCCAAGTCCTCGCGTATTAGTTTGTGTGCCAGTTGGTGCTACGCAAGTTGAGCGCCGTGCGATACGTGAATCGGCAATGGGTGCAGGTGCTCGTGAGGTTTACTTAATTGAAGAACCTATGGCTGCTGCAATTGGTGCTGGTTTACCAGTATCTGAAGCAACCGGTTCTATGGTTGTCGATATCGGTGGTGGTACTACTGAAGTGGCAATCATTTCGTTAAATGGTGTGGTTTATTCATCATCAGTACGCATTGGTGGTGATAAATTTGATGATGCGATCATCAACTATGTGCGCCGTAATTATGGCTCGTTAATTGGTGAAGCTACCGCAGAACGTATTAAGCACTCTATTGGTACTGCTTACCCAGGTGATGAAGTGCTTGAAATTGAAGTGCGTGGTCGTAACTTGGCCGAAGGTGTTCCAAGAAGCTTTACGTTGAATAGCAACGAGATTTTAGAAGCATTGCAAGAGCCATTATCAGGTATTGTTAGTGCTGTTATGGTTGCCCTTGAGCAATCTCCTCCTGAATTAGCGTCTGATATATCAGAGCGCGGTATGGTACTAACAGGTGGCGGCGCATTACTTCGTGATTTAGATCGCTTATTAATGCAAGAAACCGGCATTCCAGTCATGGTAGCGGATGATCCACTGACGTGTGTTGCGCGTGGCGGTGGTAAAGCGTTAGAAATGATCGATATGCATGGTGGCGATTTGTTCTCTGAAGAGAACTAATCAACCCCTCATCAAGCGGCGAAGTGTGTTAGCTTTTGGCCATTGGCAAGAAGGACTATTTGGCTTTGCCGCCTAATTTTTTATGAAACCAATTTTTGTTCGTGGTATTTCTCACCAATTTCGTCTTACACTGGCTATTATTTTGTCGGTGGCATTATTTGTTGCCAACGATCGTCTTGAGCCTGTTCGCCAATCCCTTTCTTCTTTATTAAGTCCATTACAATATTTAGCCAATGTCCCCGGTATGATGCTTGATTGGACTGCTGAAGCTTTGGCGACCCGTAATATGCTGACGGTACAAAATAAAATTCTAATGGATCAGCAGCTTTTAATGTCGGAGCGTTTACAACGTTTTGAGCATTTACGCCAAGAAAATGTCCGCTTAAGAGCACTTTTAGGCTCGCCAGTACATATGGAATCCCGCAAAGTGGTTGCTGAAGTGATGGAAGTTGCTAGCGACCCATTTCGTCAGTTAGTGGTACTGAATCATGGTCAACGTACCGGTGTTTTTGTGGGTCAGCCAGTGGTTGATGCAAAAGGTGTCGTAGGTCAGGTCATTGAGGTCAGTGAATTAACCAGTCGAGTGTTATTGGTTTCAGATGCTAGCCATGGTATTCCGGTGCGTGTGACCCGCAATGATGTGCGTGCTATTGCTAATGGTACGGGTGAGATTGATCAAGTTGAGTTACGGCACGTAGCAAAAAGCACTGATGTAATTGCTGGTGACTTATTAGTGACTTCTGGCCTAGGTAATCGTTTTCCTGAAGGCTACCCTGTTGCCAGAGTGACATCTGTGTCACGGGACGATGGGCAAAGTTATGCTGTTATAAATGCCCAACCTTTGGCTGCTTTAGACCGTATTCGCTATGTGTTATTGATTTGGCCCGGTGAAGCAGATGATAAGCCTTTTTGGCCTATATTACCGGCCGTAGAGCAGACCGATAACATTAATAATATTGACCCAAAGATTGATTCAGGCGTTGCAATCGAGCCAGCTTCCGATAGCGCGACGAAGCAAGTGCCATCAAGAGAAGGGCAGCCGAATCAAGTGCAACAAACACAAACTATACCTGTGCGAACAACCCCAGCACAGCCAATTCAAACTGAAACTCAAACACAATCAACTCAAACACAGTCAACCACAGAGGTGAGACAATGAGCGCTCATATCCCCAATGGCCGTCTAGTGGTTTGGATTACATTATTTATTGGCATGATGTTCCAGATTATGCCATTGCCCCATGTGGTTGCTGCATGGCGTCCTGATTGGCTGTTGATGGTGATGATATATTGGGCAATGGCATTGCCGCACCGTTATAGTATTTTGACGGCTTGGGTGTTAGGCGTGTTATTGGACGTATTACTTGGCGCCACATTAGGGATAAGAGGGCTAGCTTTCGCACTCATAACTTATGTTGTCGTGATGCATTTTCAACGTTTACGTAATTTTCCCCGCTGGCAACAAACACTGCTGATTGCAATGTTTATTTGTATCTATCATTTTGTTATTTATTGGGCCGAATATGTGCTCGTTGGCAAAACGCCTTTCAAAACCGATATGTTTTTACCTGCATTTTCAAGCGTACTAATTTGGTGGTGGGTATTTTGGATACTGAGAAATATTCGCCGTAGGTATAAAGTACGTTAGTTGCTTAACATCAGCGTAATTGATTTGTTGATACTATAGCTGCTCATTAGGGGCTGATTTTAAAGAGAGTGTAATTCAAATGACTTGGGTTTTAGCTTCTACTTCACCTAGACGAAAACAACTGTTTGCCCAGGCTGGATTTTCAATTGCTGACTTTTCCTTTGAGCAGGTGTCCCCTGATATTGATGAAACGCCATTAGCGAACGAGTCTGCTGCTGATTATGTGGTTCGTCTTGCGTTAGAAAAAGCGCAAGCTGGATTGTTATTAGTGCCAACGCTAACAGATGCCAAGGTGTTAGGATCAGATACGTCAGTAGTGCTTGAAGGCAAAATTTTGGGTAAACCGCAAAATGCTGCTGATGCGAAACATATTTTGCGTCAACTGTCAGGTCATACCCATCAAGTGATGACAGCTGTCGCCATGACCGATGGTACACATGCGTATAGCCGACTTTGTGTTACCGATGTGACCTTTTGCACTATTACCGACACTGAAATTGACACTTATATAGCCACTCAAGAACCAATGGATAAAGCCGGTGCTTACGGTATTCAGGCGCTTGGAGGTTGTTTTGTTGAGACGATTAAAGGCAGCTATTCTGCCGTTGTCGGCTTGCCGTTAGTAGAAACACGACAATTAATGCAGCTAATGGCTCAACCGTGAATACAGAAATAACACACAAATCATTTTAATTTTCATGTTAGCTCTTTACTCATCATTTAATTGAACAAGAGCAAGCATGTGACCTGAATACTGGTGGCTTATGAATATCAAAGCACAGCGTAAGAAAGGATCGGAATTACTGATAAATGTCACACCTACAGAGGCGCGCGTAGCCTTAATTGAACATGGTGTGTTACAAGAAGTGCATATTGAGCGTCGGATGAAACGAGGCTTAGTTGGTAATATCTATAAAGGCAAAATCAGCCGAGTTTTACCCGGCATGCAGGCTGCCTTTGTCGATATTGGTTTAGATAAAGCCGCATTTTTACATGCCTCAGACATAGTACCGCACACAGAATGTGTCGCCGATGTTGAAAAAGGCCACTTTGTCGTACGTGATATCGCCGAACTTGTGCGCCAGGGGCAAGATATAATGGTGCAAGTGGTTAAAGATCCGCTTGGCACAAAAGGCGCTCGATTAACCACAGATATCACCTTACCGTCTCGTTACTTAGTCTTTATGCCAGGTTCAAGCCATGTGGGTGTATCACAACGGATTGAGCTTGAAGATGAACGCGCCCGTCTGAAAAATATTACCTTACCTTATGTTGATGAAGATGGTGGTTTTATTATTCGCACCGCCGCGGAAAATATAGGTGAAGACGAACTGGCACAAGATGCGGCTTTTTTACGTCGAGTGTGGGCTAAAGTCAGTGAGCGCCGTAAGCGCAAAGGTGCTTGTTTACTTTACCAAGACTTAGCTTTACCGGTGAGAATTATTCGCGATTTTGTCGGCACTGATCTTGACAATATTAAAGTCGATTCTAGACGTACTTTTGCTGAACTACAGCAATTTGCACAGGAGTTTATGCCTGAAATCGCGCAAAAGATTGAGCTTTATGAAGGTCCTGCGCCCATTTTTGAACTGTACGATGTTGAAAATGAAATTCAGCGAGCGCTAGGTCGTAAGGTTGAGCTTAAATCCGGCGGGTATTTGATTATCGATCAAACCGAAGCTATGACAACCGTCGATATTAATACCGGTGCATTTGTTGGCCATCGAAATCTTGAAGAAACCATCTTCAATACCAATCTCGAAGCCACTCAAGCTATTGCCAAGCAACTTAGGTTACGTAACTTAGGTGGCATTATCATTATCGACTTTATTGATATGCTCAGTAGTGAGCACCAGGCGCGGGTATTAGAAAGTTTAAATGCCGCATTAGCGCTAGACAGAGTAAAAACCAGTGTCAGTGGCTTTTCAGGGCTTGGGCTGGTGGAAATGACCCGCAAGCGAACCCGCGAGAGCTTAGAGCATGTTGTGTGTGGTGAATGCCCAGCCTGTTTAGGCACAGGTTCCATGAAGACAGTAGAAACCGTCTCTTATGAAATTTTCAGAGAAATCATTCGTCTCAATCGTGCATACAAAGCAGATGAGTTTTTATTGTATTGTTCACCTGCGGTTTATATGAGCTTTAGTGGTGATGAAAGTCATTTATTGGCTGAGCTTGAGGTGTATATAGGTAAACGTATTCGTCTGCAAAATGAAACCCTGTACACTCAAAATAAATATGATGTGGTGATGATGTAGTGTGGTTACCACGTCTGACAGCTATTGGGCGCACCAGCTTACAAGTACTCGCTATTTTGCTAGTACTTTTTGCGCTTGGGGTCAGTCTTATTCGGGGCTTGTTGCCCCATATTCCAGAAGTTCGCCAAGAAATACTGATTTATGTGGAAAAAAACTATGGAGTAAAGCTGCAGTTGGAAGGATTGTCAGCGAAATGGCAAGCCTATGGACCAGCGTTAACTGTCACTAACCTAGTGTTACCACCGCAAGATAATCTACCGATAACCTTAATCAGTGAGCAGGTCAATATCAAACTCGATTTTTGGCAATCATTACTGAGATTATCGCCGCAAATAGAAACGGTCAGCTTTGATAAGGTCCGTATCGCAATCGATGTAGATAATTTATCCAATCAAAGCACATCATCAACACCCATAACCAATATGGATTGGCTGTATGCTTTTTTACTCGAACAATTAGGCCACTTTTCTATTAATAATGTTTCAGTACAACTGAACAGTTCTTTGCATCAATTTCGGCCTATTTTTATTGATAACTTAGTTTGGCTCAATCAAGGTGACGAGCACCGGGGCGAGGGGAGCTTATTTGTTGATGACCAAGCATCTGATAAAGAGTCGTTATCATTACAGATTGCATTACAAGGCAATGGTTATCAGCCTGAATCGATAAAGGGTGATATTTATATTGCCGCTGCAGCACTAGACATTGGCGAGTGGGCCTCAAGGCGCATTAATCCCCAAAATGATGTAAATAGTATCAGCTTTCAAGGTGTTGTTAATTTTGAAGCCTGGTTCAGTTTCGCCGAGCGTAATATTCAAGATGGTCAGTTAATATTTCAACCAAGCTGGTTAGAATGGGATGATAAACGCCCTAAAACCGGCGGGATTTTTGACACAAGTTTCGATGTTACATCGAATACAAAACCTGATAAAGAAGCAGAAATAACACAGAATGCAGTAAATGCAGTAAATGCTCGCAATACACAGCGTTTCGATATCAAAAATGGTCAATTAACCTGGCAAAATACCCCTGAAGGATGGCAGATTCAAAGTCATCAGTTAGCTATTGAGTCAAATCAACAAACCTGGCCTGAACTGAGTTTATCGCTGGCGTATCATAACGCGCAATTATTTGGTCAACTGAATAAAATTAACTTAAATAATCTTGCCCCGTTATTACCGCTAATCCCCAGCGTAGGCCATGATGATGTGCAGCTGTGGCGGGATATTAATGTACAAGGCGATATCGGCCCCATAAAGCTTTATAAAGCTAAAGATAAACCTTGGGCGGCATCAGCCAGCTTAAGTCAGTTAACATGGCAACCATTTGAACAGTTACCAGGTCTAAGTCCCGTTGATTTACATTTATCCTGGGCAGATAACACCTTACAGGCAGATCTGCCAGAGCAAGATTACAATATAGATTTTGCAGGCGGTTTTAATCAACCTTTACAGTTAACAGGCCAAACATTATCGGTTAGTTTTGATCTTAAAGACATGCGACTCACTGCGCCAGATATTGCCTTTTATAATGATGACATTCGTTTGCAGGCAGCGCTTAATCTTCATCTTGGCGATAGTCCTTATATGGCGTTAGCGGCTAATCTTGATATTACCGATGTGGCTAAAGCCAGTGATTATTTTCCTTTAATGGCGATGTCGCCTAGTCTTGTCGAGTATTTAGACCGCGGCTTACAGGCAGGGCATATTGAACAGGCGAATATACTGTGGCGAGGCGCTTTTAATCGTTATCCCTATATTGATTTTGACGGGGTATTTCAAGCTGAGTTCAATATTAACCAAGCCGAGTTTAAGTTTCAGCCAGATTGGCCTGCGGTAAAACAGTTAGATTTATATGCTTTTTTTGAAAATAAGCTAATGGATCTCACTATTAATTCAGGCAAGTTAGGCCAGGTGGCTGTCGATGGCACCAAAGTGTGGATCCCTGAGCTCGGCGCTAAGTCTTTGTTGCGAGTTGAAGCTGATTTATTGATGGATGCACAAGCGACAGCTCAGGTTATTAACGCCTCACCACTTAAATCCAGCGTGGGTTCAACCCTTGCTGTGGTGCAAGTTAAGCATGACCTCAATACTTTGTTAGATCTGTCTATTCCATTATTTAAAGGCCAAAATCCGTTAATTAAAGGCGCTGTTCATTTCGATAACAATCCGGTGTTCATTAGTCAGCCAGGCGTTAACTTATCCCAAGTAAAAGGTGATATCAGTTTTGAAAATAACTTAGTAACAGGAAATAACCTAAAAGCTAAGCTGTTTGGTCAGCCGATGCAATTTAGCTTTGCGACTAAAGAAAAAGGCCGTCAGTTAGCGTTAGATGTCGACTTTAGAGGCAATATGGATATTGCATCTTTACCGGCATCTTTTAATCATCCGCTGAGTGAATATTACCAAGGTGATTTTGATTGGACAGGTCAGTTAATGATGATGTTTGGTGATCAAGGTTATAGTTTGCGCGCTCGAGCAGAAACTGACCTTCAAGGGGTAAGTATTTCGTTACCCGCTCCCTTTGCTAAAACCGTTGAACAGTCGCAAAAATTATCAGCGGACATTATGGGTGATAACAAACAAATTACAGTCAATGTTAAGTTGAGTGACCAAGCTGAATTTTGGGGTGGCCTAGGTGATAAAGACGGTAACGCTTTGCAGTTTTATGACTTAATCTTAGGGCGAAACTTTAAGTTTGGTGACAGATTGAGCCAACAAGATGGCACTATTTATATTGACCTTAAGCAAGCTAATTTAACCGAATGGTTGCCTATTATTAGTGGTTTTACTGTATCTGAAGCAGATACTGCAATAGACGCCAACCAAAATCCATTGGTTGCATCAAAGTCGACTTTTCCTGCCTTAAAACAGATTAATGCCAGTATTAGCCAGTTCAACTTACTGGCGCAAAACTTTGAACAGCTAAAACTGACAGCCAGTCCCATCGATGACGTCTGGCGATTTAATGTCAACTCGACACAGTTTGAAGGGCGAGTTGACTTTTATAAAAACTGGCGTGAGCAAGGACTTAAAATTGTGGCCGACAAACTGCACTTATCGCCAGTTGTAAAAGACAGCCAAGATGCAAAATATAGCCCCGACACGTTACTTGATAGTTTACCGCCGCTTGCTGTTGATGTTGATGACTTTAAAGTCTTTGATATGCAATTTGGTCATCTGCAAATGCAAGCTAATCCTTATGAGCAAGGGTATCGTTTTCAAACGGTGTCATTAACGCACCCAGTGTCTAATATTAGTTTACAGGCGAAAGGCGCGTGGACCAAAAATAGCATCGGCACCATGACCCAATTTGATGTTAAATTGAATGCCGATAAGTTTGATGATTTATCAGCATTGTTAGGCATTAATCCTGGCTTGCAAGATGCACCTTTAGGATTTATAGGTGATTTTTCATGGCAAGGTGCGCCCTATAACTTTTCGCTTGAAACCTTAAATGGCAAAATTAAATTTGATATGGGTAAAGGGCATTTGTCAGAAATCAGTGATAAAGGGGCGAGAATATTTTCACTTTTTAGCTTAGATTCTATTTTACGCAAACTGTCATTTGATTTTTCAGACGTGTTTGGTTCAGGTTTATATTTTAATAGCTTTAAGGGTAACTTAGACATCAAAGATGGTGTGGTTAAAACCACCGACACAGAAATGGATGCCGTGGCGGGCAATATGAAAGTGCGCGGCTATACAGACTTAACTACCCAAAGCCTAAATTACGATATTCGTTTTATGCCTCAATTAGCATCCAGTGTGCCAACCGTGGTATTTTTAAGTACTAGCGCCTGGACATTAGGTATTGGCGCATTTGCCTTAACCAAGGTATTAGAGCCAGTGATTGAGATTATTTCTGAAATAAGATTTCGTTTAAAAGGCACCATGGATAACCCTGAACTCCAAGAGTTAGAGCGTAAAAGCAAAGAGATTGTTATTCCAGAGTCGATATTACGTGAGAATGGTATTTTTCCGAGCGCTGAAGATGTGACTGCCGATGGCAAAGGCACACAAGAGCCATCATCAAAGGCTGAAGCTAATAGTACAGCGCCTCAAGCGCCAGCCTCAAAAGAAGCTGGAACTCAATCAGAAAACAAAACCGGTGATAAGCCATTAACGGCTCCCAGTGTTAATGCCAGTAATCTGCGATATTTGAAAAGGGACAGTTATGCAAATCAGTTTGTTACAATGTCAAAGCAGTCGAGACGTTCAAGCCAATCTGGCTTTTATCAACGCGCAGCTTAACCTATTACCTCGACAATCTTCACAACCGCAGTTAGTGGTTTTACCTGAATGCAGCTTGTTATTTGGCGGTCATGAGTCACAGCAATTACAATATGCAGGCACTGATGACAACGGTGAACTTAAACAAGCATTAGCCGATTTAGCACAAAAGCATCAGGTTTATATGGTCGCAGGGACGATTCCAATGCGTGCCGATGACCATAGGGTTTATAGCCGCAGTTATTTATTCAATGATAGTGGTGAAACCTTAGGCTCATACGATAAGCTGCACTTATTTGATGTAGAGGTTGCCGATGGCACTAAGACTTATCGTGAAAGTGATACCTTCCACCCAGGTTCCCGTATTACGGTTGTTGATACTCCTTTTGGCAAGGTTGGCCTAGCGATTTGTTACGACATTCGCTTCCCTGATGTGTTTCGTGCACTGCGCTTAGCCGGAGCTGATATTATTGCATTACCTTCGGCCTTCACTAAAGTGACCGGAGCTGCGCATTGGCAAGTATTGTTACAGGCCAGGGCAATTGAAACCCAATGCTACCTACTTGGCGCAGGGCAATGGGGGCAACATAATGAAGGTAGCCGAGAAACCTGGGGCCACAGCATGATTGTTGACCCCTGGGGGAAAGTGATTGCCGAACTACCCGAAGGGTTAGGTTGGGTTCAAGCCGAGATAGATTTAAAACAAGTAACAGAAATTCGCCAACAAATGCCTGTGTTAGGGCATAATCGTTTTATTGCTCCCGCGCTGGCTAAATAGAAGCTGCGGGTTGATTAGATTGAATAAAGAGAATATGAATGCCTTTTTTATCGCAAGTTGAGCAAAGCTTATTTCAAGGTGGACTGACAATCGATGGCCTGCAAGATTATTTAGCCATCATTCACCAACATCAAATTGACTTCTCTGATCTGTACTTTCAAGGCAGTCGCCATGAGTCCTGGGTGCTAGAAGATGGCATCATTAAAGAAGGCAGTTTTCATATTGAGCGGGGTGTGGGCGTGCGCGCCATTAGCGGCGAAAAAACCGGTTTTGCTTATGCAGATGAAATTAGCCCAGCAGCATTAGATGCAGCAGCACGAGCGGCCCGCGGTATAGCGATTGCCGGTGAACAGCACAAAGTCAAAGCCTTTAGCCGCACTAAAACCATTCAACTGTATGATAGTGCAGACCCTATCGCGGCGATGGATGAAGTTAAAAAAATTGATTTGTTAAAGCAAGCGGACGCGTATATTCGCAGCTTAGACAGTCGGGTTATTCAAGCCGTGATCAGTTTATCTGGCGTGCATGAAGAAATTCTCGTCGCGGCCAGTGACGGTACTCTAGCTGCTGATGTACGCCCATTAGTGCGTTTTAACTGCAGTGTTATTTTAGAAGAAAACGGCAAGCGTGAACGCGGCAGTGCTGGTGGCGGTGGTCGACATGATTACAGCGTATTTTTAACCACAGACGACGCGGGACTGCCACACAGTTTTGAGTTTGCCCGTGAAGCGGTACGCCAGGCACAAGTTAACATTCATGCCGTCGATGCCCCTGCCGGCGAAATGGCTGTGGTGTTAGGTAATGGTTGGCCAGGAGTATTATTGCATGAAGCGGTAGGGCATGGCTTAGAGGGTGACTTTAACCGTAAAGGTAGCAGTGCTTTTAGTGGCAAAATAGGTCAGTCAGTCGCATCAAGCTTAGTGACAGTAGTTGATGATGGCACCATGAAAAATCGCCGTGGCTCATTAAGTATTGATGATGAAGGTGTACCCACTCAAAAAACCACCTTGATTGAAAACGGTATCTTAAAAGGCTATATGCAAGACAAGCTTAACGCCCGATTAATGGGTGAGGCCTCTACCGGCAATGGCCGCCGTGAGTCCTATGCACACTTACCTATGCCTCGTATGACTAACACTTATATGGAAGCAGGCCAATCTGATCCTGCCGATATTATTAAGTCGGTTAAAAAAGGCATTTATGCGCCTAATTTTGGCGGTGGGCAAGTGGATATTACTTCAGGTAAATTCGTGTTCTCAGCTTCTGAAGCCTATTTGATTGAAAATGGTGAAGTGACTAGAGCGATCAAAGGTGCCACCTTAATTGGCAACGGCCCAGAAGCTATGAGTCAAATCTCTATGGTGGGTAATGATCTTGCTTTAGACAAAGGTGTTGGCGTGTGTGGTAAAGACGGTCAAAGTATACCTGTTGGCGTCGGTCAGCCAACCTTAAAGTTAGACAAGCTCACTGTAGGCGGTACGGCTTAATTTATAGCCATAATTGATGTCATCGTCCACCTCAAACTGGATTGTGTTTGAGGTGGATAATATTCATGACAGCAAGCTTAACTGTTCAGGTCCAAGCATAAACCGCCTCTAAAGGGAGTTAAGTGCACAGACTTAACATCTTAGCCATTAGAGAGTGGCAGTAATCAAAGAGTCGGTTATAATTCATTTATATTCTTAGAGTAAAAACTCTACACGGTGATGAACGACATGGAACTACAGATTAGCTCACAGCAAGTTTTCGCGACTTCGACACTGACCCGTTTGTCTGGGTTCATCAAGGCTGCTGTTATTTTACTGGTGGCCAGCGTAAACCATGTGAGTGCAGCGCAAGAGCCTCAAACTTCCCCCATAGGTATTGCTCAAACACAAGCTTCGAGCACCATGAGCTTTGAGCAGGCATGGCAAAATTTATTAAAAGTGAGCGACACCTTACAAGCCAAACAACAGCAAGTTAATCGCGTAGAAGCGAAACAAGATGCGGGTAAGTCATTAAATTATCCTGCTGTCGATATTGCTGGTTCTTATACTCATTTAGAAAAACCGATTGAACTGGATTTAATGGACTTAAATCCGATAGCCGGTCTTGACCCTGCGCAATTACCACCCGCTATAGGCGGTATGTTAGCCACCATTCCTGCATCAGCGTTTGTCACCCCTTTTACTGAGCAAGATGTGTTTCGCTCAAGCCTACAAGCTATGTGGCCAATTTATACCGGGGGCAGAATTACCGCTGCTCAAGGTATTCAAGCTGCCCAGGTTGTTGAAGAGCAACAGCAACTAGCGTTAAGTCAGCGTGATTTATTTACCCAGCTGGTTGACCGCTATTACGCGGTGGCAGTGACCCAAGCACTAGCTGATACTCAATATCAATTAGTTGAATCCCTAACGATGCATGAAGATCATGCTAGAAAGTTAGAACAGCAAGGCCAAATTGCCAAAGTTGAACGCTTAAATGCCCAGGTCGCATTAGAGAATGCCAAAGTCAATTGGACCCGTGCTAAACGTCAATATGAAATGACCGAAATAGCCCTTGCCAGTATGATGCATCAGCGCCAGATTTCACCGACGTCGGCTTTATTTATCCTTAATACTCAACCTGCGTTATCGCGCCTGAGTCAATTGACCTTATCGACTCATCCAGCGCTAAAATTGCTCGAGGCCAAAGAAGTACAAGCCAATGGCCTAGTGGATTTAGAGAAGGGTAGCTATTACCCAACGGTATTTCTATACGGCAATTACACCTTATACGAAGATGACAGCTTATTTTCACAGGTGGAACCCGATTGGATGGTTGGCGTTGGCATAAAAGTGCCACTGTTAAGCCGAGATGGCCACAGTGGTACGGTGCAAGCGGCCAAAAGTGCCTTATTACAAGCAAGACACACCAAAGCACAAACTCAACTTGATTTAAGCCTACTGGTCGAACAGCAGTACCGCCAAATGATGCAAGCCATTGAAGAGATTGATGCTTTAGATATTTCATTAGCGTTAGCAGAGGAAAACCTGCGCTTACGTGAGCTCGCTTTTAATCAAGGACTATCGACATCCATTGACAGGGTCGATGCCGAGCTTAAATTAGCAGCGGTTAAAACCCAGCAGTTAGGTGCTAAATACCGTTACCTACAAACCTACGCCAAGTTGATGGCGATTAGCGGTCAGTTAGATGAGTTTATTGCACGAACCAGCCCAGTTATCACTTCACCGGAGAACAATAATGCGAGTAAATAAGTTTTTAGCGGTCATCGCATTATGTTTTCTGGGGGTATTTCTAGCTTATGGACTTTGGCTGGCCTATACGCCTAAGCCACAGACGCTTCAGGGCCAAATTGAGGCGCGAGAATACAATGTGTCATCCAAGGTGCCGGGACGCGTTGAGCAAGTGATGGTTCGCCGGGGTGATATTGTGACTCAAGGTGATTTGTTATTTGCCATTAGCAGCCCTGAACTGGATGCGAAATTGATGCAAGCAGAGGGCGGTCGAGATGCCGCTAAAGCGATGCAAACCGAAGCGCAAAATGGTGCCAGACAACAAGAAATTACCGCTGCTGAAGAGCAATGGCGTAAAGCTAAAGCGGCTAACGAGTTAATGCAAGCCACTTATCAGCGGGTAGAGAATTTATTCACCGAAGGTGTCGTAGCTAGACAAAAGCGCGATGAAGCCTATACCCAATGGCAGGCAGCAAGATATACCGAACAAGCCGCATTGGCGATGTTTCAAATGGCAAAAGAGGGTGCGCGGGTAGAAACCAAAGCCGCAGCGGCGGGTAATGCACGCATGGCTGAAGGCGCGGTACGTGAGGTCAATGCTATTATGGCCGATAGCCAGATGCGTTCGCCTAAAAATGCTGAAGTCAGTGAGGTGTTATTGCAAGCGGGTGAATTAGCCCCTAGTGGTTTTCCTGTTGTCAGTTTGATAGACATGCAAGATTCATGGGCTATTTTGCAGGTTCGAGAAGATCAATTAGCCGATTTTAAACAAGGGCAGCTGATTAAACTGACTTTGCCAGCTTTACAGCAAACCTATGACTTTACTGTCGATCATGTCAGTGTGATGGGGCATTTTGCCACTTGGCGTTCAACAGAAAGTGGCCATGACTTTGATATGCGCACTTTTGAGGTTGAATTAACCCCAGTAACTCCTATTGCGGATCTTCGTGTCGGTATGTCTGTACTGTATCAATATGATGCTGAGTAATCATGCTAACCATGATGGATTTCGTTAAGCGAGAGTGGCGGGCACTGTGGCAATCACCTTGGCAATTAGCCTTAGTGACCTACATTCCTATTGTGAGTGTACTGTGCTTATGGTGGTTATTCAGCGCCGGATTGCCCAGGCAATTACCCGTTGCGGTAGTTGATTTAGACAATAGCCAAATATCCAGAATGCTCACCCGAAAAATGTCGGCCAATGCAGTGATGAAACTGGAGTCATATGGACAATTAGATCTCGCCATCAAGGACATGCGCGAAGCGAAAGTGTATGCAATAGTGGTTATCCCTTATCAGTTTAAATACCAATTATTGACCTCAAAATCTCCTACAATCGATATTCGTTACAACAGCCAATATTTGCTGGTGGGTAAACTATTATCTAGCCAAATACAGATGAGTTTAGGTGCAGGACTGTCTAAAAGTGCTGAACAAAAGCTATTAATGAGCGGCGTCAATCATGCCAGTATTGCGGTAAACCTATCGCCAGTAACGAGTCAAACTACCGCCTTATTTAATCGCAATAATAACTATGTTGGTTTTTTGGTGCCGCCAGTGTTAATCGCGCTATGGCAATTACTGGCCATGATGGTGTTTTCTAATGCACTGAACAAAGAGCTGATTACGGTAAATAATCAAGTCACGTTACCGCAGGATTTGTGGATAAAGGTATTGGCTAAGTGCGCAGTATTTTTACCCATTATGCTATTGCACAGTAGTTTTATTTTATTGTTATTGTACCAATATTTACAGCTACCTTACGCGGGTGCATTAGGAGTACTCATCATCGCCCAAGCCTTTATGCTAATAGCGTTATGGTTATTAGTGACGATGATCTTCCTGATGATGAAAGATTCGGCTCGCTGTGTCAGTTTTTGTACCGCATTATTTGCCCCTGCCTTTGCTTTTATGGGGATAACATTTCCGGTCAATGAAATGCCAGAATTGGCTCAATATTGGCGCTTGTTAATGCCATCGAGCCATTATATTGATTCCCATGTCAGTGTGGTGAGTTACGGCGCAGACAGCGCGTTAGTCTTGCAGCAACTGTCTTCCTATTGGATGTTTATTTTCATTATTCCTGTAATAGTTGGGTTATGGCATCGCGCACCTAAAGCATTTGGTGACTCAGTTGATGCAAGCTTGCTAAACAACAGTGCGCCAGTAACGTCGGGGGTTATATGACATTTTGGGCGCTTTATTTTGCTGAATGGCGAGCACTTCTAGCCGATAAAGCCATTGTGGTGACCCTATTTGGTGGTGTGGTGTTTTACTCTGTGTTGTATCCACTTCCCTATTTACATCAAGTGCCTACCGAACAAACTATTGTGGTAGTCGATCATGACAACTCTTCGCTGAGCCGAAAGTTAACCCGCCATGCCGATGCCAGTGCCAAAATTCATATCATCGCCCATGCCAATAGTATTGACGAAGCTAAACAGCTTATACAGCAAGGTAACGCCCACGGCTTATTGGTTATTCCCGAAGGATTTAGACGCAATTTACTATTAGGCAAAGGCGCTACGCTGAGTTATGGCGGTGATGCCAGTTACTTTTTGATTTACTCGGCAGTCGTTGAAGGATTAGTTGCTGCGGGTATGGATGCGGGTAAGCAAGTACAATTAATGGGCTTATTAGCCCGTGGACAAACCGCCGCACTTGCAGATCAAAGTGTAAATTCGGTCAATATTAACGACGTGCCGGTTTTTAATCCTAGTTTGGGTTATACGCCTTATGTTGTGCCGGGGTTGTTTATATTGATTTTGCATCAAACTTTACTCATTGGCACAGGTATTTTAGGGGCAGGGCAGTGGCGCAAAAAAGGCTACTGGCAGCAAGTGTCACCTATGGCTATATTCAGCGCGAGAATGGCTATGTTTGTCAGTTTATATAGCTTATTTAGTAGCTTTTATATTGGTTATTGTTTTTATGCTTATCAGGTCACTGTACTTGGAACATTAGCTGAAACGGCACTAATGATGCTACCCTTTTTATTGGCAACAACCGCTGCAGGTATTACATTGAGCTGCCTGTTTATACGACGTGACTTACCGACTCAAATCTTTTTGCTGTCATCAATGCCAATCTTGTTTGTAGCAGGTTTCGTGTGGCCAATAGCGTTAATTCCCGAGCCACTCGTGTGGATGTCACAGGTTATTCCAGCCATTCCTGCAATTAATAGCATGTTGACGTTGAATCAAATGGGTGCTGACTGGTCGGCAATCATGCCGCAATGGCTACAAATGTGGTTGATGTTTGCGGTGTTTAGCGGGCTGGCTTTAGCGGGTATTAGGCGTCGCCAAAAAGAAGTACACGAGGCACATTAACAGGTAATAATACCTTGTATCGGCAGTGCTATATTGAGATTGAAGTTAACTTAGCTCTTAGGTAAGAGCTAGGCACAAAAGTAGTTTAAATTGATTAGGCATAATCATCATAATCACCAAGCACTTATATCGCCTCCTAACAAAAAGCCCACCGAAGTGGGCTTTTGGAGTTAGTTAGATAGCTAGACACTAAGTGTCAGCTCAATCTGCATTTGCTAAGTTTGACTACAGCAAAGTTACATTAAAGTTGGTTTTAGTGATAATGCCGCCTGGGGTGGTCACTGTTACCGTGACCCTACTGACTCCCGCTACACCGTTATGTTTTAATATGAATGAAGTGCTAGTACCACCGGCAAGCGTGCGGTTAGGCACAGTATAACCGTTAAATAACACCTCGCCCTCAGTCGCGGTAACTGCGACTGTAGTCTTGGCAGGTAATATTTGGTTAGCAGTATCGGTAAGCTTAATTGTGAATGTTGAGAGGCCATTGACAGCGATAGGGGTAATATTACTAAAGTTAGTATTTAGCGCCGTGCCATCTTGGTTAAATTGCATCACCGCAGTTGACCCTGACATTGTGAGCACAAAAGCCTTACGGATATAGGTTTTATTGGCTTGACCTATCCCGCATATGCCGTCATTGCGAAGACATTGTGGACCATTAAATTTACCGTCTGCACCAGTATAGGTATTGGCTAATGTATTAAAGAATTTTTCGCTAGAGTCGAAAGCACCCGTCTCATTATCATCTCTAAACGCGTCGCCTAAATCGATAAAACCAGCTGGGTGATAAGTTTCAATGTCCATACCATTACCTTTACAGGCAACTGGATTATTGCTGGCATTTAAACAAGCTAATGCAATTGCACCACCATCTTTATCACCAAACATATTATCGCCATCGGTATCAAAGAAAGTTTCATGGCCTAGTGCATAGGCTAAAATTGTCACCCTATTATCAGTGACTCTCGGGTTGGCTGATGTCCAGGTGACGTTACACGTTCCACCTTTAGTAGAGCAAGAGGGCTGTATTTGGCCGCCTTCAGCGGTGAAGTTAACCACAGTGTCATCGGGCGCTGGGTTACCAAAACTATCTGATGCGTAAACCGTAATAGTGACTTGCTTACCATTTTGATTCCCTGCCTCTGGGTTATATTCCGAGGGTGAAATACTGAAGCCAAGCTGCTGTGGTAAACCGGTATTCACCGTTAACTGTTCAGATTGGCTGGTAATGACTTCATTAGTGTCAATATCGGTCGCTTTGGCAACGACGCGTACAGGCGTTGGTACAGTACCTGACAATACTCGAACGCTGACTAAACCCTGTGCATTAGTAATACTTTTATCGGTTTGTTGGCCATTTGCAAAGCTTAAACCGCCTATAACGGTATCAAGATTGAAGTTAACGGTTTGCTGCGCGGTCGGTTGGCCATTGGCACTGGTGACCATAAAGGTCACTAATGATGACTCGCTTGAGCCAGTACCTCCAGCGCCTTTAATACGAATTTGATCAGGCTCTGCAGAAATAAAGCTTAAGCTTGCTAAGGTTTGACGGCTTAAGGTGAAATCTATGCTTGCGGTTAATGCTGTGGTGCCAACTATTGCTGTCGCGATAATTTGGTCACTACGTTCACTATTACCACTGCAGCTAGTATCAGAAAAAGTTGCACCAGCACTGCCTGATAACGTTGTTACAGGTGAGTCTAAGCTGGCTTTATTATTGGTTGAACAGTCAGAACTGAAAGTGACGCTAGTCGGTGTTTGTAAACGGCTAAAAGTGCCGTCGCTATTGTCGGTAACAATGGTGGTTGTTACGCCAAATGTGCCGCCGGCGCTGACTTTATAAATGCCGTTAGTATCTGTGGGTAATGTGGTGTTCAGTTCGCCTTCATAAAATTCAGTTGCTGATACCCAGCGACCCATTTTTAACAAGCCTGTTGGGATGACATCAGCTGCAGATAGTACTTCATAAAAACTTGAGCTAGTGACCGCCTTACCTTGGTAATTGGTGCTCACCACCAAGGTGCTAGCACCTAATTCAGTTATGGCGGGTGTATAGCTCACCACAGCTTTACCACTACTATTAGTGAGCGCAGTAGTGGGTGATAAGCTGGCACTACCGGCAGTAAAAGTCACTAATTGATCGGCGATACCTTGGTTACTGCTGTCTAATAGGGTGGCTTGTAACTGAACCGCTTCATCAACCTTAAAGCGTGTGACTGTGCCCGAAGGATGGTTAATACTGGCTGAAATGGTGACCGACTCTGTCGTTGGCGCAGTAGTTAACGCTAAAAACTCAAAATTACGACTGGCACTGACCACATTACTATTAGCAGGGTTGAATTGTACACTTAGCTCTCCTGCATTGGTCGTACTTGAGCTAATGATGGAGCTTGCTTGACCATTAGCATTGGTGAGCTTTGAGGCTGGTGAGGCACTGCCAAAAGGTAGAACAAAATTGACTAGTTGTCCCGATGCGAGTGTATTGCCATTTTTGAGGGTGGCAACCGCACAAAATTGTTCATTAAGATAAAATGATTGCTGGCTTGTTGCGTCGCTACATTGCCCATCTACAACCGCCTGAAAACTTAAGCTAATGGCATAGTTTTCTGTGGTTGTTTCTGTCTCAGTGCCATCAGCGGCGCCATTGCAACCGCTGATAAGTAAAGATGAAGCAAAAATTAATGGAATGCTGCGACTCAAAGTCATTATTCGCATGGGT
Organism: Shewanella glacialimarina; assembly: GCF_020511155.1. Taxonomy (NCBI): domain Bacteria; kingdom Pseudomonadati; phylum Pseudomonadota; class Gammaproteobacteria; order Alteromonadales; family Shewanellaceae; genus Shewanella; species Shewanella glacialimarina. The sequence continues at coordinate 4,081,197 of NZ_CP041216.1, read as the reverse complement.
AACATCCTAGTATTATTGTTATTCAGAATCTAAGGTAAATTGCTGTTTACTACTTACTCAGTCCGTTTAATAACACCCCAGCCAAAAAATGACTAAGTTATTTCACTGCGCAAGTATTTAAACAGTTCTTTGGCTGATTTAGACTCAGGGCCTTGGGTCAGCTCTTTATTGGCTTGACGCACTAATTGACGAAGTTTTTGACGATCAAGCTGTGGATGGTCATCCATCAATGTTTGAACTTCAGTGTCACCATTAGTCAACAAACGATCGCGCATTTTTTCGAATATCTGTATTTGCGCAGCTTCATTATTGTTCTTATTCAACACTTTATCCAGTGCTGCTTCAATAGGTTCGTGATCAAAGTTACGCATTAATTTGCCTATGTACTGCAAATGACGACGATAAGCTTCAGTTTTTTGCTTAATGACTTTGCTTTTTAGCACAGCATCGTACAAAAATTCGTCTAGCCCCATTCTGTCTAACTGCGTTTTACTTAATGCCACCAAACGCATGCCTAACGCCTGCGCCTCTTCACTTTCTTTTTTAAATCCAGTACGGCTGACGTATTCTTCATCGTTGTCATACGGTTGCTGAAAGTGCTCAGAATCACCAACAATTTTCATAATCTTAAACCTCAAATAAATATCTGCTAATGATAGCATTTATTTTGCAGTTGTATCGGGGAAAAAAGGTCAGCAAAACGTGTTGTTATCAATCGTGAAATGAATTTGCTATGCTAGCGTTAATTTAGGCCATTTAAGAGACTATTTGTGACTTCTCATCAAGCACCTCCAGCCACTATTGACAGTGAATTATCGGCATTAAAGCAAGCAGTCAGTGTTGCGCTTGAATACGCCAAAGAATTAGGCTCTACTGCGGCGGAAGTCGCCATTAGTAAGCAGCAAGGCCTGTCAGTTTCTACCCGTAATAAAGAAGTTGAGACCGTCGAGTTTAACAAAGATGGTGCTTTAGGGATTACCGTATTCCGTGATGGCCGTAAAGGTAACTCTTCTACTTCAGATTTAAGCCCAGAGGCAATTAGACAAGCCGTTAAAGCGGCCGATGATATTGCCAAGTATACCTCTGAAGATCCGTTCAGTGGTCTGGCGGATAAAGCCTTGATGGCACAAGATATTCGTGATTTACAGCTGTATCATCCGCAAACATTAACCGCTGAAGAGTTAGCTGAATTAGCCATTCGCGCCGAAGAAGCCAGCTTATCAACCGACCGCCGTATAAAAAGCTCCGATGGCGCGACAGCCAATGCCCATACCAGTGCCAAAGTGTATGGCAATAGTCATGGCTTTTTAAATGGCTATTGTAGTTCGCGTTACAGTTTAAGTTGTGTTGCGATTGGTGAAGAGTCTGATGGCAATATGCAGCGCGATTATGACTATACTGTTGCCCGTAAGTATCAAGACTTATTAAGCCCTGAAGCGGTTGGTAAACAAGCAGCCAATAAAACCCTTAGCCGTTTAGATGCACGTAAAATTGCCACCGCGAAAATGCCGGTACTGTTTGCGCCTGAAATAGCCACTGGCTTGATGGGACATTTAATTGGTGCAATTAGCGGCAGTAGTTTGCATCGTAAGTCGAGCTTCTTACTCGATTCAATTAACACGCAAATTTTTCCTGAGTGGTTCAATATTGAAGAACAACCTCACTTAATAGGCGCATTAGCGTCAGCCAATTACGACAGTGAAGGTGTTGCGACTCAAAGTAGAAAAATTATTGATAATGGTTCATTAGCGACCTATTTATTGACCAGTTACTCGGCGCGTAAATTGGGTTTGACTAATACAGGTCACGCTGGCGGTATTTATAACTGGACGCTTAGCCATACAGATCAAACCTTTGATGATTTAATCAAAGCGATGAACACAGGTTTGATTGTCACTGAAGTGATGGGGCAAGGCGTTAATGGCGTAACGGGCGATTACTCCCGTGGCGCTGCAGGGTTTTATGTCGAGAACGGTCAAGTGATGTACCCAGTGGAAGAAATCACCATAGCGGGTAATTTAAAAGACATGTTTATGGGGATTCAGGGCGTGGGTAAGGATCGTGATTTACGCTCGTCGATTCGTACTGGTGGCATTTTACTCAGTGAAATGAAAATTGCAGGTAATTAATACGGTCTGACTGACATGACCGTTAGCAAAAGTGATTTAAATTAAATAAGGGGTAAGTGAAAACTTACTCCTTATTTGTTTTTATTGATGATTAAACGTTTATTCTATTGAAAACTCATAACGCGAAATATGGTGATAAACTTCATTTGGCATTAGCCAAGCATTACCCGGTAAATCAGGCTGATTAGGTGAGTCTGGTAGCATCTGCGGCTCAATGCATACCGCTTGATGGTCAACTAATGTCTGCTGTTTTTTAGCCACTACACCGTTTAGGAAGTTAGCACCGTATAACTGCACCCCAGGCTGGTTGGTATACACCGTCATACTGGCACCGCTAACCGTACTAGATAACTTACCAAAACGTTGTAATTCACCCTCGGTATTATCCATTACATAGCAATGATCAAACCCATTGGTTGCCAAAAGTGAAGGGAGTTGTGTTTGTACTGTCATTGAGGTTGTGTGAGCTAAATCTAAATCGCTGCCTGCGGTGGCCACTAATGCTGTGGGTACACCCACCTCATTCATGGTCAGGTATTGCCTAGCATCAACTTGTATTTGATGGGTAGTATTGGTCACACCGCCATCTAAATTAAAATAACTGTGCTGGGTTAGGCTAACAGGGCAGGCTTTATCTGTTGTGGCTAACATTTCAACATACAAATTATTACCGACTAATCGGTAATCTAATTGGACTCTGCAGTTACCTGGAAACCCCATATCGCCACCAGGGCTGTGCAAGGTTAACCGCACGCCATCACTCGTCGTGCCCAGTTGCCAATTTTTACGATTAAAGCCCTCAACACCGCCGTGTAAACAGTTGCTTGCCTGGTTGACACTTAATTGATAGTCAATGCCGTCATGGGACATTTTACCATTGGCAATTCGGTTGGCGTATCGACCCGCAATAGCCCCAAGATGGGCTGGTTGAGCCAAATAATCTGCCACACTGTCGCACCCTAGCACCACGTTTTGGCGTTCACCATTTTTTGTCGGTATCCATAATGATCGGATAATGCCGCCTAAACTTAAAATTTCCACTGCGATTGTGCCATTGTCTAAACGGACACGTTCAATCTCTCCACCGCGGGGATCTTGCCAAGATTCAAGCACACTAAAACGTACCATTGAGGCCTCTCTAATTATGATGAGTTACATTATTTTCGGGGTGATTTGCTTATCCTGCCTGCGCCAGCACTGGCTGAACATAAATGGATTTTGGCTTCTAAGCCTGTTTTTTGGGTATATTGTTGTTCAACTAAATTGATCACATCATCTGTTAATTCATGCCCGATTAAAGCAATAACACAGCCATCACTCATGCGCACACCGCCGCGTTCGCCTATGTGCTCGGCTATCATTGACACCAATATATCTACTTCAGGTAATATCACTTCAAAATCATCACGCAATGACTGGTGAGATTGCGTCATTAATTGGCTAAAGCGGGCGATATTATTTTGCTCAAAGGCACGGGCAACATTGCTGGCGCGGTTATTTTCAGTGATAACGTGGCGAGCGCGTCTAAATTGCTCAGATGACAAGTTGTCTCTACGTTGCTCTAAGTAGGAGGATGATAAATCGCGTAAGGAATCTAAACCTAATAAGTCAGTAATGATGGAACATTCTTTTTTACGTTGCTCAAATTGCACCATAAAGGCTTTACGATTAATGCCGGGATCAATCACGATAATGCTTAACTCATCAGGAATTAATACGATTTCACTTTCTAGTTCTAAACAATCAATTAATAAGGCATGATCTTCAACGGCTAACGCGCTGATCATTTGATCCATAATGCCGCAGTCATGGCACATGTATTGGCTTTCACCACGTTGAGAGAGTTGAGCAATGGCTAATGGTGACAAATGTAATTGGCTGGCATAACTGATGGCGGTACCAAAAGCGACTTCTAATGCCGCGGATGATGAAAGGCCCGCGCCCAATGGCACATTGCCCACAATCGCCAAGTCCAAGCCTTTAGCTTGCAGGCCAGAGGTGTGCATCGCTGAGGTGACACCTTTTAAGTAGTTAGCCCAATCGTCATTAGAAGACACTGTGCCTTCTTCGCCAAAGTGCCATTGCTTAATTTGTCCTGGAAAGGCATCTGTTACCGCGCGAAATAAATCATCTTCCCGGTGTTTTACTGCAATTACGGTATGAAAATTAATTGCTGCGGGCAGCACTAAACCTTCATTGTAATCTGTATGCTCACCAATAATATTCACCCGCCCTGGTGCTTGGTATAAATCGTCCGCTTTTGTGCCGAAAGTTTGCACAAATAATTTGGTAGCACGTTGAGCAGGGTTAGACATACTTCAAAAATTTCCAACAGACAGTGATTTAAGTTATTACTTTGATTTATATCACGACTTTGTAGCTGCTGTAACTGAGATTTTTTTCACTATCTGAAAATTGAAAATACGCTGACAAAAACAAAAACGCCCCGAGAAAATTCGAGGCGTTATATATTGACTATTACTAACTTAAATGGCGCAAGTGTTTAGCACTAAACTTGGCCATTATTGGTTGAACTGCTAGTTGAATCAGTTGCATTATCCTGCATTGCCTCACTGGCGACCTGGTCCGCACGGTTAACCTTTTCTTGAGGTTCATCAAGATGCTCGTAAATCACATGATCAACAAAACCAGCACCTGCGGCTTCATAAAGGTTATAGGCACTGTCGACTCCTGCTGCATTAAGGGCTTCCGCATCTTCGGCATATTGTACAATCGCGCTTATTTTTCCGCCGTAGTTGAGCTTTTTTAGTTGCTCTACGGCAAACAAATTACCAACGTGATGGGGGATGGCCAGTAACACCAGTTCAAGATTAGGCGCACGTTCTAGTTTTTCCCAAAAGTCAGTGTCGCCAGCATCACCTTGGACGACATTACGGCCCTGGCTGCGGTGAAAGTCGACCAACTCTTGTTTATGCTCAATACCTAAAATTTCGCCATCGAAACGCAAACGCAGTTCATCATAAGCACCGCAACCAATGCGGCCCATACCAAAAATTAAAAATCTAGGGTTACCAATCTTGATTTGACGGTCTTCAGGGTGTAATGGGTGTTTCTCAAGTTTGACTAAATGTTTTTGAAAATGCTTATAAATTTTATTCACACTGCTGTTAAGCGGCGCAGCAAACAAAAAGCTAATACTTAAGGCAACGGCAATAATGATTAACCATGACGAGGGTAACCAGCCTTTATGCGCAGCAACGGCTGCGACAATTAATCCAAACTCACTGTAGTTAGCCAGGTTTAACGACGCTAAAAGTGAGGTGCGTGACCGTAGTTTGAATCGCGTTAATAAAAACATAAACATAGCTATTTTAACCGGTACTAGTATGACCAAAATAGCGGCTAAGCCAATGTCTGACCATGTTGGCAGTCCATTTAAGCCAATGGTAAGGAAGAAGGCGACTAAAAATAATTCTTTGAAGTAGTACATGGATTTTGCTAATTCAGACGACTTTGCATGGCCTGCTAGTAAAATACCAATAATTAATGCCCCTAAATCAGGCTTCAAGCCTACGGCTTCAAATAGCCAAGCGCCGACGACTAATGCCATTACTAGGCCAAACAGCACTAACATTTCACTGTGGCCCACTTTATCGAATACTTTATAAATAAGCGGACGAGCAAAAGGGAGTAGCAATAAACCTAGCGCCCAAATAGAGGGCACTTCGCCTTTTGATATGGTTAAAAAAACCACAGCGAAGATATCTTGCATAATCAAGATACCAATAGCGACACGGCCATAAAGTGACTTCATGTCACCATTATCTTCAATCACTTTTACCGCAAACACGGTACTTGAAAAGCTTAACGCGAATGAAATAAGCAGTAGCTGATTAAGGGTGTAGCCTTCTAGTTGCTCTAACCCTGCCATGCCCAATAATTTTAATATCGGGATAAAAAAGATAATTGAACCAATTAAATGAATGCTAGAAGTAGCCCACACTTCGGCTTTAAATAAGCTTTTTAAATCCAGCTTTAAACCAATTGAAAATAACAGTAAGGTCACGCCCAGATTAGCAAGCTGTTGTAAAAGAGGTAGGCTGGTGTCTTGAATACCAAAAGTGAATAGAACAAACCCTGCAGCTAAATAACCAATAAGCGGCGGAAGACCTACTTTACTGACCAAAAGCCCACAGAGTAAGGTGATAATTAATATGGCCGGTTCCATAGCACTCCATTATGGTTAATTAAGGCAAAGATGCTTAACATTGTATAAGAAAAACCAGCATCTGGGGAAAATGATGCTCATATTACAAAACAAGCGACTTTATTGAAAAAGTCGCTTGTTTTCATTGGTAAGCGTCTATTGTGTCGATACTGCCACGAGCTGAGAGTCATTTACTCTTTAAGCAGTAAATCTAAGTGATTAGCGAAATCTTTAGGGCCCATAAAGCCAGTTACACGAAGATCATCACGTATATCACCATTTTTATCAAACATCAGCAAAGTCGGTAAACCAAGCACACCGTAATGCTCAAGTAACTCGATATCAATTGCATCGCTTTTGGTCACATCGGCTTGCAAGATAACCATTTTATTCATGCGTTCAAGCACATCACTATTGGCGAATGTAATCGCTTCAAACTCTTTACAGGCGACACACCAATCAGCATACAAATCTAACATGACAGTTTTACCACTGATGCTGGCTTTATCTAATTCAACCGCTAAATCATCTAACGACTTAATCTTAATAAAGTGGTGCGCATCAGCTTGTGCAGTACCATTATTAGCGGTTTGGTTAATCCCAGGTACCTGGAAGCCAAAGTGACTCATCACAGCTTGAAAACCATAGGAAAAACTGGCAAGTAAAGCGAGTAATAATAATACTCCACGAACAGACTGCTTCCAGTTAAAGGCGGTTAACTTGTTCTGATGCATTAAATAACCGATTAAGCTAACAGCCCAAATTGACCACAATACGTCAGACACCAGCCCTACCCAAATACGACCAATCATCATGATTGAAACCGAAATTAGCAAGAAGCCGAAAATAGTTTTGATAACATCCATCCATGCGCCAGCGCGAGGGAGAATTTTGCCACCCGATGTGCCAAGTACCAATAATGGTACGCCCATGCCCATACTCAGCACATAAAGGGCTAAGAAGCCTTGCAGTAAATCGCCACTTTGAGCCACGTAAATGAGTGCGCCTGATAAAGGTGCAGTAGTACAAGGCGATGCCACCAAGCCTGAAATCACCCCCATAAAGAATACGCCAATCAAGTTGCCGCCCTTTTGGTTGTTTGACATGGCGTTCATTTTTTCTTGCCACTTTGACGGCAGTTTTAAATCATACATGCCAAACATAGATAGGCTGAGCAGTACAAACATCACCGCTAAGAAAATCAAAATAGCGGGGTGTTGCAGCGCAGCTTGAAACTTCATCCCCGCACTTGCCACCACTAAGCCTAATAATGAATAGGTAATTGCCATACCTTGCACATAAGCCATCGATAACGTGAAGGCTTTTGCGGTAGACAGTTTTTCACCCTGGCCGACAATAATACCCGATAAAATAGGGTACATTGGGAACACACAGGGTGTTAACGCTAGGCCAATACCTAAACCAAAAAAGATTGCCAGGGTCCACAATAAGCTGTCGTTTTGAAGCATTTGGCTTAAGGTGTCTTGTTGGGTAATCGGGCTTTTAGTTGCTTGTTCAGCCGTGTCGTTAGCCGACACTGTTGGTGCGCCAATGACTTTTTTAGCTTGAGCCACTTTGCCATCGTTAGCGGCAACTTCCGTTAAAATAACATCACGGGTGGTTGGCGGGTAACACAAAGTCCCTTCCGCACAACCCATAAAGGTCACTTTAAAAGTGCCTTCTTTACTGGCTTGTTTAATACCAACAGGGATTTGGACAAACGAGTAAAATACCTCTTGTTCGCCAAAGTATTCGTCGTTATGGATTTTTCCGCGGGGCAAATTAATTTCACCAATAACCGCGCCTTCAGCTTTAAAGGTCAGTTTGTCACGGTACATGTAGTAGCCGTCAGCAATCACCCAGCTAATGAGTAACTGATTGCCTTGCTGCTTAAAATCGAATGAGAATGCTTCATTAACCGGCAAAAGCTCTGGTTCACTGCTTAGAAAATCAAACTTACTTTTGCTAAATACCCCTTCACTTTGCACCAGTGGTGAGAAAGCGATTGAAGACAGTAAAAGTAAAGATGTTAAAACAAAGGCGAATATTTTTTTCATGATTGAGTGGTTTCTTTTATCCATGTTAAATAAGGCGCTAACCCATGAGTAATAGGGGTTGCGATTAACTCTGGTACTTCATAAGGATGCAATTGGATCACCAATTGTTCAATTGCTTGATAATGTAACGCGCGACATTTTATCTGCAATTGTACCTCTTGAGACTGACACACTTGGTTATCCCAATAATAAACCGACACAATAGGTTGGCTAATTTGCACACAGGCAGCAAGCTTGGCATTAATCAATGCCTGGGCGATACTATCGGCAGTGGCCTTATCGGGACAGGTTGAAAAAATCAGTAAATAATCAGCTTCCATTGTATCTCGGTTAAACTTAACGTTAGCTTAAGCTAAAATAGTCAATATCGGCTTACTGTACGATTTTTAGCAACAGATTTCACTGTTATGTTTGAAATTCGTGACGTCTCTTGAAAATAGACCGGACAAACCCCATATAGTTTTCATCGACAGCAGATTATTTGCCAGTTATTGGGTAAACATCATTCTTATATCGAGGTTTACATGTTTTTGATTTTATTATTAGTGTTCGTTATTGTACCTGCCTTAGAACTGTCGGTATTAATTCAAGTTGGTGATGCACTTGGTGTATGGCCAACCATCGGCCTAGTATTTTTTACTGCCATTGTTGGTGTGTCATTGGTAAGAAGCCAAGGTTTGAACACCCTAATGACTGTGCAGCAAAAAATGGCACGTGGCGAAGCGCCAGGACAAGAAATTGTAGAAGGCATGATGTTAGCGGCAGCCGGTGTGTTGTTGCTCATTCCAGGCTTTGTCACTGATGCGATAGGATTATTGTTGTTAACCCCTTTTACCCGCTCGCCTGTAGCGGCATTTATGTACAAACGGTTACAGCTGAGGGTGATGGCTAATGGCGGAGTACACGGTGGATTTGGTCGGCAAGGTCCATTTAATCAGGGGCCATTTAATCAAGGTCCATTTGGACAAAAGCCTTCTGAGCCACCGCGTGATCAAGACAACACCTTTGAAGGGGATTTTGAGCATAAAGACGACCCAAGCCAAAAACGTCCTGAAACGCATCAAATAGACAATAAAGACGATACTAAAAAGTAATTTATCAAAGGTGTGAGCTAAAGTGATCAGCGCTCTATTACTTCACTTATTCTTTATTTAATATTAAGCCAGCTTATCGCTGGCTTTTTAGTGACCGGTTATCATGCAGCGCTTATGCAGCATAGCTATTTATCGCTGCTATTTTTACCACTAATCTTTCTATCATCAGTCTTTGTACCAGCAACATAGGCAGTCACAATGCTGGTTAACCAATTAGCGACAAAAATCCAGGTGATCCAGGCGGCGACTTGCGCAGCATCACCTTCGGGCGCTTGGGTTATTTGGGCGTAAATTGCACTGTATTCTAATGGAACTTCGCCAGCTAAAATTTTCTCTGATATCACTTGCGCCCGCTCAATGGCAAAGTTCATTAATACCAGCACACACCCCAGCGATACTGCCATAAAACCCATGCCTTGCCATTTATTACCCAGCCACATTTGCCCACTGCCCGGCATAATAAATGCTGACATCAGAGCCGCTTTAAATGGGCGCTTTATACCTGAGGATTGATCCGTTTGTGGGGTGTTTTGAATCGTCATAGTATGCCTATGCAGTAGTGTAGAAAATGAGTCGATGACATTAGTCGATGATATTTAGTCGATAACATTTAGTCGATAATAATGGGAGTCGAGCGTGTCTGTTGATTTGGCTCAGTAATTTTGGTTGCCAATATATAACAGGCTATCCCCATTAGGGTGTTTGTTACAGGTAGCGCCAACATCAAACCTTTAACCCCACCAATGTACGAGCCTAACGCGGCTAAGGGAAGCATTAACAACATTAAACGGCATAAATTTATCACCAAAGAGCTCATTGGGCGGTGATACGCATTTAAGCTGGTGGCAAAAATAATCACTATGCCCAGCGGACCATATGCCGCTGGCAACGCCATAATATAAAAAGTCAGCCAATCAATAACCACAGGGTCGTTAGAGAATTGCTGTGCAATGGGATAGGCAAAAAAATACATCGGAATATACAACATTGTTTGAAATACCAAGATAAACTGCAACGATTTAAGTAACGCTGCTTTGGCACGAACATGCTGTCCAGCGCCTAAGTTTTGTGCAATAAAGGGCATTAAACTTGATGACAAAGCCATTACCACCAGCAGCAATACCGACTCTAAGCGCATTCCCGCGCCAAATGCCGCCACACCTGCATGGTCTATACGGGCTATCATGGCCATCAAAATACCATTGGCAATGGGGTTAATTAAATTCATTAATGCCGCTGGGCGAGCGATATGCGCTAGGGCGCGCCAATTGGCGACCATACGGCTGCGGACTAAGCTGGCACTATGTAATAACTTACGTTTAAATATCAGCAATCGGCCCGCAAGCAACAGCGCAATAATCCAAGATAATGTGGTAGCAATGGCAGCCCCTTGCACTTCTAAGCGTGGAAAAGGCCCTAAACCAAATATTAATAAGGGATCTAGCACCAAGTTGACAATAGCCGCCAACATCATAATTTTAGCCGGGGAGCGAGTATCGCCAGTGGCGCGTAATGCTTGATTGCCCACCATCACCACCACCAAAGCTGGTGCACCCAAATACCACCACATCATATAGTCATGAATGTAAGGCATACTGCGATCATTCGCGCCCAGCAAGGTGAATAATGGCTCAATCAGTAAGCCACCCATTAGGCACAATAAAGTGATAATCGCAGAGGTTAATACTAAGGTATCGAATAAAAAAACTTTAGCTTGTTCTGCATGGCCAGAGCCAATAAAACGGCCTAAATTGGTGGATACACCGGCACCTATGCCGATACCGATACTGACAATCACTAAGGTTACCGGAAAAGTAAAACTGACCGCCGCTAAGGCTTCTGTACCTAGCTGGCTAATGAAATAGATGTCCACCAGGCTGCCACCCAGAATGGTGAGAATACCAATCAGGTTAGGCAGGGTCATGTTAAACAGAACACGACCAATTGGTGCACTAAGCAACCCGTGTTTATCTTTCATGGTGACATCGCTTTGTAATGAAGGATGCGAATTCTATCAGGGTTTGCATAGCTTTAATAAAACAGACTTAAAAATTCTGTAGTTTTTTTATTGTTAGCCCTTGGAAGTGTGATGGATCACCCCCATATATCAACCATCAAAGGGTAAAAGCCTTTTCCATCAAAACCGCCTCGATATTGGGCATAAAATCATTAGGAGAGTTCATAGATGAATATTCGTCCATTACATGACCGTGTTATCGTTAAACGTTTAGAAGTTGAATCTAAATCTGCAGGTGGCATCGTGCTTACCGGTAGCGCTGCTGAAAAGTCAACTCGCGGTAAAATCCTTGCTGTAGGCAACGGTCGTATCTCAGAAAATGGCACAGTGACTCCGCTTGACGTTAAAGTGGGTGATGTTGTGATCTTCAATGAAGGTTATGGCGTTAAAAAAGAAAAAATTGACGGTGAAGAAGTGTTAATCCTGTCAGAAGCAGATCTAATGGCTGTTGTAGGCTAAGCCTCCAGTATTATTAGACTTTCTACTTCAAAACTCATTTAAAGGAACATCAGAACATGGCAGCAAAAGAAGTATTATTTGGTAACGATGCACGCGTAAAAATGCTTGCAGGCGTTAACATTTTAGCTAACGCAGTTAAAGTAACCTTAGGCCCTAAAGGTCGTAACGTTGTTTTAGATAAAAGCTTTGGCTCACCAGTCATCACCAAAGATGGTGTGTCAGTGGCAAAAGAAATCGAACTAACAGATAAGTTCGAAAACATGGGCGCGCAAATGGTTAAAGAAGTTGCTTCTAAAGCCAATGATGCAGCCGGTGACGGTACCACTACTGCAACAGTATTAGCACAAGCTATTGTTGTTGAAGGCCTAAAAGCAGTTGCAGCGGGTATGAACCCAATGGATCTTAAGCGCGGTATCGACAAAGCGGTTATCGCAGCCGTTGCTGAGCTTAAACTACTTTCTCAAGAATGTTCAGACACTAAAGCGATTGCTCAAGTTGGTACTATCTCTGCTAACTCTGACGAGTCAATCGGCGACATCATTGCAACTGCAATGGAAAAAGTCGGTAAAGAAGGCGTTATTACAGTTGAAGAAGGCCAAGCGCTTGAAAACGAATTAGACGTTGTTGAAGGTATGCAGTTTGACCGTGGTTACTTATCACCATACTTCATCAACAAGCCAGAAACTGGCAGCGTTGAATTAGACAGCCCATATATTTTGTTAGTAGACAAAAAAGTGTCTAACATCCGTGAATTATTGCCAATTCTTGAAGGTCTAGCTAAAACTGGTAAGCCATTGCTTATGGTTGCAGAAGACGTTGAAGGCGAAGCATTAGCAACGCTAGTGGTAAACAACATGCGTGGCATCGTTAAAGTGGCTGCTGTTAAAGCACCTGGTTTTGGCGACCGTCGTAAAGCAATGTTACAAGACGTAGCCATTCTAACTGGCGGTACAGTTATCGCAGAAGAAATCGGTCTAGAGCTTGAAAAAGCGACCCTAGAAGATTTAGGTACAGCAAAGCGCGTTATCATCACTAAAGATAACACTACCATCATCGATGGTAATGGCGATGAAGTTCAAATCGCTGGCCGTGTAAGCCAAATCAAGCAACAAATTGAAGAATCAACTTCAGACTACGACAAAGAAAAACTTCAAGAGCGTATGGCTAAACTAGCTGGCGGTGTTGCAGTCATCAAAGTTGGCGCAGCAACAGAAGTTGAAATGAAAGAGAAAAAAGCCCGTGTTGAAGATGCATTACATGCAACTCGCGCAGCGGTAGAAGAAGGCGTAGTAGCAGGCGGCGGTGTAGCCCTTGTTCGCGTAGCAAGCAAAATTAAAGATGTTGAAGTATTGAACGAAGACCAAAAACACGGTGTGGTAATCGCACTACGTGCTATGGAAGCGCCTTTACGTCAAATCGCAACTAACGCGGGTCAAGAAGCATCAGTTGTGGCTAACACTGTTAAAAACGGCACGGGTAACTTTGGTTACAACGCTGGTAACGACACTTACGGTGACATGTTAGAAATGGGTATCCTAGACCCAACTAAAGTGACTCGTAGCGCGTTACAGTTCGCCGCCTCTATTGCAGGTCTGATGATCACAACAGAAGCGATGATTGCTGATGTACCACAAGATTCTGCGCCAGATATGGGCGGAATGGGTGGTATGGGCGGTATGGGCGGCATGATGTAATCTAGCTTGTCTAAATCGGTGATAACTGCGTTGCTTCACCACTCGTTTAAGAAAGCTAAACGTCGTGGTAAAGCGACTTGTTCTAACCCGATTTATCCTGCGCTATATACATTGTTGTCTGAAGCCTAGAAGCTTAGAGCTAAATTTCTTGTAAAAGAACAGAGAAAGCCTCGATACCTAACAGTATCGGGGCTTTTTGTTTAGAATTCAAAAGCGTTTTTCGCTTAAGTTTACTCTGGCCCACTTATCTCACTTATCTAATTCTAATTTATTTTTAAGCGTCTCTAAATCCTGATGTTTTTCAAAGTAAGCAATAATTTCTTGAATCTGTTCTAACTTCTTTGACTCAAAATTATTGCTGATATAGTCCTTTATTTCAGAAAAGTGCCAAGTTAACTTAGTCTCAACTGGGATAGCTGCTATAGCAGAAAAAACCTCTATAATAGTCTTGTTTGCCAGCAGAAAGCGGATAAATTGCATTACAGCGAATGTTTCTGCTTCTTTTGTATATTCTTCAACTTTAGTTACTCGCATTAACACTTGTTTGGGTGTTTCAACTAATAGAGCTAATTCTGCTGAATTAGCTAAAGAAATGGTAATAGATTTTTGAGTTTGTTCGTTACCTGAATGACTAAAACGCTCTATGAGTAGGTCAAAGACGTCTATTGCTTCTTGTGGTTTTTCAAGCGTTCCTAAAGTCATCCCTTTATTAATCAGCGCTCTTGCGACCTCAGCTTGTACTGCTTCTGCTTCAGAATCACTAAAACGATTAATGAGTAGGTCATAGGTGTCGATTTCTTCTTGTGGTTTTTCAAGCGTTCCTAAAGTCATCCCTTTATTAATCAGCGCTCTTGCGACCTGAGCTTGGACTGCTTCTGCTTCAGAATCACTAAAACGATTAATGAGTAGGTCATAGGTGTCGATTTCTTCTTGTGGTTTTTCAAGCGTTCCTAAAGTCACCCCTTTATTAATCAGCGCTCTTGCGACCTGAGCTTGGACTGCTTCTGCTTCAGAATCACTAAAACGATTAATGAGTAGGTCATAGGTGTCGATTTCTTCTTGTGGTTTTTCAAGCGTTCCTAAAGTCATCCCTTTATTAATCAGCGCTCTTGCGACCTGAGCTTGGACTGCTTCTGCTTCAGAATCACTAAAACGATTAATGAGTAGGTCATAGGTGTCGATTGCTTCTTTTGGTTTTTCAAGCGTTCCTAAAGTCATCCCTTTATTGACTAGCGCACTTGCGACCTCAGCTTGTACTGCTTCTGCTTCAGAATCACTATAACGATTTATGAGTAGGTCATAGGTGTCTATTGCTTCTTTTGGCTTCTCAAGCGCTCCTAAAGCAATCCCTTTATTGACTAGCGCACTTGCGACCTCAGCTTGAACAGCTTCTACTTCAGAATCACTAAAACGACTAATGAGTAGGTCATAGGTGTCGATTTCTCCTTGTGGCTTCTCAAGCGTTCCTAAAGTCATCCCTTTATTGACTAGCGCTCTTGCGACCTCAGCTTGAACAGCTTCTACTTCAGAATCACTAAAACGACTAATGAGTAGGTCATAGGTGTCGATTTCTTCTTGTGGTTTTTCAAGCGTTCCTAAAGTGAGGGCCTTATTCAACATTGTCCTAGCGACCTGCACTTGAATATTATCCTTACTAGATTCAGAAAAATTTTTTAATAATTCATTATAAATTTCAATCTCATTTTTAGGTTCCTTTAACCTCCAATACACAAGAGCTTTATTGAATAACAACTTGGCATAAAGGGAGCTTAATTTTTCTTCCTCACTCAATACATTTATTGCCAAATTCAGCCATTTTAACGCTTCACGATAGTGTTTATTACCGTTGCTTACACTCGCTAAGCTAAAATACTCCTGAGCTGATGCATGCTTTTTGTCAATTCCCTTAGTGCTGTTTTCCAATATTTTTAATGATTCTGGAGTCGCTTCTTGTTTTTCAGTTATAGCTCTTTGAACTTCATCAGCAGCGCTTTCCACTTCTTTTCTTTTTTCTGCTATGACCAGATGAGCTTCTTTGAGATATTGTTGCAGCGTTTCAACAGCAGAATTTGATTGCCGTAATTGGTTTTCTAATTTAGTTTGTGCTTTTTCTAAAATCGATTCGGCATTTTCGCGAATGAAGTCTTCCATATTCTGTTGTGCAATAGTTTGCGCTTCTCTTTTACTATGCTTATAGACGATAAAGCCACCAAAAGCGATAAGAATTGTAAGAGTGAAGAACCACCAGTTAAATGAATCTTTGGTATCGCCAATTCTTCCTCCAAAATTAGCGAACTCTATCTCTTGCCGCTTTTCTTGCGCATCTATTTTAGTTTGTAAACTAACCAGTTGAGTTTTAGGTTTTGAAGTGCAGTTTCGAACTGTTCAATATCACTCTTAAGTAGTTTTTGCTGCTGTAGTTTCTCATTTAGACTCGCTAATTGGCTTTGCATTGTAAACAACTGTTGATAAATCAGGTTAGCACTGGGGTTGTCATTTATAGCTTTCTTGGAGAGAGTTAGTTGCGTTGTGTGTTGTGTTGCAGTAGCAGCAATGAGATGTGCCGTAGGCATTAAAAATACAAATGTGATCACTAATAAAAAACGCATCATTCATCCCTAAAAAAATAAACCAGCTTGGCAAATATCGAGTCACTAACAGTTCTATAGCGTTGATAATTTATCCTATTTTTATGACGTAATCTACTTAAAAAACATAACATTAATATGTTTTTTGGGAGATTGAATATGTGGGATAAGTGGAATAAGAACAATAAGTGAGTGGGTCAGCGGGTCAGAGTAAACTTTTCTTAATTTATACCTACAGAATACTAGCTGAATGAAAATTAAAAGCCCCGATGCCTAACGGTATAGGGGCTTTTTAGTGGCTCTAAATGTGGTGAGAGTTATACCAAGGTTTATGGCATACTGGTTTTCATGCTATGGATCATTCTAATTATTGTCATTGCGGGCTGCGTATTCTAAACAAGTGCTAAACAAGTGGGGTCAGATCAAACTTTTTATCCCACTATTTATAGTATCTGGGTGATTAATATCTTCTATTGCTTAAAAGCATTTAACTATGCTGCCATTCTTAAATCTTGGGCGTAAGTGTTAAAAGCAGTAGCTGATGCTGAAAGGTGAACCATGAGTATTTGCGAGATGACCGTCCATTCCATGGACGGGATGTTCGAGCCCTCATGGATGAGTTTACGGCGTGTCGGTGAGTGAGTGTCATGGTGAGCCTGTCATAGTAGTCAATTCGTTACGAAATTATCGTTGTAAACTATTACTAAATTATCTCGAGGCAATAATAGTTATTTCCCCTTACCGTTTGCAGTTTTATGCCTTTTTTTGTCTTTTACCCAAATGACTGAGCCGTTGGTTTTTTTCATATCAAAAAGATCTATAGATGCGAATAAATCACTCAGCTTCTTGAAACCATAATTACGTTGATCAAACGAGGCATGATTAGAAATATGAGTACCTATCGGCCCTAACATTGCCCATCCGTCATCTTCCTCTACAGCTTCAATAGCTTGCCTCAATAAACTGATGAGTTTTGTATTTTTGTTTAAGCTTTTAGTGGCTGAAGGTAATGGAATCTCTTCATTTTGGTCGTCATCGAGAAATAAAAATCGAGAACAACTATTCACAAATGGCATAGGAGCTTTGCGTTCTCCAAATCCTATGATGGTTTTACCATCGGCAAGCGCTCTAGTGACTAAGGGGGTAAAATCGCAATCTGATGAAACTAAACAAATAACATCTACATCTTTTGTATATAAAACATCCATAACATCAATAACCAGTGCCATGTCTGTGGCGTTTTTACCTTTAGTTAAATCGAATTGCTGGATGGGTTGAATTGCATACTCATGTAATACATCTTCCCAGGCTTTGAGGTTAGTATTTTTCCAATTACCATAAGCTTTACGTATATTTACCACACCATAGCGAGCAAGCTCGGATAGAACCTTATCAATTTTCTTTGCTGGTGCATTATCAGCATCAATAAATACTGCAATTCTATCTTTATCTTTCATGTTTTTGACGTCCTAGTCTAAATATTACAGGTTATGCTTTACTTGCAGTTAATGATTAAATAATCTGCTTTTCAAACCCACAATCCACGCAATTCAATGTGTATGTTTCTTTGCGCTTTGTGACTTTAGTATTTTTACTCATGCATTGTGGGCATGGTAATTTCATCGATGTATTTTTACTGCATTGGTTGCAGTTGATGTAGTAACCGAACTTGCCATACATTGGGGTGTATTGTGTTGATTCACCGCAATATTTACAGCTTAGTATGGGGTGTTGGTCTGGCGCTAATGCGACAACCGCTACTGGTGCAAGTATTGCGGCAGTAGATTGAGCTAGATGATGAGTGGGCGCTGATGCTGGTTTAGGCCCTTGCTCAAGCTCTGGTTTTAGTTCTGGTCTTTTGGGTATCGCTTGGATTTGCTTTAGTTGAACTTGAGTAGTGTCAACTTGCTGAATATTTGAGTCGATGTGTTGGTTAATAAGAAATTGGCTGACTGTATTGAGTTCTTGTTGGCTAAAGTCTGGTCGGGTGTCTGCGACGCTGACCAAGCGGAGCAATTTGTGTTTAAGATTCATGATATTTTTGAGTTCATCGACCAAAAATTCAGTTTTGAAAAGCTTGTCTGAAATCTCTTTGGGCATGGTTTTCCGGTCTATCACCGCATTACTGGATACCGCACATAAATGGAGCCAACAGCGTCCATTGAAGCCTTGCTGCTTTATACCCAGTAACTTGCTTAATATGTCACTCTTATGGTGTTTCAACATGTCTTTTAACAAGGCTTGTTGCAGCTCAACTTGCTTGATGGGCGAAGACATACCTGACCATTGACTGTTATAGCTGCGTGTCCATTCGCCTTGGTTGTTCACTTTAACGTGACCTTTTATGCTTTTTGATTCAATGAGCACGAAGCCATAGGTGTATACGATCAAGTGATCAATTTGAGCCGTTTCATCATTAAAGCTGAATTTGAAGTCGTTGATAACCAGTACTTCAGGGTTGTCTTTAAATGCGCGGCGTAAGAAGAAGGCCACATCTTGTTCTTGTTTTTGACCGGCAATCGTTTGCGGCGTTTTGGTCATTTGTAGTGTTTTAGTTTTAAGAATCATTTACCAACAGCATCCATTCATAACTTGATAATAATCAAGCTCATAATATCTATGATGCAGGTAAAAAAGCCAGTGTTAATTTTAAAAGCAGGGCGCAATCGATTCGATAGTGTAACAAGTAACACTTCTAACTCGTTTAGCTACTTAGATAATGTAAAAGTGTACAATGTTACACCTTTTGTTGTGGTAATAGGGTAAATCACAATAAAGTGTAGCAAAGTACACTTTGGACTAACGTTATGACGTCTGCACTCAATCAACAATCCTTGGGTTTACTCATTAAAGAAACCAGAAACAAAGCGGCACTGACTCAAGATGTGGCGGCGATGCTGTGTGGCGTGACCCAAAAGACTTTGATCCGTGTTGAGAAAGGCAATGATGTTTATATTTCGACAGTGTTCAAAATTCTTAATGGTCTGGGGATTAACATTTTGGCGGCACAACATAGTGACGTTGATTCTAATGGCTGGTACTAATGATAAATACAACTGTAAAATTGTCTTTAATGCAGAGTGTTATATTACGCAACTACAACACGATTACGACCAGCTGACTTTGCCTCGTACAAGGCTTTGTCTGCTCGATCTAGTAAGCTGTGAACAGTGTCTTTTAACTCATATTGTGCAACACCTAAGCTGATAGTTAGCTCCATTCCTTGAATATTATTGCTGGCAATAAACTGGCGTAATCTTTCGTTTAACTCCATTGCATCGTCTAAGGTGGTATTAGGCAATATCACCACAAATTCTTCGCCTCCCCAACGTGCTAATAAATCATTACTGCGCATTTGGCTTTGCAGTAATTGTGCTAGCTCACACAACACTTTATCACCCACAAGATGACCATGATTATCATTCACTCGCTTAAAGTGATCGATGTCGATGATGGCAACCGAAATAGGATATTGAATATGTTGCGTCGACTTGGGTAAATGTGAAGATGTATCGTTGTTTTGCGGTGTACTATCAATGGAATATTGATTTGCCACCACCAATGACGATTGTTTATTTTCTCCACTCAACGATGGCGTTATTTGAGTCGAATTAACCTCAGGAGTGGTGAGTAATTTATCAAGAATAACGTCGAGTTTATCACGGTTATATAACCCTGTGAGTTTATCTGTTTCGGCCATTTTCTGGATTTCTATGTTGCGTAGAGCAAGCTTTTGATAGGCCGAAAAGCGGGTTTTTTCATAAAATCGAAATATTAATACTTGCGCAATACATACCTCGATAACGTTAAATAATGATCCCATGGTAAACGTGACAGGCTCTGCATGTTGTATTTGCTGATAGACTAATAATGCACACATGGTAAACGTAATTGATGAAACAACTGTCCCCCATGTGCGTCCAATAAGAAAAAATGAAAATGGTGGGATCAATGTTGCCCAAAATAATGAGTGTGCGTAACCTTTCGCTGTGATCAAAAACAGCATTATTAGGCTGGCAACCATAATAGTGACAGCCCATGACGTTGTTTTTACCTGTCCTGTTTTGCGAAAATGACAGTAAATACCTAATGTCACTAATAATCCGAAACCATCGAGTAAGGCATATTTATAGCTCTCAAAATAAAACAGATTAAGGAGGCTTAGAATTAAAAAGTAGCTGGTGGTAATGAGTAATGAATGTTCGATTAAACGGATGCGCCAGTAATCGAGATGATCAGGCGGATATTGAGGAAATTGTTTGTACCAGTATTTTATCATAAAGACGTTCCGTGTTTGATGAGCTCACGCGGTACGGCGAACCTTGATAGCAATTTACGATGTTAAAAACTGAGTCATAATCTTAAGACTGACTATAAATGAAAAATAATCTTCATAAAGTGGATGATGTTAATACTAAATCATGGCACAAATTTATCGTTCATCAAGTATGACTGTTAGTAAATATGAAACAAGCGTTATCGACAGGCCTCTTACTTGTTACCTCATAAATGCATAAAAATACTGAGCTTTGATCGTTTGTTGATAAAAACCATAACATAACAATTTTTATACCGATAACCGAATAAGAGCGGCCATAGTTAAGGTCATAAATTACTCATAATTTTTGGCCGTATGGTTGTTATAGGAAAAGCTTAACGCCATCCGAAAGTGACGGTTTCTGTGGTTTTGTGGTTGATGTTATTCCCTGGGCGGGGGCGCAAAGAATGGTTCAAAATGATGAAGCAGATGGTTTTTTGTCGCCTCGAATTATGTGGGGTCAGAACAAACATTCTAACCCCGTTTTGCTTTTGCTATTTTGTACGCGTAATTTTGTCCAAATATCCCATAGCAAAAGCCGATAACACAAAAGTGATGTGGATCAGCAGATACCACATGATCTTGTCGTTTTCGATATTTTCGGCATTCATAAAGACTTTAAGTAGGTGAATAGATGAGATTGCCACAATAGACGCGGCCACTTTGTTTTTAAGCGAACCTGAATCCATCTTGCCAAGCCAGTTCAGTTTTTCACTGTCTTCACCGACATCCAGCTGTGAAACGAAGTTCTCGTAGCCTGAAAACATCACCATGATGAGCAGACCACCGACCAACGTAATATCGATCAGTGATAGGGTTACCAGTATTAAATCGACTTCAGCCATTTTGAAGATATTGGGTATGATATGAAAGATCTCCTGGAAGAACTTTATGCCTAAAGCAAATAAAACCAGACTTAATCCCAGATAAATCGGCGCCATTATCCAGCGCGATGCATACATCAGTTTTTCAAACACTTTTTCCATAAAAAACTTAACCCTTCAGATAAAATACGCTAGAAATCAATCGAGCTAACTATTTTTGAATAATAACATAATGAACCTTAACTGTGCTTGCATATAGTAACAAGCTTGATGACGTCTCGTGAGTAAGCTTTGCGGTAGTAATCTGTTTCAATTTTTGATATTCACAATATAAGTCACTTGATGTAGCCGGTAGGCTTTTAGTATTAAACTCAAGTGGATGCGATACTTTTTCCAATGAATTTATCGTTATTTTGAGAATGATCAATCTCTAGTTTTTCAAGGTTTAAGTGCCAAGGTCGATATAAATATTATTCAGCTTTGGAAGGGGCAACCATTGAATATTTCAGGTTTAAATTCACCTAGTTCAATAATAGATAATCTGCAAAAGCGGCAATTACGAGTAAAGCCTACTATTACGCCGCTGGGTATATCGCTTGCTCAGCCAGCGAATACTGAAGATAAGGTATTTATTTCAAATGAAGGGCAGAAAAAATTGTCGGCTGAATTAGGTTCGGCGATGGACAAAAATGTAATTATTTCTGGTGGTTCGAAGTCCGCTGACGGTGATAAGGTCGATACGCGCACTGAAATAGAAAAGAAGATTGATAAGTTAAAAGAAGACATAAAAGAGCTTCAAGCACAACGTAGGGAGTTGATGGGTGATAATTCGGAAGAAGCCGAGTTGCAGCGAAAAAACTTAGATCAGCAAATCACTATGCTCAACACACAACTGATGACCCTGTTTAAAATGCAAAAAAACGAAAATAGATAGGTTTCTGTATAGTCGCTGTTAGTTTGCATTTTACAGAAAATTATTTACAGGCTCATGCGACTAACCCTCTTTTACGACATTTCATCCACTTTTTTAGCCTGATTTAAGTTTTCATCTACTTTGAATGATGTGGTCTTGCATCATGTGGTCCAAGTATCAAAACAGTCAGTCTCAATATGGATAACAATCTTGCTAAGGCAAGATTACAAAACACTAACCTGTCTTAGGATTAAAATTCCTACATCCTCTTTTGTGAGTAATAGTGAATCAATAATAAGCTTTTCAATATGATGGTCTAACACTTGAAACACCCAATTGAGCCCTTGTTTACTATGATGTTAAAATTATGATGTTCAAATAGAGGTGAGACATGTTCACTGTTGAGTTCCTTTGTTTAAAACTGATAGGGAAATAGTGGATATTTGCATAGCGTGCGTCAGCTTAAGTAAGGCATGATTGAGTCAAACAAAGTTTAGCTCAGCCTAAAATGCAGTTAGCCAGTTTTCATGCAAGATTGTCCAATTTATTCAGCACTGTATTGATACGCAAATTTAACTATTTCTATTAGATAATCATCTAAGGGCAAAAGTTCAACGGTAAGTGTAATAACCTCAGCACTTATATCTTTAACGAGTAATGCTTTTTGTTAGCAAAATTTAGCAGTGATTTTTAATCTAGGCCTCAGGTTAAGTCGCTACACTGAATGACTTAATTATGTATTTCAACCTCTTAAAATCGAGATCTATTATCATGGATACACATACTGCAAATATGCCACGTAAAATGCCTTGGGTTGCGATAAGTGTCATTGCATCTGTAGTGCTGCTGCTTGGGCTATTACTGATGGTGATGCCCAAAGGGTTTAAAACCACCCACGAGCAAATCGGTACAGGTAAGCCTTCGGTAGTATTTGTCTATGATGCTAACCTTGTTGCGAGTACCACCCAGACTGAGCAGATGAATGAAGCCCGAGCACATCTTGGCGATAACGTTTACTTTCTTCTGGCCAGAGCGGGTACTCCTGAAGGTGATCAACTTATTGCTAAGCATGGTGCTAGACCGGCTGAGTTATTACTGTTTGACGCAGCAGGAAGCTTAACTAAAAGGCAGCTTGCGGTGGTAGATGCTAACGAGCTTATGTTGTGGGTACGTTAGTTATTTATAGGACTGTTTGAATTTGCGTCTATGAGTGTAGATTTTAGTGTTTAAAGATTTATAAACTTTTTGTTTTATTTTTCTAATTAGGGTCAATCGCAGCCTTACTTAGCTAAGTTGATCAGAATTTATCATCCAGATGTTGAATACTAAAAAGCCTCGACACTAAAAGTTTCGAGGCTTTTTTGCCTTTTGGCGGTGTAAGTGCATGGGTGCTAGCACGACTATTAACAAGTTGACTCACCTGTGTGGCGCCATTTCTTTATGCCTGTTGCTTGCAGTAACGTTTTAAGCTACAACTTAATGAATAACTCTTTAGTGAGATGCTACTAATGTACGTTTTTCAGACAATATATCAAAATAACCATTGGGATAAACCGTTACTACAAAATGCAGCTATTAATTTGGTGTTGGTATTTGGTTCGCCTGAGCTTATGTTAGACAATAAGCTTAATGGTGAGTTATCAAGTGCTTTTCCAAACGCGCAAATCGTAGGCTGTAGTACTAGCGGTGAAATTCAAGATGATTGTCTATATGACGACAGTGTATGCGTTACAGCGATTGATTTTGAGCATACTCAGGTGCAAGTTGTCAGCAGTTCGATAAATCAATTTGAACATTGTGCTGAATTAGCAAAGCAGTTGATCGATCAATTAAGCTTTGATGGGTTAAAACATGTTTTCGTGATTTCTGATGGTCATTTAGTTAATGGCTCTGAACTGGTTGATGGTTTACAGCAGCACCTGCCTAAAGGTGTTATGGCTACGGGAGGCTTAGCCGGTGATGGTGAGCGTTTTAGTCAAACCACGGTATGGCATAATCAGCAAATAGAAAGCGGACTTATTGTGCTGGTAGGGCTTTATGGTGAAAGGTTATCTGTTGGTTTTGGTAGTCTAGGAGGCTGGCGTCCATTTGGGCCTAAACGGGTGATTACTCAGTCGACAGACAATGTGCTTTTTGAACTCGATGGAAGGCCAGCTCTTGATTTATATAAAGAGTTTTTGGGTGAGTTTTCTGCCGGCTTGCCTGCTTCTGCATTGCTCTATCCGTTAGCACTGCAACTCGATGGTGAGCAAGAAACTGTGGTTCGCACTATATTATCCATTGATGAATTGCAAAAAAGTATGTTGTTTGCAGGTAATATGCCCACAGGCGCGACATGTCAGTTAATGCATTCTAATTATGAAGATTTACTTGATGGAGCACAGCTTGCCGCAGAGGATGCTGTCTCTTCCTTTGAGGGAGCACAGCCTGAGTTGGCTATTTTAATTAGTTGTGTCGGCCGTCGACTCGTTTTACAGCAAAGGGTTGAAGAGGAGTTGGAAATCATTAAGCAAGGCTTACCCACCCAGTGTACTATTTCTGGCTTTTACTCGTATGGTGAAATATCGCCTATTAAGTCTATTGGTCGGTGTGGTTTACACAACCAGACTATGGCTGTCACGTTATTTTCTGAGACATAGTGATATTAACAATGCATAAATTGCTATTGCGTCAGCTCAAACGTAACCAAAAAGATGAATTGTTTATTTCAAAAAATGACATTTTTTTAAATTCAATATCAGATGCTTATGCTCAAAATGAGCAAAGTGTAAAAATGTTAGAGCGTTCTTTATTCCTTATTTCCAATGAGTTGAACGAGCGTAATCAAACGCTAAATGACCAGTTAGCAAAGATGAAACTGGTTCAAGATAAGCTTGAGCACTCCATTGGTTTATTAAATGCGACGGTCAATTCGACCGGTGAGATTTTGTTTGTTTATGGATTAAATGGTGAACTATTGTCATTTAATACCATGGGGCAGGATTTTTTTGACGATATAGGCTTTAAACCTGTATCGCATTGGGAAGAGTTTCTTAGCATTATTAAAGATAAACAACATATGTTATCTATTATTGATCGTCTTCAACATGACCCATTTCAATATTTAACTGGCACTATAGAGTTACTCGATAACCGTTTCTTTGATTACCGGTCTTTACCTCAGATACAAGAGAAGCAAATTTATGGCCGAGTGTGGTGCTTTCGCGATGTGACAGTGCAAAAGCAGTACGAGGCTACTATTGAATATCATGCTTTTCATGATGCACTGACAGGCTTACCTAATCGTGCATTATTATTGGATAGAATTAGCCATTCTATTGCGACGAGTAAAAGAGAAAATAAAAAGTTAGCGGTGTTATTTTTAGACTTAGATGACTTTAAAAAAATCAACGATACAGAAGGCCATGACGCAGGTGACTTGCTGCTAAAAGAAGTGGTTCGACGACTTCAGACACGCTTACGAGAATTTGATACTTTGTCCCGCCAAGGTGGTGATGAGTTTATTATTGTTTTAGAAAAGATAGAGTCAGAAATGACGGTAAAACAGGTTTGCCAAGATTTATTAGCATTGATTAAACAGCCTTTTACTATCGGTTCTCGTCAATTTATTGTGACCTCAAGTATTGGTATTTCACTATTCCCTAATGATGATGACAATGCCAACTCGCTGATCCGTAAAGCAGATTTAGCTATGTATGAGTCAAAATCACTGGGTAAAAACAGCTTTCATTTTTACAGTCAGGCACTTGAAAAAGAGGCATTAACTCAACTTGCCGTTGAGCAAGCACTGCGCCAGGCCATCGAAGATCAGAGCTTACATTTAGTCTATCAACCCAAAGTTGATTTAAATACAATGAAAGTGGTTAGTGTTGAAGCGTTATGCCGTTGGACGCAGCAAGATGGCGTTGTGATCCCACCCGATGTTTTTATTCCCATAGCAGAACAAACTGGGCTGATTATTGATATAGGTTGCTTAGTAATTTCTAAAGCCTGCTTACAGTTAGCTAAGTGGCGAGATGCAAACATTACAGAGCTGGCTATTTCAATTAATTTAAGCTGTTTAGAATTTCAAAATGAAGCGCTAATAACACATTTAATAGATACCTTAACCCATTATAAATTAGAGGGTAAATATCTTATTATTGAATTAACCGAATCGATTTTTATGGAAGATAAATTCAGTGTAAAAGAAATTATGTTACGGCTTAATCAATATGGGATTACTTTTGCACTTGATGATTTCGGCAAAGGTTATTCATCATTTAGTTACTTACAATTTTTGCCGTTGCATTATCTCAAAATAGATAAAGCATTCTTACAAGATGTTGAGAGCAGCAGCTCATCGGCAGCGATAGCTAAAACTATTATCGATATTGGGCATAACCTAGGCTTAAAAGTGATTGCTGAAGGGGTGGAAGACCAATTTATGCTTGATTACGTTAAGACTTATAAATGCGATTTAGCCCAAGGTTTTTATCTGTATAAGCCCATGCTGCCAGAGGCGATAGAATCCTTATATCTCGGCTGACCTGATTGAGTAAGGTAATAAGGTATAGATACTGATTCACTGAGGTTGTTTCATGCTAAACCTTACTTATTCAGTGGCGAGTCGTTAGTGCTTATTGATTAGTTATTTCTCAATTGCACTATTTGATATATGATGCGCCACCCTAAATTGACCAACCTCGTCGATGTTATTTTATGTCTACCAATGCCCTTTACACCGATTTGTCCGGTTATTACGATTTAATGTGCTGTGACATTAACTACCAGCAGCAAAGCAATAGCATAGTACGCTTGCATCAGTTTTTGGGTAACAGTGGTAAACAGCATTTAGATTTAGCCTGTGGAACAGGTCCGCATGTTAGGCATTTCATCGATTTAGGGTTTCAAAGTAGTGGCCTGGATATTAATCAGCCTATGCTCGATATCGCTATGCGTCGTTGTCCTGAAGCGCAGTTTAGTTTGCAAAATATGACTGAGTTTTATGTTGAACAAAAACTCGATCTGATCACCTGTTTTTTGTACTCCATTCATTATTCTCCAGGAACCGAGGCGCTTAAAGCCTGCATTGCAAGCGTTCATAAGGCATTAAATACTGGTGGCCTGTTTTGTTTTAACTCAGTTGATAAGCATAAAATCAATAACAAAGCGTTAGTGAAACATAGTGCGGAATTTGACGGCAGCCAGTTTGTGTTTGAATCGGGTTGGTATTATAGCGGTGAAGGTGAGATGCAAGCACTCAATCTAAGTATTGCTAAAACCCAGTGTGAGGCAACGCAGTTATGGCAAGACTCCCATGCGATGGTTGCTACCAGTTTTACTGAACTCGAAGCCTTGTTAAGTCCGTATTTCGATGTGCAAATATTTGAACACGATTACGACAAAATCATCCCGTGGGATTTGGAATCAGGCAACGCCTTGTTTGTGTGTGTTAAGCGAGAGATTGATTAGTTAAGGTTTTTAGCGGTCATTCGGTATTGCTTGTGAACCGGAATGCAACGTTGATCTTTAGACAATAAATAAGTGGTTCAGAGTAAAACTTTTATACATGGGCTTTTAAAATGTGAGTGACCTCATTTAATTTTGCCGCATGCCAGTGGATTTTCACCAGCTTCAAATACCGATTTTTATAGGTTTTAGTGTATAAAAATTGGCATTTGAATGTGGCCAGCCATCATCAGTAACAATGGCTGTTGATGAGGGGTTACTGTTCGGTATCAGTAAATTCTGCTTGAACCTTGTCTAATTCTTGCTGGTTTTTAAGCTCGGTTTGTTGCTGTTTTTTAATGCTGACTTCTTCTACTAGTGCAGCTTGTCTTTGTTTAAGGCTGTGTTTCTCATCTTTGGTTAGAAACTTAAACGCTTTTTCATTGGCAAGTGCATACGCAACGACATCTTCGCCTTTTACTCTGCGCTCATCCACTCGTTTTGAAAAACGATCGTTATCTCGAGCTTTACGCTCTTCGGCATTTAACTTACTCATTGTTGTATCCTCATTAGTTAATCACGGTAGGCTTCACTACGCTCAGTCAAACAAATGAGATGCACATTCATAAAGCTGATCGGCGCATTTTAGCATAAGTTGGCTTGTTAGCCTGCAATACATGGCGTCAGAGTAAACTTTATCATCTGTTGGTGGCTTCATCTGTTACCTGTAACGATCAATCATTAAAGCTGTTTAAGGCTATCGCGATATCATGAGTCGCTTGTTTAGCGCGCGCACTGAGCTTTGTGATTGAAATAAAACCATGCATGCAATCGTCATAATGCTGGTGTTGTGTATTGATGCCTGCCGCTTTTAGGCGCTGGGCATATGCAATGCCATCGTCTCTTAATGGATCGTAACCTAAGGTTAATATGTAACTTTTTGGCGATTCGCTGATGTCTTTTGCTTGCAGTGGGCTCACTAATGGCAGGGTGACTTCATCGATTGAATTTAGGTATTGCTGCCTGAAATAATCCATCAGATCGCGGGTGAGTATTAACTGCTTATTGAAACGGCGATAAGACTCGGTTAAGCCTTGCAAGTCGACCATTGGGTAGATCAAAAATTGAAATGCAGGTGTTACTTTAGCCTTTACTGGTAGCGAGGTTTGCAATGAATTTAAGCCGATAATACAAGCCAGATATCCGCCTGCGCTATCACCACCCACACCGATATATTGTGGATTGATCTTCAGTTGTTGATGATTGTTATTGATATAGTTCCACGCCTCTATGGCATCACAAATCGGGATTGGAAATTTATGTTCTGGGGCCAGTCGATAACCAACTGAGATGATGTTCATCTTGCCGTGTTTAGCAAGGTAACGGCAAAAGTGATCGTGGGTATTAATACTGCCAATAGCGCAGCCGCCACCATGAAAGTACACTAAGGTTTTTGGTGGTGTGTTGGCACTGGGATGATAGATACGTAGCTTGATTGTGTTATTGA
Organism: Shewanella glacialimarina; assembly: GCF_020511155.1. NCBI lineage: Bacteria > Pseudomonadati > Pseudomonadota > Gammaproteobacteria > Alteromonadales > Shewanellaceae > Shewanella > Shewanella glacialimarina. The sequence goes on along the minus strand of NZ_CP041216.1, from coordinate 4,051,999 downwards.
TTTGAAGGTTATCGCTAGTGTCTTTGGCATCGCCGCGATGATTGGTGCTCACCGGAATGATTAACTCGACAACCTTATCCATTTTAATTTTAGTCAGCCCAAGCATTCGGTCCATCATTAAAAATACATATCTAAATAATCTGACGGGTAACTTGTATAACGGTAATAATGACAACCACTTAGCGGCCATTAATTGCTTGGTTTCAAGCTTTGGAGCTTGGAGCTGTTTGTCTTGTGAGTGTTTGTTTAGTGATGATGTTGGTTGATTAAGGTTATCCATTTCTATGGCCTTTTTTATTATTGTTAACTGATTAGAACCACATGTTTATCGACTTAACCACTTCATCACCAAGCGATTGATAAACGTAGGTGATACGTTACTTAATCTATGCAATAGGCCATAAAAAACACTGACCGTTCTATGGGTTTTAGGGTGTTTCACTTGTTTATCAATCACAGCGACTACGTGTTCAGCAGTAATGTTCACACCGAGTCGTTGCATGACTTTGGCGGTGTGTTTCTGTGCCTTAAGCATATTGGTTGCCACAAAAGGCGGCATGACATCACATACTCTTATGCCGTACTTTTGCCACTCAAGTTCCAGCGCCTCGGTAAGCGCTTTTACGGCAAACTTACTCGCCGAATAGCTGGCTAATTCTGGTACGCCATAATCGCTACTGGCTGATGACATATTGATAATAGTACTCGTGCCAGTATTTTTTAAATATGGCCATGCAGCATGACACAGATTCATGACCCCGATGACATTGACACTTAATGTACGCTGATGATGTTCTATAGGGATGTCTTCAAACGGACCAATTTCCAATATGCCGGCATTGTTAAGTAATACAGCCAAGCAATTATTATGTTCAGCACAAAATTTAGCCATAGCGTGTTGTACTTGTGAAACATCACTGACATCCAGCTGAAACAAGCGTATTCGAGTTCTATCCCATATTTCGGTGGCTTGTGTTAATTGTGCCAAATTGATGTCGGCCATACCGATCCAATAGCCCTTTTTATGAAAGTGCCGAGCAGCGGCTAAACCAATACCAGAAGCCGCACCGGTAATAAATATCGTGTTGTTATTCATGATCCAACCTAGTTAATATCAGTACTGGTGAAAAGGTGAATAAGCCAATTAGAATGACCGGGTATTAAGGTGTTCCATCTGCGGCTGTTTCATTTCATCAACCCAGCGCTGCCAAGTGTAGGGCCATAAAATGGGGTCGCCATCGGCATCTAAATACCAACTTTGGCATCCTCCAACCCAGCTAGTGCCCTTTAACCCTTCTTTTACGTAGGCATTAAAATCGTCAATGGCTTGTTGCTTAGCTTCAAACTCATCAAATTGATACTCACGCCATTTATCGATCAATTTAATCACGTAGTTAGTTTGAACCTCGCTCATGGCGATAACCGAAAAGTTACCAATGGGGGTGTTGGGGCCGAGCATTAAAAAGAAGTTAGGGTAGTCGCTGAGTAACATTGACCGATATGCTTTGATTTTATGAGCCCACGCTTTATCAATATGCAAATTGTTGCGGCCAATTAGATTCATTGGGCGCATAAAATTAAATGCATTAAAACCTGTCGACAATACCAATACATCGAGTTCATGGTGTTTACCGTCTTTAGTGATAATCCCCGTTGCTGTAATGCGCTCAATGGCCTCTGTTATTAACTCAGCATTGGGTTTTTGAATGGCTTTATAAAAGGTGGTGTTGATAATGACCCGTTTGCAGCCTACTTGATAATGAGGGCGTAATTTCTCGCGTAAGGTTTGGTCTTTAATGCTTAATCTTAAGTTGGCTTTACACAAAAAATTTAACACATGTTTTTGGATAAAGTGTCCAGTTACCGCTTTGGTAAAAAAATGTTCTAGAAAAAACTTACCAGTATTTCGGTGGATTTTGGTGATGACGGGAAAGCGAGTCATCAGTTTTCGGATGGCCTTTGAAAAGGCAAAATCGGGCAAGTGCATTAACCATTGTGGTGTGCGCTGATAAACCGAGACCTTAGCACCAGTGTTAATCAACTCAGGAATGGCTTGTGCCGCCGTTGACCCAGTACCGATTACCCCAACCCGAGTTGAGGCTGATATATCGACGTCGTGGTTCCATTGGGCGGTATGAAATGTGGTGCCTTTAAAATCAGCTAATCCAGGAATGTCTGGAAATTGCGGATGGTGCAGAATGCCTGTGGCACACACAATAAAATCAGCGATATAGGTTTGCTGTTGGCTGGTTTTTACTGTCCATTTGCCATTGGCATAGTGTGCATCGGTAACCGCTTCGTTAAAGCGTATGTCTCGTTTAACCTCATACTTATCTGCCACGTGTTCAAAATATTGTTTAATCTCTGGTCCATGGGCAAAAAATCGGCTCCAGTTTGGATTGGGTTCAAATGAATAGGTATACATGTGAGCGGGTACATCACAGGCCGCACCTGGATAGGTATTCTCGCGCCACGTTCCGCCCACAGAGCCTTTTTTCTCCAGCACTACAATGTCAGTAATACCAGCTTGACGCAGTTTGATGGCCATTAAAATGCCCGTCATACCTGCACCAATGATCACCACCGAAGGGTTTCGTTTAACTTGGGTCATGAGGACCTCAATGATTGTTATTTTTAATTATGACTTTTAATGGCCATTTCGCTACACGATCATTCGAAGATTGTTAACCAATGATGTTATCTGTCCAGCATAGGAAATTGTGCTTGATTGATCTAGCGTCTAAATAGACGTATATTTGTGATTTTAAGACATTACGGCCATCAATTATGACATTTCGCATTATTACCAGTGTGCAGATTATCGTTGCCCATGGCATTGAGCTGGGTATTGATGAGAATGTTTTACTGCAAGGGTCGGGTTTAACCAGTGCTCAATTAGCTGACCATGAGCGGCTGATTGAAGATAAGCAAGAGTTACAGGTGTTAAATAACCTAATGCTTAATACTCAATGCCCATTTAAGGTAGGAATGGAATTAGGCTGCCGTTATCACCTGACCAGTTATGGCATTATGGGGTATGCCCTATTGGCGAGCAGTACTGCGAGAAAGGCGATTGAATTTGGCTTGCGGTATCTAGATTTGACCTATGTTTTTTCTCAGATAACATTAATTGAGCTTAGCGACGATTTATCCTTAAGGTTCTCGTGCGACATTGCTGGTAAGTTAGGTGAGCTGTTGTTAGTCAGAGATATGTTGGGCGCGGCGATGATCCAACGAGAAGTATTTGAACGTAACGGCTTACCGATAAAATTGCAGTTTATTTCGCCTCAGCCTTTAGGCTTGTGCCTTGATGATATAAAGCAAAGACTCGGTGCTGAGATTCAATTTAATGCCAGTTATAATGGCTTTTCTGGGCTAGCACCCCTGTTGGATTTACCCTTGGTAAAAGCCAATGAAGCCACCGCCAGATTATGTGAAGCGCAATGCAGCCAGCTACTGCAACAAAAACAAAACTGGAAACCTGTCGCCAAGTTGGTCAAAGACACCTTAGTGCACTTAGGCTTAACAGCATCAATGGAAGACATTGCTCAGTATTTGGCCCGCACGACTCGCACTTTACATCGTCAACTAAAACTAGAACAAACCAGTTGGCGCCAAGTGCGTGATGATGTGCGTTTTGGTATCGCAGAGGAATTGTTACTAAAGCCGATGCAACTTGATGAAATTGCTGAGCGACTTGGTTTTAGTGATGGGGCTAATTTTAGCCACAGCTTTAAGCGTTACAAAAACATTACCCCAAGCCAGTATCGCAAGCAGGCAAAAAAATAGCGATAGCTACCTGTTCCTGATAGCTAAAGGCTAGCTAGAATCTCAAACCTTAGACTTTAAACCTCAAATTTAAATAGTCACACCTATAACCTATAACTCGGAGCAAGCGGCTGTTAGCCAGAATCTGCTTTCTATGACCCGATTCCTCAAATTTAATTACAGAACTGCCTTTCACAGGGAACTCCGTCATCATCACCATCCATTTCCGTTCCTGGACAGTTGTTGATATAAAATGTCGCTTCAGCACAAGAGCGCATCTGGCTGCAATGGGTTTTATCCGCTTCACAACGAAAAGTATTGGGTGTTATACGAGACTCTGTGGTCAAAGGCGTTATAGAGCTAGGCTGTATTAAACGAGTTGTCGAACTTTGCTGCAGTATTGTGGCGAGTGGTGTCAACTGTGCCTGCTTCGCATCCTCATTGGTAGGAATGGGCGCGGCGTTGAAGTCTTGATATTTGTTGAAACCGTATATGGCTAAGTTGAGAACTACGAGTATTAAAATAATTCTGCCAATGACTGAGCTTGATGAAGTGCGCGGCGAGTGGTGAGTTTTATTATTGCAAGGCAGGTTAAATGGACCACTTAATGGCGTGTCCGCGACTTTTGCATGTGATGAACCTGCAATAACTGCAACACCTTCTATACTGGCTTTTATGGCTTTAACTTTGCCGTCGGGCTGGTTCTCACGATGAAATAGGATCTCATCGCCAACAAGGGGTTTTCTGGCCATGTGCTTGAGCGTTGTAATATGAATAAACACATCTACATCACTGCTTGTTTCTGGTTTGATAAACCCAAAGCCTTTGTCGTTATTCCAACGAACTAATGTGCCTCTTTCCATGGCAATATTCCCTTTATAAGCATCGTTTGATGTTGATAGGTTAAGTAGGCCGCCATAGTAGCGAGTTTTAAAGGCAATAAGCTAGCTATTTCATTAAGTTAAATTAAATTTAGTTATAATGATATCTGATAATAGCAGGGCGTAATAAGTATCCTCACACAACATTGTGGTAGACGCTAAACGTAGGCATCAAGCTAACGATCACTAGTTTGATGCCCATAGTTTAATCCTGTTTCTTAACATGTTTTAGCGCGGTTTGAAGCGCTTCATAGCGAAATAAGAAGGTATTTTCTTTCGGGAGTGAGTCGATAGCTTGAAACTTGCCAAGTTGCTCTCGTGTTTGTTTATTGGGGCACAGTAAAAACACTTCACAATTAGCCTCTAGTGCATCTTTAATCGCATTTTCAAGCGCTAAGCCAACGGTAACATCAATCATAGGCACATCAGTTAGGTCGAGGATCATTGCTTCATATTCGGCAATACTGGCATGTTGACGTGAAATCGCTTTTGATACGCTAAAAATCATTGGACCTGATAAGTAGAAAAACAGCACTTTACCATTTGCCTGGTCAAGTAAGCCGCGCTCACTTTGTGTCAGCGGAACATCGTTTTGATCTGCATCACTGATGGCTTTAACTTGGCGTGCTTGCTCTCGGCTTAAGCGTTCAATAATGAGGATGTTAGAAATAAAGACCCCAAGTCCTACTGCCACAATTAAATCGACAAATACGGTTAATAACATCACCCCATACATAATAGCCATGCTTTGCATACTGACTTTGTGGGCACGTTGAATGAAACTCCAGTCAAGAATATTAAAACCAACATAAACCGCAATCCCGGCTAATACTGCCATCGGGATAGGCTCGGTCAAACCACCGGCCACCAGTACCACTAATGCCAGTATTACCGCTCGGGTGATACCTGATAGCGGTGATTGGGCACCTACTTGAATATTGGTTACCGTGCCCATAGTGGCTCCCGCACCAGGAAGCGCGCCAAACAAGCCCGAAATCATATTGGCTAAACCTTGGCCACGTAATTCTTTGTCTGAATCGTGCTCTTTACGGGTTAATGAGTCGCCGATAACTGCGGTCAGTAGGGTGTCAATACAGCCAAGGGTGCCTAGCACTAAGGCGTCGATGATCATGGTGACAAATATATCAGCGTTAATGTGAGGAATAACCAGAGAAGGTAAGCCTGCTGGAATTTCACCAATGCGGCGAATACTGTCGGTGTCAAAGAACATGATTGATAATAAGGTGACCCCCACTAGAGCAACAAGCTGCGCAGGCACATATTTACGATATCGTTTAGGGAACATGAACAATGTTATTAGGGTTAACAAACCAAGAAACAGCTCGCTAAACTTGATGTTTGCTAGGGTATTTGGCAGTGAAGATAAGGTGCCTATAACGCCACCTGTGGGCGCAGCATGACCCAGTAAAGGCGAGAGTTGTAATATAATCAAAATCACGCCAATGCCCGACATAAAGCCAGAAATAACGCTATACGGCATTAAGGTGACATATTTGCCTAGTTTTAAGCTGCCGATTAAAAATTGAAAGCCACCTGCCATCATGACTATCGTGAATGAAATAGCGATACCAGATTCAGGATACTTAGCCACCATGGTGGTTAAAATAGCGGTCATAATTACAGTCATAGGACCGGTAGGTTCAGAGATTAAGGTTGATGAACCGCCAAATAACGCGGCAAAAAAACCAACAAGAATAGCGCCCCATAAACCTGCTTCGGCGCCAGCGCCAGAGGCGACACCAAACGCAAGAGCCAAGGGTAATGAAATGATTGCCGTGGTTACACCGCCAAACAAATCGCCTTTGATACTGACATCCTTAAAGCGTTCTTTAAACAAAACAATACCCCTTATACAAAAGTTGGCGTGACTGTAGCAAATTATGCGTAAATTATTAATCATTTTGTATAGACCATTTACATTTTGGACGCGTATAACTGTATAGAGAACTTAATAACAAGGATTAAAGATGCGTTTATTTATGGTTATTGCTATGGCGACGTTATTAACTGCCTGCAGCACCAGCTACCCTAATCAAGCCATTACAGGACAGGTTTTTCCGTCAGTAACGGGGCAAACTCTTGAACAGCAGCCGATGGCCTTACCTGACGATTTAAAAGGTAAGGTGGCATTATTATTAATTGGCTATAAACAAAACTCACAATTTGATATTGATCGCTGGTTGATTGGCTTAGACATGACCCAGACTCAAGTTGCTGTATATGAAGTGCCGACAATACAAGGATTGTTCCCTAGAATGTTCAGTACTTTTATTGATAATGGCATGCGCGCGGGTATTCCTAAGCCACTTTGGAAAGGGGTGGTGACGGTTTACCAGGATGGCGACCAAGTACAAGCCTTTACTGGCAATGAAAACCCAAACAACACCCGAGTCGTGCTATTAGACGCACAGGGAAAAGTGATTTACTTTTATGATCAAGGTTTCTCGGTAGATGCGCTTAATCAGTTAAGAGCCTTACTCTAAAAACGGTCATATCAGGCTATAAAAAGATCGAGTCTGAGTATGAGATTACTTATAAGCTAGTTAATTACTGGCTCAGTTAACTTTTACCCTAAGTAACAGACTAATAAGTGGTGAAAATCATCAATATGGTTAACTTCAATACCTTGGTTGATTAATAAGGCTTTGAATTTAAATGTAAAAAAGTATGGTCTAATCCTTGCTAAATATCTTCCAACTCAACCAGGAAGAGCAATATTATGCAATTGGACATTCAATCACTTGGCCAACAATATCAAAGTGGCAAAAACGTTAAACTGGCGATTAACGCCTTATCGTTAAAAGTTGAGCCGGGAATTTTAGGGCTACTTGGCCCTAATGGTGCGGGTAAATCTAGCCTGATGCGTATTCTGGCCACCATCACCAAACCCACTTCTGGAAAAATTTTGTGGAACGGACAAGATATTGTTAGGTCACCGCAAGTTTTACGTCATGAGTTAGGTTATCTGCCGCAGTACTTTGGTGTGTATGATCAACTATCGGCTGTCGAATTTTTACAATACATTGCCAGCTTAAAAGGTTTATCCAAATCAAATGCTAATCAAGTTATTGACGAGTTAATTGATAAACTCAACTTAACCCACGCAGCCCATATGCCATTAAAAGGTTATTCGGGAGGTATGAAGCAGCGAATTGGTATTGCGCAAGCCTTGCTCAATGATCCCAAGTTACTGATTATTGATGAACCTACGGTTGGTTTAGACCCGCATGAGCGGGCTAACTTCAGGCAACTACTGACTGAGTTAGCGGGTGACCGATGCATCATCTTTTCGACTCATATTGTGTCTGATATTGAGTCTATTGCGAACAGTATCGCGATTATGAATACCGGGCAGCTGATCCAATCGGACACTCCTAGTTCACTGCTACAAAAAATGGCCAATAAATGCTGGCAACTCACCACTGACTTTAATGAGCTTAAACATATTCAGCATGAGTTTATTGTTAGCCACAGCGTGCGTAAAGAAGACAAAGTGGAGCTCAATATTGTTGCCGACCATTGCCCTGATGCCAGAGCAATTGCAAGAACCCCATCATTAGAAGATGCTTATCTTTACTTTACTAGCAGGCAACAACCGCAAGCGGGTTTAGCGAGGGCAAGTTAATGAATACCATGTGGCAATGTATCATCGCTGATTTTAAACAGCGTACCCGGCAACAAAGCTATATTGTCGCCTTGTTGGCTATGTCGGTTTTAACGCTATTATTTTTTCCATCACCAGATGCTCAATATCAAACATTAGTGATTAATGGCTATCGCGGAATTTACAACAGTGCCTGGCTTGGTGTGTGTTTGGCGATGTTGAATGTACTTTTTTTACCGATTATTTGCTTTTACTTAGTTAAGAATGCACTTGAATTAGACCGGCAATCCATGACAAGTGAGTTGATCGCCGCCACGCCTGTAGCCAAGCACACATTTTTATTATCAAAGTGGTGTGTGAATGTACTTATATTGGTATCAATTGTACTGGTCATGTTGTGCAGTACTGTACTGATCCAGCTTTATTATGGCGAAAGTTATCAAATTGATTTTTGGGTATTAATTTGGCCTCAGTTGGTGTTCGTTTTGCCAGTATTACTGGCAGTCGCCTCTATTGCTATCATGTTCGAATCAATAAAATGGCTTAGAGGTGGCTTAGGTAATCTGGTGTATTTTTTTATCTGGATAGGCTCGATTGTACAAACGATTGAAAGTGTTTCTGGTATTGGCAATCTGCTTGAACAATTAGATGCTGAAGTGGTAGCACGTTTTCCTTTATCACAAGGGGCAACCAATATAGGCATCAAAGTGGGTGATAGCTTAAGCCCAGAAATTAACACCTTTATATGGCAAGGTATTGAGCCGACAGCAGTGCATTTGTGGGGCGCGTTACCGTTAATATTTTTTAGCCTGATTTGTTTGGGTGTTACCTATCTATGTTTCGACCGATTTAGCCAGCAAACGCTAGCCGTTAAGCAACAATCATCATGGCTACACCGCACTTTTAGCCGCACAGTAGGGATGCCACTGGATAGTCTTTTGGGTTTTTTTACTCAGTATTTTGCCTTCACACGACTGCTGCGCTTAGAGCTCAAATTAATGTTAACTGGCCAATCTACTTATTGGTTTATCGGCTTAATTATTTTAAATATTGTTCAAGTATTTATTAGCCAACAATTACTCATTAGCATAGTGTTACCTCTTGCATGGTTGTGGTGTGTGTTAGTGCTATCACCTTTAGGGCAATTAGAAAAACAATCGAATACAGTAGAGTTAATGACCTACAGTAAGCAATCATCAAGGTTACAAAGCATGGCGAGTTGTTCCGCAGCATGGCTTGTACTGGCAATGGCCTGTTTAGGCGGTGCAATCCGCTTTTTAACATTGGGTGAATGGGTGTTACTGCTGCAATTGATTATTGCTATTTCATTTACGGTATCGCTGGCTTATTTTTGTGGTGCTTTTGGCGGAACAAAGCGCTTGTTTGAAGTGCTTTATCCCGCTATTTGGTATTTTGGACCGATTCAAACAGCACTTTATGTCGACTTTTTTGGGGTGAATAGCCAAACCAGTTGGCAGGCGGGGATGCCCTATGCCGTTGCCGCAATTTCTATGGGATTACTGCTACTCACTGTGGGAGTAAAAAATAGCCGTTAGCTAATAAATAATTGCTTAATAACAGAAGCTTAGTCCACGATACTATTTGTTCACGATACTATTATTCAACGATACTATTATTCAACGATACTATTAGTTAACTGACTAAGCTTTGTTAACAACTAGGCTTAATCTACCACAGCTTTATTAGGTATTCTTCGGCGCAGCAGCTGAATGAATGCCGGGGCAATAGAGGCTAAAATCATTCCGCCCATTAATAAATATTGGTGAGGCGTATAGGATTCACTCATTAACACTAAACCACAAACGATACCTGCTATGGGGTTGGCAATGCCGCCAAAGGTAAAGTCGACCACCGACATCCGCTGCAATAACCAGACATACATGCTGTAACCCAGCACTGTATTGAGTAACACTATCCAGCCTATTCCAGCAGCATTTATCAGGCTGAATTGGCTGATAGCATCGAAATATTGCTGCGGTAAAAAGAATGCCTGAACGCCCGCACTAACTAGTAATAATGCCCCCCCGATAATGAGCTGCCAGGTGAGTATGGTCCACCAATGAATCCGCGTACCCAGTGCCTTGGTTATCGTGCTACCGACAATAATGCAGCTAATAGCCGCTAGCATAGCGACCAACCCTATTGGGTTTAACGTGATCGAACTTGGGTCAAATAGCATCCAGGCTAATAGCACTAATATCATGCCAAAAAATGCTTGTACTGGGTTAGGGCGCTTTTTACTGATAACCCAGTGGAATAGCATGGCAAAAACGGGTACGGAAATCATTCCAATGCCTGATATGGCTGAAGGTAGCGTTAATGCCATCACAAAAATAAGGCTGAAAAACACCGCGATATTAATTGCACCCAGTTTAATTAAAATCGGCCATTGTGCTTTTTTAGGTCGGCTAGGCTTTATGGCCAGTAATATCAGACCCGCAGGTAAAGCGCGCAGCGCGCCTAATAGTAATGGTGGCCAGTCAGGTAAGGTGAACTGGGTCATGGCATAAGTGGTACCCCAAAAAAAAGCTGGGATCATGGCTAATAGGATATTCATAAACTACCTTTAAATTAAGTATCTTTATATGAAGATACGTTGCAATTCTGAACCGATAATTTATTTTTGTAAAGTATCTTTTTATCAAGTATCTTTGCGTTAAGTTTATTTAGGTATTAGTTAACGGCTTAACAGTCAGGTGAAAAATGGAAGATATCGATCGACTTGTCGCCCAATGGGGTGAGCAGAAACCACATTTAGATACCCTGCCAATGGCGATACTTGGACGTTTTCTGCGTCTACAAAAACACATTGAAACTGAGATATCTGCTTGCCATAAGCAATTTGAGTTAACCATGGGAGAGTTTGATGTGCTGGCAACATTAAGACGTGCAGGTACGCCCTTTACACTAACGCCTTCAGGGTTATTATCGTCGATGATGCTGACCTCTGGTGCGATGACCAATCGGTTAGATAAACTTGAATCTAAAGGGTTAATCAAGCGTGTTCACAGTACTGAAGACAGACGCAGCGTGACGGTTGGTTTGACTGAAAAAGGCCTTGCCACCATAGATGATGCAATTGAAGAACATGTGCGTATTCAACACACCTTAGTGGATCATCTGTCGGATACTGAGATGCCCGAGCTTAATCAGTTGCTCAAGACTTGGCTGGTGGCCTTTGAAGGTAAGAAGTAATGTATTATCAAATGACACTCAGTATAGGGTAGAAGACCTAAAATTATTGGGTTGATAACGCTATGGTGTTTAATTATTTTGATATTATTCATTAATAATATCAATTTTTTATATTTTTGCGCACTTGCTTACCTATTTAAGTTCGTGATGTATTTGCGGTAAACTTCCTAAATGGCGGTAAGTGATAATCTGTGCGGTATGGCATTTTTTTAGTCTGTGAATATTAATAGCAAAGCGACTTAATGGGTCGCTTTGCGTATTGGTATTACGAGGAGAATACTGTCAGCCAGAAAAATTAGTGAAATAAGCGATTTCTATCTCGGCGACAGATGTTTGCCGCTATCGATAAGTATTGATTACAAACCGCAAGGTGAATCGAGCACAGGCTGCCATTCGGGCACATTATCAAAGTGACTTACGCCTTTTTTCTGTAGTTTATCAACATTGCTAAGCACTTGTTCAGTCGTAATTATTTCATTGGCATTATGATAAACCCAGTCGATATCTTGTTGATATTCTCTCAGTTCATCAGATTCAACAGGACCAATCGAGCCATCAGCCCCTTTAGGCATAAACCAGAGGTTAAAGTTAATCGACATAGGCTCTTCTGGGGCGACTTTGTCAGAATGAGTAGAGATAAGTTTACCATCGACATAGTAGTTAACTTGTTCTTTTTGTACCGTCATCACTAATATACGCCAACCAGCATAACTGCCTTCTTTGCGGGTATATTCGTTCACCTTGGTCCAAGGTTCTAGTTGGAACGTTTCCCAGGTGGTAGTCCACATTGCTGGCGCACTATCACTTCCCCAACCGCCATTAGGTAAGTATTCAAAATCCACTTCGCTGTAATTAGGGTCTAAAGAAAACGCCAACGGGCTGATGGTATAGAATGTTTGAATAACCTCATCGCCATCTGGGCCATAAGTCGGCCTGTCTCTGAAAAATACCCGGGCAGCATAAGTTCCTTCTAGGTATTTGCGCTTATGGCAAAACTGGGTGTGACGCGTATTGTCACCTTCGCCAGCCGTGACCGAACTCATTCTTATTGCACCGTTATTGGCGTCTTTTAGTTTTGGGTGAAAGCTTATTCCTTCAGCGGACCATGTTGCTTTGTGGATCCCTGGGTGACCCGTTTCTGTTCTTGCTTTCCAACCGTTGGTATTAAACGCTTCTGCTTCTGCGTATGCAAAATCATCAAAAAATACGGGCGCATCATTAGCGTAGGAATAACTTGAAAAACTGATCCCTATTGCGAGGGCTACAAGGGTAATATTGGTATTATTTTTCATCGTGCTCTTAGTCCTTTAAATTAAATGGCAGCGCTGTCATTTTGTTGTTTAACGCTAACATTGCCAACATAAAATTGTTATCAGTCTTTAGTCGATAATATCTGAGCTGCTTAATCTTATTAAGGTTTGACATTTATTTACTTGAAGGGAGGTTTTCTACTGTTTTTACGATATGCTGAATAAACCGTCAAAAAACCAAAGTTGGTGCTTGTGACATTTTCTAATCAATTTTATACCGCTGAGCAAGTTAAAGCAGGCGAGATCCAGGCAGCGCAGCTAGCTGGTGTGACTATGTTTGACTTAATGAAGCGTGCCGGAGAAGCCGTTCTTAAGCTTGTTTTACAATATTATCCAACGCCTCAACATATTTTAGTCTGTTGTGGTGGTGGTAATAATGGCGGTGACGGTTATGTGCTGGCACGCCTAGTGCGTAAAGCGGGTATTAAGCTCACTGTGTGGTCAACTCATCAACCGAGCCAATTAACAGGTGATGCTTATCAAGCTTATTGTGACTTTACGGCTGCAGGTGGCAGGGTTAATACTCAAACAACTCACATTGCTGATGATGTTGATGTGATTGTCGATGCGCTATTGGGTACAGGTCTGCGTGGTGAGGTTAAACAACAAACCTCTGCATTGATCCAGTTGGTCAATACCAGTTCGGCAAAAGTGTTCGCTGTTGATATTCCCTCAGGGTTATGTGCAAACACCGGTACGGTATTGGGTATTGCGGTACGCGCAAATCATACGGTCAGCTTTATTGGTATCAAACAAGGTTTAGTAACAGGTCAGGCGCGGGAATATAGTGGAACGTTACATTTTGCAGGTTTGGGAGTTGAGTTATTTTTTCAACAAAATAACTTGGCAGAAGTGCATGCTATAACCGAGCAGAGATTAAAGCATACTTTGATCGGCCGAAACCCTGTTTCAAATAAAGGCCATCATGGTAAGGCTTTGCTGTTAAGTGGGGATATTGGTTTTGGTGGAGCAATAATATTAAGTGCTGCAGCTTGTGCTAGAACGGGCGCAGGATTAACCGCAGTATTAACCCACAGCGCAAATTACTCGCCATTGTTATCATATTGTCCTGAGGTAATGTGTCACGCTTGGGATTGCCTTGATAACGTTGATGCTCGTATTCATTGGGCTACGGCCATTGCGTTAGGTCCTGGGCTTGGTATGAGTGTGCATGCAAAATTAATTGCCGATCGGGTTAGGCAATCTGATAAACCCAAAGTGATTGATGCAGACGGTTTAAACTTGTTGGCATTAGTTCCTAATATCGATGTTAATAGAGTGATTACTCCGCATCCAGGTGAAGCTGCAAGATTATTAAACTGCGCTGTAATAGATATAGAACGAGACCGTTACCAAGCTGTGCGACAGTTGCAACAACGTTTTGGTGGTGTGGCTATTTTAAAAGGTGCTGGCACATTAGTGTGTGATGGTCGCCAAGTTTATGTGTGCTTAGCCGGTAACCCAGGGATGGCCTCGGGTGGAATGGGCGATGTGTTAACCGGAGTTATTGTGAGTTTATTGGCTCAAGGTTATTCACTTTTAGATGCCGCGTTAATCGGGGTGCAACTGCATAGTCAGGCAGCGGATCAATCGGCGAAACAATCAGGCTTTATAGGTTTGCAGGCCAGTGATTTAGTGCCGTTTATTCGAAAGCAAATTAATCGTTTAAGTACTTAACTTAATTATTGAGATAAATGTGACCGTTATCAAAAAAGAGTAAAGTAGGGTGCCACTTTACTCTTTTTATCGTTTACAGCTCTAGTGCTGTAATTGTGCTTTTGCGGCTTCGACTTTTGAAAAATCAAAACCTAATTCTAATACAGCTTCTTTAATTAATGCAGGGTTTTGCATAACCATAGCCATCAATTGTTGTAATTTTTCAGCTGGGATCCCTAATTGACCAATAACGCTCATTGCCATTAATGGATTTTGGGTTAGCGTTTGAAATAATTCGCTAATTTTAGCATCGCTTACATTGTGCTCTTTTAAGATGGCAATAATTGGATTCATTAGATGACCTTATGTTGATGGCTGAAATTTATTTGTTGCTGATTCTAACACACTAAAACTGAGTGAGTTTGAATGTTTAAGTGAAGCTTTGTCGATAAAGTATATGGTTTTAAAATCAATAGATAACTCAATATTAACGTATAAAGTATCATTTTAAAATAAAATGACGCATCACCTTTTAACTACTTGAGTGTTGTTTAATTCATTGAATATAAAAGAGTAATGCTGTAAATTTATCCTATTAAATACTTTTTTGCTGGGTAATGTATATGCATTTTAATACTAAAATTAAAGCTGAACGTCCTTTTCAATATAAAGCGTCCTCAGGCCCAATATTAAGGCAGTTTGAAAGTGACCGTGGCCGTATCATTAATTCAGCAGCTATTAGGCGATTACAGCAAAAAACTCAAGTATTTCCGCTAGAGCGAAATGCCGCAGTGCGTAGCCGATTAACTCACTCAATGGAAGTGCAGCAAGTCGGCCGATATATCAGTCAGTTGATTTGTGATGGCTTGTCAAAGTACGATTCCGACATACAAAACTATGGTTTAAAAACCTTAGCACGTGAGCTGGAAACTATCGTAGAAATGTCGTGTTTAATGCACGATGTTGGTAACCCACCATTTGGTCATTTTGGTGAAGCGGCAATGATTGATTGGCTGCAAAACAGTCTTGCGGGCATATATCAGCAATTACACAATAAAATCTTACCCGATGACATTGCCAGAGACTTAATTAGTTTTGAAGGTAATGCTCAGGGAATACGATTAATTCACTCCTTGCTAAAACTGAATCTGACTTATTCACAAGCCTCTGGGATCATGAAGTACACCCGCTGTGGTACTGAGCCCAAACCTGCTAAAAATGGTAATGACCCCCACAGTTATTTAAAGAAAAAGGTCGGTTATTATTTGAGCGAAACTGACTATATCACTGAGTTACAAAAAACCTTAGATATCGCTCCTCATTGCCGCTCACCTTTTGCGTATATTATGGAGGCCGCGGATGATATTTCTTACGGTATAGCTGATTTAGAAGATGCGGTTGAAAAAGGTGTGCTAACCGTCACGCAAATGAAGTTAGCATTAATAGACAAGTTTGCCCAAATATCATCACATCTTAGCGATGTAGACCAAGCTGTAATGCAAGTGATGCTAGATAAAGCCAGTAAAAGTGCCAAGGGCAGTGACAGCATGTTTTTTGTGTTCTTACGAGTAGGAGTAAATGGTCGTTTACCTCAGCATGCCCAGAAACGCTTTATTGATAATATTGAAGCCGTGTTCAATGGCAGCTTTAATCATGCCTTGATTGAAGACAATAGCGCTAATCATATGATTGTTGAAACGTTTAAACGGGTCGCGTTAGAACAAGCTTTTTGTCACCCAGAGGTGGAAGCGCGAGAATTGCAGGGCTATAGGGTAATCAGTGGCTTAATGGAATGCTATAAGCCATTGCTAACCCTGAGGCGTGAGCAATTTAATGTATTAATGTATGGCGTTCAAACGGCTGAGGATAAGTTGCTGTCAATTCCGATATATCCGGCGCGTTTATACAAAAAACTGTCTTCTAAGCATATTGCCGCATACCAAACAGCCATGGCAGATGGCGCACTAACGACTCAAATTGCCGATGAAGATTGCCGTGAGTTTTACTTCCGTATGCGGCTTATTATTGATTATATCAGTGGTATGACAGATCAATTTGCCTATGATGAATATCGTGCTTTTCATGTGATAGATGATTTTTAATGATTCGGCCGCTTGTTGCTGATTTTAATTTCAGCCAATTTATTTGTGTTATAAAAACCAAAAGGCCTGAATAATTTCAGGCCTTTTGTTTGTATTTATGTGTACGAGTAATGACTAAGATGACAGCGAGCTTTTGTCTAACTGTAAACGTGCCAGACAATCAACCACAGACAAAGGCTTACTGAGCAAAAAGCCCTGTACTTGGTCACAACCACCTTGTCGTAAAAACTCTAGCTGCTCATAGGTTTCAACCCCTTCAGCCACAACATTTAAGTCTAAGCTGTGTGCCAGGGTAATAATTGCGCTGGTGATGGCTGCATCATCAGGATCTTCACTAATATCACGTACGAACTCACGATCAATTTTTAAGGTATCGATAGGGAAGCGCTTAAGGTAACTTAAGCTTGAATACCCAGTACCAAAATCATCAATAGATATCGTTAAACCAATGGCTTTTAGCTGGGTGAGAATTTCTACAGAATCAGCAGGGTTACCCATAATCATTGATTCAGTTAATTCTAATTCAAGCGCGCTTGCAGGTAGGCCAGATACCGCCAAAGCAACTTCAATAGTCGATATTATATCGGCCTTTAACTGTCTGGCAGAAAGGTTTACCGCGATAGATATATGCTCAAATCCCTGTTGATGCCATTGTGAAAGCTGACCACAGGCTTGGTTAAGCGCCCAATGACCTATCTCATTAATCATGCCAGTTTCTTCAGCTAGCGGGATAAATTCGGCTGGAGAAATAAATCCAAGCTCTGCGCTATTCCAGCGTAATAGTGCTTCTAATCCGATAATTTTTTCTGTTTTAACATCAAATTTAGGCTGATATACCAAAGACAGCTCATTTAAAGTAATGGCTTGTTTAAGACCTGCTTCTAGCTGCACATGGCGGGTAGCATATTGGTTAAGCTCAGCGGTATAGAACTGGAAATTATTACGCCCTAAGGACTTAGCATGATACATAGCCGTATCCGCATATTTAATCAACGAAGTGGTATCATCTGCATCGCTAGGATATAAGCTGATACCAATCGATGATGAAATCGTTAACACTTTATCGTCTAATAAAAATGGCATTTCGAATGATTGCAGCACTTTCTCTGCAATTCGCGTCGCTGATTCGATTTTTTTAACGCCTTCTAAAATGAGGGTAAATTCATCGCCGCCTAATCGGGCAACAGTATCTCCTTCTCTAATTGCATTTTGAAGACGCACTGATACCGCTTTTAGTAATAAATCACCAATATGATGCCCCATAGAATCATTAATATGTTTGAAGCGATCTAAATCAAGGAACAATAACGCGACAATTTGCTGCGAACGATGCGCTTTGGTGATGGCATGATTGAGTCTGTCTTGGAATAAGGTTCGATTAGGTAAGCCAGTCAATGGATCAAAGTTAGCCAGAACGCGCAAATCTTCTTCTGCTTTTTTACGGGCAGTGATATCGGTAAATACCGCAACAAAGTGGCTAGTTTCACCTTTATTATCGATGACCTGATTTATTTCTAGCCAGGCCAAAATACCTTTACGATTACGGGTACGAATTTTAATTTCTCCGGCCCAGTGCTTATGACGTAACAATTGGGCTTCAACGGTAATATAAAACTCCCTTGATTGTTTGCCCATAGCCAAAAATAAGAAGTGTTTGCCAGCGACTTCTCGCGCTTTAAAGCCGGTAATTCGACTAAATGCCGGGTTAACTGAGCGAACTTTATAATCTAATTCTCCGACGACAACGGCTTCATTCATACTGAATAGCACTTGTGAAGACAGTTTTAATTCATTTTCAATTTCTTTACGGCTGGTGATATCTTTATGGGTTCCCGCCATGCGAAGTGGTCTATCTTTGCTATCACGTTCAACCACTTGTCCACGATCAAGCAACCAGGTCCACTTACCATTGCCTATTTCAACTCGGTATTCGGCCTCGAAAAATTCACTATTACCATCAAGATGCTCTTGCAGTAGACTTTCTACTCTTGCGCGGTCTTCAAGGTGAATGCTATCTATAAGTAACTTATCAGAATGATCAAAGTTCATTTGAGGCACCATGTTAGTGCGGTAGACTTTGTTCTGTGCGATATTCCAGTCCCACATACCATCACCAGAAGCCCATAAAGCGAGCTTCAAACGTTCTTCAGATGCACGAATACTTTGCTCAAATTCTCGTTGTTTCTCATGTTTATAGTGCCTTGAATACATAAAATATGACAACAGGCTAAAGCTGAATATGCCATAAAACATATAAGCAAATTTACTCATATAAAAAGGCGGGATCACCGAAATAGGTATGACTAATGATTTCTCATCAAAAGCATTTTGACCTAAAGCATGACGCACTATGAGTTGATAATCCCCTGGTGGGATGTTGGTGTAGGTTATTTTGCTGCCAGTGGGCAGTTTATGCCATACAGAATCAAAGCCAGTTAAAAAGTAACTGTATTGACTTAAATTACTATAACTAAAGTTGAGCGCGCCAACTTCAAAGCTAATGAGTTGTTTTTCATAGGGCATATTAATCTTAGGTGTATGACTAAGATCCAAAACCGGATAACGTGTATCGCCAATAGTATAGCTAGTAAGTGCTAGTTTGATTGGTGGACGTTGCTGTGGAATATCGCTCGGCGTAAAGTAATTTAGCCCATTTATGCCGCCAAACCACATGTCACCATTACTGTCTTTAAAACGAGCCGCGCCATTAAACTCTAAAGCCTGTAGCCCTTCATGAATATTAAACGAAGTAAATTTTTTCGTTGCGGGGTTATAACGGGCAATGCCTGAGTTGGTACCTAGCCATAGGTTTTGGTCATTATCTTCCAGCAAACTGTATGCTGTATTTATAGCTAAGTCGTTATTCACATCCAAGCGTTCAAATTTAAAAATACCGTAGTCCGTTGTTAATTTGTCTATACCGCCATGGGTTGCTACCCAGAGATCGCCATTTGAGGCGCGAAGAAAGTCTCGTACGCGGTTATCGCTTAAACTATAGGGATTACCAGGTTCGTTGCTAACAAAAACTAATTCTTTTTCTTCTGGATTAAGTCTGACAAGGCCGCCTATGGTGCCTATCCATAAATATCCATCACTGAAATGTAGCGTTAGCATTTGGTGCTTATAGGGGGAATACTCCTTCTGAAAACCAAAGTTATAGGGCAGCATTTGCTGATTATCTTTAGAGATAAAATACAGCCCTAGCATGCTGGCCAACCAGACTCTATTTTTATCATCAACGGCTAAGCTGCGAAAATTTATATCTGCCTGCAGTGCTGGATTGTGAGGCTTAACTTGCGATAGCGTATCTTGTTTGTCTAAGGTAAATACACCTATGCTAGTCGCAAACCATACTGTTTGTTCACTATCTTCAATAATATCGTTAACTTGTATATCGAGTTCAGAGGCGGGAATATTCAATAAGACAGAAAATTGATCATTAAGATAGGTGTACTTGCCATCCTCAGTTAAATATTTAAGGCCTTTTCCATCCGTTCCAATCCATAAGCGTTGTTTATGATCGCGATAAATTGCCCTGATCATATTGGCCTTGCGTGGATTACTGGTGCTGCTATCGAATAAATGAGTAAAATATTGATTGCTAAGGTTAATCTTATCGATACCAGAAAAGGTAGTCCCTAGCCACAAGGTGCCATTAGGATCGAGCATCATGGTGAATAAATTATCTTCACTCAGGCTATTTATTTTATAGGCTTCATTTTTATGATATTGGCTTTGCCATTCTTTGCCGTCAAAATCTAACTGAATAAGACCTGAGCCATTGCCGATTGCCCATATTTGGTTGGCATCAACAACTATAAAGTCTTTGATGTCATTCTTTTTTCCAGTAGCATCAGATCGTTGCCAGATAAAATCTTTTTGGTGGGTATCTAAATTATAACGCCAGATTTGATTATCAATAGCTAACCAAACGGCAAAAATTGAGCTGGCCTGAATTCGGTTAACTTGCATTTCATTTGGAATATCTAAACGATTAATTGTATTAGTATCAATTGCATAAGTTCCAACTCTGTCAGTGCCAACGATGACAAACTTATTATCGATATTAGATAAGCTGGTTATTTGCGGTTCTAAGCTATTACCAAGACCAATAGAAGTGATTTTATAAGTCTTGAGGGACATCATAAACAGGCCCGAACGTGTGCCTATCCAAAGGGTATCACCAATAACGGCAAGATGAGACACTTGGCTATCAGTTAAGCCATCTACCTGATTAAATCGGATAAACTTACCCGTTTTAAGGTCAAGCCTATTTAAGCCGCTATTCAAAGTTGCGACCCAAAGTGCACCATCGGGGGTTTGTATAATATCAGTAATAAAATTATCTGAAATTGTTTCAGGATCACCAGAACGCTTGAGGTATATCTGAAAATCGACACCATTATAACTGTGCAAGCCATCTTGAGTACCAATCCATAACATACCAGCACTGTCCATAAACAACTTGGTAATACTGTTTTGGTTTAGCCCTTGTTGGCTATCAAAATGCTCAAATTTGATCTCGGAAATATGACTATACTTGCCTTTATGTAACGCAATAGCTGGTGTTGCATACAATAAAGCTGCAAATAGAATGGCTGTAATCAAAAATGAAAATATGCGTAAAATCAAACGACACCTTAGTTTCTGTGTTTTATTTTTATGAAATGACAGCTTAATTTCTGTGTTTTATTATTATGAAATGACAGCTTAAATCAATACTACCTTTTAAGGTGGGAAATTCAATTGTTAATCAATTATTAATAGATATATTTTTTCGTTAACGATTTGATGTTGATTATAGCTAGTTTTACAGATGATGCTTGATCGTTATTGTTTGTTGATTGTAATAGATTTCTCAGCATATTGCTTAAGGATGCCATCGATTTGATTATCTTTCTCTAACCATAAATCATTCAACCAACGCTGAAATTCAGCTCTATATTCCGCCTGAGAGAAATAAAGTTCAGGGTCAACCTTAGGAACAGGGAGTATTTCTACTCTCATAACAACTTTTTTAACGCGACCATTCATCACGCCATAAAGTATATCTTCATCAGCCTTTGCATCTGGATAAACTAAAGTAATATTAAGAAGGCTAGTAAATTGTTCACCCATTGCCGAAAGTGTAAAAGCAATACCACCCGCTTTTGCACGCAGTAAATGTTGGTAAGGTGATTGTTGGCGTTGATGTTTTTCTACCGTGAAGCGACTACCTTCAACGTAGTTAATAATAGAGGTAGGCAAATGTTTAAATCGAGCGCAAGCCTTGCGAGTCGTTGCTAAGTCTTTACCTTTTAACTTAGGGTTTTTACGTAACTTTGCAGGGCTAGTTCTATGCATAAATGGCATATCCAGCGCCCAACAGCCCAATCCCATAATGGGTACATACATCAATTCTTGTTTGAGAAAAAACTTTAGCATTGGAATATGGTTACGTAGTAAATAAGTTTGCGCAGCAATATCAAAACCGCTTAAGTGATTACTTATCAGTAAATACCAGTTATTTTTATCAAGATTCTCAAGCCCTTCAACGTCCCATTCAATATTAGAAATCAGCGCTAAAATGCCGCCATTGCAGACTGCCCAGCACCACATAAAGCGGTTCATTAAGTGAGACAAACCTAAGCGAATCGTTTTGACTGGCAGTAGTAATTTAACAATGCCACCAATGCTGAGTAATGAGCTCCAAACAATAGTATTGATGATCAATAAAGTCAGACTGATTGCGTATAAAATTGGGCCAGGTAAAAACGATAACATTGATATTTATGCCTTTTTCGTGCACTTGTTGCTAATTGCCGCGCTATTACTTGGGGCTGTGCAGTGCTGGTGATACTGTTGTAATTTTCGATCCTTCTCAGACCAAAACTGGTTTAGCTGCTCTTGAAAATCAATTTTAAATTGGCGGTCGTTAATATAATCACCGCGCATAGTCTGTGGAATATCGCTAATTTCAATATTGACTTTAATGTGCTTGGTTTGCCCACAGATATAGCCCCAAAATGAAGGCACCTGTTCAGGATAATAAATAGTTACATTGACTAACTTATTAATGTGCTCACCCATAGCTGAAAGTGCAAAGGCCATTCCACCTGCTTTAGGTTTTAATAGGTGTTGAAAAGACGATGCCTGTAGTTGATGTTTTACGTGATTAAAGCGAGTACCTTCTACAAAATTCATTACACTGACAGGCTTAGTTTTAAATTTTTCACAGGCTTTGCGGGTAATTTCGATGTCTTTACCTTTAAGCTTAGGGTTTTTCTTGAGTTGTGCATGACTAAAACGGCGCATAAAAGGAAAGTCTAATGCCCACCACACTAACCCCAATACTGGTACATAAAGTAGCTCTTGTTTGAGAAAAAACTTAAGAAAAGGAATTTTGCCATTTAATATACGTTGCAGTACTAAGATATCGACCCAGGACTGATGGTTTGCAATTACCATATACCATTGTTTTTGATCAAAATCAGTGTCGCCAGTGACTTCAAAAGTTACTGGGTGAAGGATACTTTCAGTCAGAGTGTTGCAGTAAATCCATGCTGAAGCACAATGATCGGCTACATAGCTGCAAATTTTGTCGATTATTTTTAAAGGGATTAGTTTGATTAAGCCAAAAACCAAAATGGGGATAGCCCAAAATAGTGTATTTATGCAGTAGCATATAAATGCTAACGATCCTTTAATTTTTGAAAACAACGACATCTAACTCTCCTGTAAATGGAGGTCTATATTACTCGTTGTATAGGTTTAGCTCAATCAGTAGCGATTTTATTTTAATATTGTCTACTTAAACTGGCTAACAGGCGGTCCATTGCGCGGTAACCTAAGGCTTGAGCAATGTGGCTGCGGTCTGTATTTTGACTATTTTGTAGGTCAGCAATAGTACGAGCTACGCGCTGAATTCTGTGAAAGCTACGCACTGATAACCCGAGTTTAACTACACTTTGTTCTAAAAAAACCAGATCTTGATGGCAAATACCGCTGTGCTGATTAAGTAGTTTAGGGCTTAATTCACTATTTAACACCCCGTTGCGACTCAGTTGTAAATCTCGAGCACGTTTGACACGCAGTGCAATGCTAGCGCTGGTTTCTGAAGTGGTATTGGTCTGAGTTAACGTACCAGACGGTAATTTAGGTACATCTATAGTTAAATCAAATCTGTCTAAAAAAGGCCCTGATAAACGTGATAAATAACGCTGAATTTGATCTGGTGTCGCCCGCGCATGTTCGGTATCACCGCATGGACTAGGATTCATTGCAGCAATTAGCTGAAATCGGCTTGAAAAGGTCAGCTTGGCTGCGGCGCGTGAGATCACTACCTCGCCACTTTCCATCGGCTCCCTTAGGCAATCTAATACTTTACGGGGAAACTCGGCTATTTCATCTAAAAATAGAATGCCGCGATGGGCTAATGAAATCTCCCCGGGTTTTGGGTGACTTCCGCCGCCGACCAATGAAATCGAGGAACAAGTATGATGTGGTGCGCGAAAGGGACGGTTCAAGAAGTTAGCCGGTTTAATACTGAGCGCCGCCACTGAATGAATCGCCGCGACTTCTATTGCTTCTTCATAAGTCAGTTTCGGCATCAACGGAATAATTCGATTGGCCAACATCGACTTGCCAGTGCCTGGTGGCCCCAGCATTAGCATGTTATGCCCGCCAGCAGCGGCAATTTCTAATGCTTGTTTTGCTTGGTGCTGGCCAATCACTTCGCTCATACATAAATGGCTTTCATCAGTGGGGGCGTCATCTATCCATTGGGGTAAGTTATCTAACTTAGGCAATTGTGATTGCCCGTGAAGAAAAGCCGCTAAATGCTGTAAATGGGCGACAAAAAAGCAGTGTTCATAGCCTACAAGTTCAGCTTCATAACGATTTTCTAGTGGCATAAATAAATGATGATATTGATTTTTTGCAGCGATAATGGCGGGCAAAATACCACTACAGGATCTAACATGCCCCGATAGTGCAAGCTCACCAATAAATTCATATTGGGCGATATTCTTAATTGGGATTTGCCCTGATGCAGCTAAAATACCAATAGCGATAGGTAAATCGTAGCGACCACCCTGTTTAGGTAAGTCTGCAGGGGCAAGGTTAACGGTAATTCTGCGTTGTGGCACTTCAAAGCCTGCATTAATCAAGGCACTGCGGACTCGCTCTTTTGCTTCTTTTACTGAGGTTTCTGGCAAGCCGACTAAATTAAAGGCCGGCAGACCATTACTTAAATGGACTTCAACGGTAACTATGGGGGCATCAACGCCACAACTGGCGCGAGTGTTAATACAGGCAATTGCCATAAACAGATCCTTTGCAGTGGTTAATCCTGATTCCATGGATTAATCAATAAAAATATAGGCAGTTCGATTGATATTCAGTAAGTGTAGACTATTTTATAAATAATACTTCGAGTACCATACGGCGATTTTTAGCAGCATAAAGATGCTTGGTTCCACTAAAGTAGATTAATGCCGTTTCTAATTTAGCCGTAACTGCCAAAGTTGTTGCTATTTGCCCCCCTTATAATGGTCATGATGTGTATCGTGCTCTTATTGATTTAACCAGCCTATAAACAAAAATTAGGCAGAGGTAGTAATGAGTTTTGTTGACAATTTTTTAATTATGATGGGGTTAATTGCGATTAGCTGTTTCTTTTCTCTGTCAGAAATCGCCTTAGCCGCTGCCCGTAAAATTCGCTTGCAAGCCCTTGCTGAAGAAGGTGATATTCGCGCGTTTAAAGTGCTTAGCTTGCAAGCGCATCCAGGCAGTTTTTTCACTGTGGTACAAATAGGGCTTAATGCCGTTGCCATTATGGGCGGTATTGTGGGTGAAGGCGCATTTAGGCCCTATTTTGAAGGTCTATTATCGTCATGGGTTGACCCTGCTTGGGTCAGTCAAAGCAGTTTTGTATTGTCATTTATTTGTGTGACTTCACTGTTTATCTTATTTGCGGACTTAATGCCAAAACGTATTGCCATGGTGATGCCTGAAAAGGTGGCGGTAACCTTAGTCGCGCCCATGCTGCTATGCATTACGCTGTTAAAACCTTTTGTTTGGCTTTTTAATGGTTTGGCGAATGGCTTATTTAAGTTATTACAAATTCCTATGATACGGAATGACCAAATTACCCATGATGATATTTACGCGATAATGAGTGCAGGCACTGAAGCGGGAGTGTTAGATAAAGGTGAGCAGCAAATGATGGAGAATGTATTTGAAATGCAGTCCGTCCCTGTTACCTCAGCAATGACAGCGCGTGAAAGTTTAGTGTTTTTTTTACAGCAAGATTCCGAAGACACCATAAAACGTAAAATTGCAGATCAACCCCACAGCAAGTTTTTGGTGTGTAATGGCCAACTAGACACTATTTTGGGTTACGTCGATGCTAAAGAAATTTTACTTAGGGTAATTAATGGTCAAAGCATTAATTTAAAAGACAGCTCCTTGGTACATAGCTGTCTGATTATTCCCGATACACTGACCTTGTCTGAGTCGATGGAGTATTTTAAAAATAATCGCACCGGATTTGCGGTGGTGATGAATGAATACGCTTTAGTTGTCGGTATCGTGACCACCAATGATTTACAAAGTGCAGTAATGGGCGCTTGGTCGTTACATGAAAGTGAAGAGCAAATAGTTAGCCGTGATGACAGCTCATGGTTAGTGGATGGCGTGACACCGATAACTGATGTGATGCGGGCATTTAATATTGAGTCATTTCCCCATAGCCAAAACTATGAAACCATCGCGGGTTTTATTATGTATATGCTACGTAAAATACCCAAACGAACCGACTTCGTTAATTATGGCGGCTATAAATTTGAAGTGGTCGACATTGATTCATACAAAGTCGACCAGTTATTAGTGACGAAAATAGACCAGCCTTAAATGACCTGTAAAAATGCATTGATGATTGGATCGTCAGTGCGCTTGTCTTTGCAACAACAGCCTAGCTCAAACCCTGGAATTTCAACCGGTGAAGCCACCATTTGAATGCGCCCTCGCACTGGGCTATTTTGAATCACTACATCAGGGCTAATGCCAACCCCGCATCCTAACGCTACCATTGAGGCAATTGCTTCTTGTCCTGCAACTTGGGCATAAATGTTCGGCTTGAAACCCATTTGCTTAAACCAGTTATCCACACGACGGCGTCCAGGGCCATGATCAGGCACAATAAAGGGTAATTTATCCCACTCAATATTAGCTTGTGACACCATCTGCTGAACCTGGCAGGGCATAGTGGGCGCGATAATAGATAAAGGTACATAAT
Organism: Shewanella glacialimarina; assembly: GCF_020511155.1. Classification (NCBI taxonomy): domain Bacteria; kingdom Pseudomonadati; phylum Pseudomonadota; class Gammaproteobacteria; order Alteromonadales; family Shewanellaceae; genus Shewanella; species Shewanella glacialimarina. Next base: position 4,025,165 of record NZ_CP041216.1, on the reverse strand, counting down.
CAATTTTGCTGAAATGAATACTTGGGGCAAGGGCATCTGGCAGCGCAAGAATGGCAATGTCTGCTCTATTTTGTTGCACCTCGTTAATGGCATTAGCAGGATCTCCAGTGGTTAAGTTGATTTCCACATGGGGATGCTCACGTCTAAATCTGTCTAATAGTGATGGCAAGTGGCTGTAAGCTGCGGTAACCGAGCAGAAAATATTTAACCGACCACGTAACACATTTTGTTGTGGATCAATGCGCTGTTTCAACTGTGTCCATTCAGATAACGTTTGTTCAGCAAAATGCTTAAACTCAATACCTGCGTGGGTTAGGCTGACACTGCGATTATCTCGCTCAAGCAATTTACAACCCACTTCTTCTTCAAGCCTTTGCATCGCACGGCTTAATGTTGATGGACTAACATGGGTTTGCTCTGCGGTTTTAGCAAAATGCAAACTGTCGCATAAATGTAGGTAAAGCTTGAGTGAACGAATATCCATAACACCTCAGAGTTCAGGTTAAGTGTGCGCTGTTTGATATAGAAAACTATATAATTTCATTAAATGCAATTACAAATACCGAATATATCATTTTAAGCAATAACATGCTTGCGCTATAGTAAGCTTAATCACAACTTCCGATGATTTAAATTATCTGAATGTTGCGTCTCAAATTTCTGAATTTTATAGGTGGTATCAGATGGCTAACTATTTTAACTCTCTGAATTTACGTCAACAATTATCTCAACTAGCACAATGTCGTTTTATGGACCGCAGCGAATTCTTAGACGGCTGCAATTATATTAAAGATTGGAACATTGTTATTTTAGGTTGTGGCGCTCAAGGGCTTAACCAGGGCTTAAACATGCGTGACTCTGGCTTGAATATTTCATTTGCCTTGCGTCCTCAAGCCATTGCTGAAAAGCGCGCCTCTTGGCAAAAAGCTACCGATAACGGTTTTACTGTTGGTACCTTTGAAGAGCTTATTCCTGCTGCAGATTTGGTATTAAACCTGACACCTGACAAACAACACACTGATGTTGTTAATACTGTTATGCCGTTAATGAAGCAAGGTGCAACATTATCTTATTCTCACGGTTTTAATATCGTTGAAGAAGGCATGCAAGTGCGGTCAGACATCACTGTTGTGATGGTGGCACCAAAATGTCCAGGTACTGAAGTACGCGAAGAATATAAGCGCGGCTTTGGTGTACCAACATTGATTGCGGTTCACCCAGAAAACGACCCTAATGGTGATGGCTTAGACATTGCTAAAGCCTATGCAAGTGCTACTGGTGGCGATCGTGCCGGTGTATTACTGTCATCGTTTATTGCCGAAGTTAAGTCTGACTTAATGGGCGAGCAAACGATTTTGTGTGGCATGTTACAAACCGGTGCCATTTTAGGTTACGAGAAAATGGTTGCCGACGGTGTTGAGCCAGGTTATGCCGGTAAACTCATTCAACAGGGTTGGGAAACCGTTACTGAAGCGCTTAAGCATGGCGGCATCACTAACATGATGGACCGTTTATCTAACCCGGCTAAAATTAAAGCCTTTGATATGGCTGAAGAATTAAAAGAAATTTTAGCGCCATTATTTGCCAAGCATATGGACGATATTATTAGTGGTGAGTTTTCTCGCACCATGATGGCTGATTGGGCTAATGATGATGCCAACTTGCTTAAATGGCGTGCAGAAACTAACGAAACCGCATTCGAAAATTCACCGGTTTCAAGTGAGCACATCGACGAGCAAACGTACTTTGATAAGGGCATCTTTTTGGTCGCGATGATCAAAGCGGGTGTTGAGCTAGCATTCGATACTATGGTTGCTTCAGGTATTGTCGAAGAGTCAGCTTATTATGAGTCGCTACATGAAACGCCGTTAATTGCTAACACTATTGCACGCAAGCGCTTGTATGAAATGAACATTGTTATTTCAGATACCGCTGAATATGGTTGTTACTTATTTAACCATGCAGCAGTGCCGTTATTACGTGATTACGTTAATGCCATGTCACCAGAGTTTTTAGGTAGCGGTTTGAAATCAGCTTCAACAGGTGTTGATAACCTTCGCTTAATTGAAGTCAATGAAGCCATTCGCAATACCGACGTTGAGTTTGTGGGTGCAGAGCTTCGCGGCTATATGACTGATATGAAAAGTATTATTGAAGCCAGCTAGTTATTTAGCGTCTGATTTATGTTTGTAAAAAAGTACTGATGAAGTACCTGTTCAGTTTAGGTTATTTAATTAATCATAAGTTGTCGGACAGGCATCATTAGAGTGAGTTCCCCAAGTTTCTCACTCTAGCAAATTTTTATTTGAGTAATTTCAATTAGGTTACTGTCAGATTTTTAGTTTGTTGTTTGCATTGTCTCGGCAGGGAAGCTGAATTTTTTTTACAAAGCCGATTTTTACTTGTGTTGGACGAAGTTTGTATGGTATCACTTATAACTCAGTTGATATCCAACACTCAAATTAGGAACTCAGTCTTTTATATGTTTAACCAAGTAGCCCTACTCATTATTTCGATTATTACCGTAGTGATTATTAAATCACAGCGGGGGCTGCATTTGGCAAAAAGACTGACCTAGAGGTCACAAAATTCCAAAAACCCCCGCTCCGAAAGGACCGGGGGTTTTTTGTTTTAAGGCGTTTGAACATTCACTGAACATACACATTGTCATCAAGTAGCGTAAACCAAATCGCGTTAATAAGTAGAGAGTACATTATGGAAGTAGGGCAAAAAATGAGAGGCGCAGACGCCGTAATCAAAGTACTAGCCGCACATGGTGTAACCACAGTGTTTGGTTACCCAGGTGGGGCTATTATGCCGATTTATGATGCCCTTTATGGTAGCCCAGTTGAGCATCTATTAAGTCGCCATGAACAAGGTGCAGCTTTTGCCGCAGTCGGGTACGCCAGAGCCAGTGGCAAAACCGGTGTATGTTTTGCCACATCAGGACCGGGGGCGACAAATTTAATTACCTCGCTTGCTGATGCATTACTTGATTCCGTGCCGTTAGTTGCCATTACAGGCCAGGTGTCGACTAGTGTAATTGGTACTGACGCCTTCCAAGAAATCGATGTGCTGGGCATGTCACTGTCTTGTACCAAGCACAGTTTTATGGTCACAGACATCAATGAATTAATTCCTACTTTATATCGCGCCTTTGAAATTGCCGCCTCTGGACGACCTGGACCTGTGTTGGTCGATATCCCTAAAGATATCCAAATAGCCGAGCTTGAATACAAAACACCACTTCAATCGGTTGAAGTTGAATTGCAAGCCGAACAGGCTGATTTGGACGCCGGTGCTGAATTAATCAAAGCCGCCAAAAAACCCATGTTATACGTCGGTGGTGGCGTGGGTATGGCTGGTGCTGTTGGACACTTACGTCAGTTTATTGCTCAAACAAAAATACCTTCTGTAGCCACTTTAAAAGGGCTTGGCAGTATTGCCCATGATGCACCGGGTTATCTTGGTATGTTAGGGATGCACGGCGGCAAAGCGGCTAATTTAGCGGTACAAGAATGTGATTTATTAATCGTAGTCGGGGCACGCTTTGATGACCGTGTAACTGGCCGTTTAGCCAGTTTTGCCAGTAATGCCAAAGTGCTTCATTTAGATATCGATGCCGCCGAACTGGGTAAGCTACGTCAAGCAGATGTGGCTATCGCAGCTGAGCTTCGTCTTGTATTGCCTGCTTTGGCAGAAGCTGTCGTTGATGCGGTGCATATTCAACCGTGGCTTCAAGATATCACCGATATGGCGCGTCAGTATAAATGGGATTATAACCACCCTGGTGAACTGATTTTTGCGCCTTCTATGTTACGTCGTTTAGCCAATAAGTTGCCTGAAGATAGCGTAGTAAGTTGTGATGTGGGTCAGCATCAAATGTGGGTGGCTCAGCATATGTGGTTTAGACGCCCAGAAGATCATTTGTCTAGCGCAGGTCTAGGCACTATGGGCTTTGGGTTACCTGCAGCCATTGGCGCGCAAGTGGCCAGACCCAATGCTACTGTGGTCACAGTATCGGGTGACGGTTCGTTTATGATGAATGTGCAAGAGTTAACCACCATCAAGCGCCGTAAGTTACCGGTTAAAATTTTACTGGTTGATAACCAAAAATTAGGCATGGTGAAGCAATGGCAGCAGCTATTTTTTGAAGAACGCTACAGCGAAACGGATTTATCAGACAACCCTAACTTTGTGTTAATGGCATCGGCATTTGATATCCCAGGGCGTACCATTACCCGCGCAGATCAGGTCGAAGAAGCCCTAGATGAAATGATTAATACCCCAGGTCCATTTATGTTGCATGTGTCGATTGATGACGCTTTCAACGTTTGGCCATTAGTGCCTCCAGGGGCCAGTAACAGCGAAATGATGGATCAAATGGAGAAGCAAACATGATGCAACATAATCTTGAGATAACCGTAAAGCAGTGTCCAGAAGTGTTAGAGCGTGTGCTTCGTGTTACACGTCATCGTGGCTTTAAAGTGACTGAAATGAAAATGCACACTAAGGATGATAACAACCTAGCGATTAATCTATGGGTTGAAGCCGAGCGTGCAATTGAATTATTAAGCAACCAATTAGACAAGCTGATTGATGTGACACAGTGTAAAGTGTTACCCGTTGCCGCCCAATTAGATAAAACAGTAAACGCTTAATATTTTAGCTCTCATCAGTAAAGATTAATCGAGTTTACGCAGTAAAAAATTAACCAAGGATTAAAGCAATGCCAAAACTACGTTCAGCAACCAGTACCGAAGGTCGTAACATGGCTGGAGCTCGCGCACTTTGGCGCGCAACAGGCGTTAAAGAAACGGATTTTGGTAAGCCAATTATTGCCATCTCTAACTCGTTTACCCAATTTGTGCCGGGTCATGTACATTTAAAAGATATGGGCTCGCTTGTAGCTAGTGCCATTGAAGAAGCGGGCGGTATCGCCAAAGAATTTAATACCATTGCAGTGGATGATGGTATTGCCATGGGCCATGGCGGCATGCTTTATAGCTTGCCATCACGAGAGTTAATTGCCGACAGCGTTGAATATATGGTCAATGCCCATTGTGCCGATGCGTTAGTGTGTATTTCAAACTGCGACAAAATCACCCCAGGCATGTTGATGGCCGCACTAAGACTGAATATTCCAGTGGTTTTTGTCTCTGGTGGCCCAATGGAAGCCGGCAAAACTAAGTTATCAGACAGAATCATTAAGCTTGACTTAGTCGATGCCATGGTTGCTGGCGCTGACACCAATGTTAGCGATGAAGACAGCAAACAAATTGAACGCAGTGCCTGTCCTACTTGTGGCTCGTGTTCGGGTATGTTTACCGCAAACTCAATGAACTGCCTAACTGAAGCGCTAGGGTTATCGTTACCGGGTAATGGCTCAATGTTGGCTACCCATGCAGATCGCCGTGAACTGTTTTTAGAAGCGGGTCGCCGAGTAATGAAGCTCGCCGAGCGTTATTACAAGCATGACGATGAGAGTGCTTTACCACGTAATATCGCCTCATTTAAAGCGTTTGAAAACGCAACAACTTTAGATATCGCCATGGGTGGTTCATCGAACACTGTATTGCATTTATTAGCGGCTGCGCATGAAGCGGAAGTTGATTTCACTATGGCCGATATCGACCGTATTTCACGTTTAGTGCCACACCTTTGTAAAGTAGCGCCATCTACCCCTAAATATCATATGGAAGATGTTCACCGTGCGGGTGGAGTCATGGGTATTTTAGGTGAGTTAGACAGAGCAGGCCTATTACATAATGACGTGCCACATGTGGCGGCAGATAACGGTGGTGATTTAAAGTCTGTTTTAGCCAAATACGATATTAAACAAACCAATGACCCTGCCGTTATACGCTTCTTTAGTGCAGGACCTGCTGGTATTCCAACCCAAAAGGCCTTTAGCCAAGATTGTCGCTGGGACACTGTTGATGATGACCGTGAAAACGGCTGTATCCGTACGCGTGAATTCGCTTTCAGCCAAGAAGGCGGCTTAGCGGTATTGTCGGGCAATATCGCTGAAAAAGGCTGTATTGTGAAAACCGCAGGGGTTGATGATTCTAATTTAACCTTTGTGGGCAGCGCCCGTATTTATGAAAGCCAAGATGACGCTGTCGCCGGTATTTTAGGTGGCGAAGTGGTTGCCGGAGATGTGGTGGTTATTCGCTATGAAGGCCCTAAAGGTGGCCCAGGTATGCAGGAAATGCTGTACCCAACCACATACCTTAAATCACGTGGCTTAGGCACCAAGTGTGCGTTAATTACCGATGGACGTTTTTCTGGTGGCACTTCAGGTTTATCGATTGGCCATATATCACCAGAAGCGGCTTCAGGTGGCACCATTGCTTTAATTGAAAATGGCGATCAAATTGCCATTGATATCCCTAATCGTAGCATCAAACTGAACGTCAGTGACCAAGCTTTAGCAGCGCGTCGCCAAGCAATGGACGCCAAAGGTGTGTTAGGTTGGAAACCCATTGGTCGTGAACGATATGTTTCATTGGCGTTGAAAGCGTATGCGCTATTAGCCACCAGTGCCGATCAAGGTGCTGTGCGCGATCGCAGTAAACTAGAGGGATAGATTATGCAGTCCTTGGCATCACCAACTCAATTGGAGCTAGCGCCCATGTCCTTAGCTCAGCAATATTTGCAAAAGATTTTGCTATCATCCGTTTATGATATTGCCGAGGTCACGCCGTTATCTGCTATGAAAAAAATGTCAGCTCGTTTAGGTTGTGATGTTTTTTTAAAGCGCGAAGATATGCAGCCGGTACACTCGTTCAAGCTTCGTGGTGCTTATAACCGCATTGCCGAATTAACCCCAGAACAATGCGCTTGTGGTGTTGTTTGTGCGTCAGCCGGTAATCATGCCCAAGGTGTGGCAATGTCGGCAGCAAGTCGTGGCATTAATGCGGTCATTGTGATGCCAAGCACAACGCCTGAAATTAAAATCGATGCGGTAAAGCGTTTGGGCGGCACAGTCGTATTGCACGGTCAAGCATTTGATCAAGCTAATGATTATGCTAAAGCATTGTCTGAATCAGAAGGTCGAGTTTATATTGCCCCATTTGATGATCAGGCTGTAATAGCAGGACAGGGCACTATTGCTCAGGAAATGGTGCAACAACAACGCGGACTTGACGTAGTATTTGTACCTGTTGGTGGCGGCGGGTTAATTGCGGGTATTGCGGCGTATTACAAAGCCGTTATGCCACAAGTCAAAATTATTGGTGTTGAACCTGAAGATGCCGCGTGTTTAAAAGCGGCATTAGAAGCCGATGAGCCTGTTACCTTAAGCCAGGTAGGTTTGTTTGCCGATGGTGTTGCGGTTAAGCGTATTGGTGATGAGCCTTTTCGGGTTGCTCGAGAATATGTTGATCATGTGATTACTGTGACCTCTGATGAAATCTGTGCCGCAGTAAAAGACATTTTTGAAGATACCCGCGCAATTGCGGAGCCCGCTGGTGCGTTATCTATTGCCGGTTTGAAAAAATACATGCTGGCATTTGAAAACGATGCAGACAAACCATTAAAGGTAGCGGCTATTTTAAGCGGTGCAAATGTCAACTTTCATAGCTTACGTTATGTGTCTGAACGTTGTGAATTAGGCGAGCAAAAAGAGGCCGTGCTAGCCGTTAAAATTCCTGAACAGCCTGGCAGTTTTCTGCGTTTTTGTGAGTTACTTGATAAGCGCGTGATGACTGAGTTTAATTACCGTTTTAGTAGCCGTGATATGGCCGTAGTGTTTGCCGGGATTCGCTTAAGTGGTGGTCAAACCGAACTGAAAAGTATTATTGCTAAGTTAGAATCGGAACACTTTGAAGTTCAAGACTTATCCCAAGACGAAACCGCAAAGTTACACGTGCGTTATATGGTTGGCGGTCATCCATTAGAATCATTAGAAGAGCGATTATTTAGCTTTGAGTTTCCTGAGTATCCAGGCGCATTGCTGAAGTTTTTAACCACATTACAAAGCCAGTGGAATATCAGTTTATTTCATTATCGTAATCATGGTGCAGCCTTTGGCCGCGTGTTAGCGGGTTTTGAAGTGCCTAAAAGTGATGATATCCCATTTGCCCGTTTTTTAACGGAGCTGGGCTTTGTCTACCAAGAAGAAACCAATAGCCCAGCCTATCAATTATTTTTAGGCGCTAAGGCTAAATAGTTATATAGCATACTAGCGTTACTTTTGGCGCCAGTATGCTAAGTTAACGTCAATGCCGAAACGAGAATATACTCGTTGGCTGAATACTATTTTTTCTATGTAGGGTAAATTTTTCAACTAATGCTATTTAATAAAATAGCTAGACCTAGTTAAGGAGACATTGATGTTGCCCGTACCGCAAATTTCTGCTTTTAACCCCCCACGTCGTATTTTGATGGGCCCAGGGCCGTCCGACGTTTATCCTGAAGTATTGGCTGCACAAGCCAAGCCGACTATCGGTCATCTAGACCCGCTGTTCGTTAATATGATGGATGAGCTAAAACAACTGATCCAGTATGCCTTTCAAACTAAGAATGAAATGACCCTAGCGGTATCTGCACCAGGCAGTGCTGGCATGGAAACCTGTTTTGTCAACTTAGTTGAGCCAGGTGAAAAGGTCATCGTCTGTCGTAATGGTGTGTTTGGCGAACGTATGCGCCAAAATGTTGAGCGTGTCGGTGGCGTCGCCGTGGTAGTTGATAATGCTTGGGGTGAGCCTGTTTGTCCAGAAGCGGTTGAACAGGCATTAGTGGCCAACCCTGATGCAAAATTTTTAGCCTTTGTACATGCTGAAACATCGACTGGTGCGTTATCTGATGCGCAAACCCTGTGTACACTTGCGCAGCTCCATGGCTGTTTAACCATAGTTGATGCGGTGACATCATTAGGGGGGGTAGAGCTACGTGTTGATGAATGGGGTATTGATGCTATTTATTCTGGCAGTCAGAAGTGTTTATCATGCGTGCCGGGTTTATCGCCGGTATCGTTTTCAGACAAAGCCGTTGAAAAGCTTAAAAACCGTAAAACGCTAGTACAAAGTTGGTTTTTAGACCAAACATTAGTCATGGGGTATTGGGGTAATGGCAATGGTGGCAAACGCAGTTATCATCACACCGCCCCCGTTAATGCATTATATGCCTTACATGAGTCATTACGTGTATTAGCAAACGAAGGGCTAGAAAATGCCTGGGCACGTCACCACAATATGCATGTAATTTTGCGCGACGGACTCACTAAGCTAGGACTTAAGTTCGTTGTTGAAGAGGCATACCGACTACCTCAGCTTAATACCGTTTATATTCCAGAAGGTATTGATGACGGCGCGGTGCGTAAACAACTGCTAGAGCAATATAACCTAGAAATAGGCGCAGGATTAGGCGCGTTAGGAGGGAAAGCCTGGCGCATCGGTTTGATGGGTTTTGGTGCTAGAGCTGAAAATGTGGCCTTATGCCTTAAAGCATTAGAAGATGTCATGAGTTAATTTTTTATGCTGATTAAACACAGGTGCCAATTGGTGCCTGTTTTTTTATGGCGACTTTACATACTTCACATTTATATTTATGGGGCTATATTTGTTGAATGGTTGAGCTTGATCAACATTGATTATTCACGCTATGCTTGCACTATAACTGGCACAAAAAATAATAAAAGGTAACACTTACCCTATGCTAGGTTCTCAAAGGCATTATTTCTCACTCGCTTTGACCTCTAGCGTATTACTGACGTGTCTAGCATCTATGCTTCAACTAGTCGTATCACAACCATTGTCTGCTACAGAGTTGAGGGTAGATAAAAAAATCATTATCGCGTCCCCTACAGCTCGCCCGCCTTATATATTGCAAGATGAACAGTCGGGTATTGAACTGGATATCATCCGTCAGGCATTTGCCAGTGAAGGCATAAAAGTCGAGTTTCAGTTTTCTTCCCGTAATCGCCAATTATTGCATTTTCAACAGAAAAAAGCGGATGCCATTATGACGGTAAATCAGCATACAGGTGTTGGAGGGTTTGCTTCAGATAATTATATTTCATACCACAATGTAGCGATTAGTTTAGCCAAAAATGACTTACGTATTACTAGCATTGATGATTTAAAACATTACAGCGTGGTGGCTTTTTTGAATGCCCAACACGTTATGGGCAACACTTTTAACAAAATGACCCAAAATAACCTCGCCTATTTGGAAGTGTCACCACAAGAAAAACAAAATAAAATGCTTTATAAAGAACGAGTCGATATCGTGATAGCCGACCGGTACGTGTTCCAAGATTTAAACCGTATGATCGCCAAAGATATCGATGTAACAGCAAGCTTGCATTATCACATGATATTTTCAGGACCGGATTATTATATCAGCTTCCATGATGAGGCATTAAAAAATAAGTTTAATCGTGGTTTAAAAACAATTCGAGCCAGTGGTGTTTACAAACAACTTGAACAACAATATTTTGTCGATGTAGAAACAAAGTAGCATATACAGATTATACGTGGGGTAACTCACTTCATTCATTTTACTTCAATTTAATCCAATCCAATGCGCTAGTACCTTGATAACCTAATAGCCTACCAGTCATTTTTAGCTAATTCCCCCATAGCAAACCTAAACCAGTAGATTAATCATTTGGTGTAATCGTCATTTTCAGCCCTTTAATAAGATTTTCCCCCTGCTTATAGATTATGTATTTTGTCTTAATTGTCAGCACGCTACTTTAATCACACAACCAGCGGTTCCTGCCGTTGTAAAAAATAATCAATAGCTTAAAGAGGGCGCACCATGACTACTCATCAAAACGTTGCTTTAGTACAACAATTTAAAACTCAAAAACTAATCAATTATGTTTTAGGCATTAGTCTCTTATCGTTAGGCAGTTATGTATTTCTCGATCAATTAGATAGTAACCCTAGTAAGATGACGTTTGAGGAAATTTCTGTTGAACGTATTAATATTGTAGAGAAAAACGGCTTAAACCGAATGGTACTCTCAAACGCTGATAAAGCGCCTGGGGTTAATAAGTTTGGTAAAGAAGTATTTCGCTCTAATGAGCCCAGACCCGGTATGATTTTTTATAATGATGAGGGCACAGAAAATGGCGGTTTTATTTTTCGTGGTAAAAAAGACAATGGTGAGGTTAATCATGGGTTACATATGTCTTTTGATCGCTATAACCAAGACCAGACTATGATGATGCAGCATATTGAGCAAAAAGATTTTATGATCACCGGCTTAACCGTTATGGATAGACCCGATACCGATATGGACTTTGAATTGACCAAGGCATTTATTAAAGCGCAGTCAGAAGGAGATACTGCTAAATTAGCTATCCTCGAGCAACAATATATAGAAGACAATAAAGGTGCAGTGCATCGTGCTTTTTACGGTACCTTAAATGGTAGCTCACAATTACGCTTAAATGATGCTCAGGGTAATAAGCGAATTCAACTGGTAGTGACTGAATCGGGTGAAGCAAAACTAGAGTTTTTAAACGACAAAGGCCAAGTGATTATGCGGTTGCCAGAAAATAACTAAACTCAAATGAATTTAAATAGAGTCAACATCATGAATAAACTTATTAATATTATTATTATCAGCCTTTTTTCGATATTTATGGTGTTGTACTCTGCACTTTTACAGGCCAAACCCGGTGAGGCAATTCAATGGCATTTTGATGCCCCAGTGTGGATGGCTGTTCAATGCTTTATTGCACAATGGCTCACTTTACGTTGGTTTCGCTTCTATCAAAATAGCAAACACATACTAAGCAATACACAATGCTATATACGAGTATTTTTACTCAGTAATGTCAGTTTTACCTTTGCCGTTACAGGGTTAATTGTCGCGCTTGAGTTTGCGATAGGTATTCAAGCAATTAATGTGGCTCATATCATATCGCTTTTGAGTATGCAGTTTATTTTGCATACCATAGTGGGTGGTTTTACCTTAGCATTCAAAGTGTTTGAAGATATAAAACAACAACATAGCGCGCTAGAACAAAGCGAAAAAGCGTTGTTGCAAAGCCAAGTAAAAACATTACAGCAGCATATTGATCCACATTTTTTATTCAATAACCTCAATGTGTTGTCGGCATTGATACAACAAGACCCTGATGAAGCGGATGAATACCTTAATACCTTTAGCGATATTTACCGTTATATTTTACAGCATAAAGATCACTCTTTAGTACCGCTTGAACATGAACTGATTTTTGCAAAAAATTACATGTCATTAATATCAACACGGTTTGAAGGGGCTTATGTGCTTGAGATTATTCAAAAGCCTGGGGATAATTTACGCAGTCATATTTTACCCTGTGCTTTGCAACTCGCTATTGAAAATGTGATTAAGCATAATCAAGGCAATAAACTTGCCCCTACCAAGATTGAAATAACAATTGATGCTGATAAAGTCAGTATTGGTAATCAGATTAATCAGAAAAGCTTTAAACCTGAGTCTACTCAATTAGGTCTGCAAAACTTGCGCACACGTTGTGTGGCTATTTGTAACCAGCCTTTAGCGGTTGAGCATACTGAACATTATTTCAGGCTCACTTTACCTTTATCTGTTCACAGGGAGTTTGCATGAGAGTGTTAGTGATTGAAGATGAGCCGTTGGCTGCCCAAAAACTGATAGGTTTTATTCATCGTTACTATCCCGAGGCTGAAATTGTTGCACAAATTGATAAAGTAGCCGATGTCATTACATTCTTTGATAATCAGCCATTGTTAGACCTTATTTTCTCTGACATTGAATTGTTAGATGGCCAGGTCTTTAACGCTCTTAATGCGCTTGATTTACCTTGCCCTGTTATATACACAACATCTTATAATCAACATTGGGGTGATGCTTTTCAAAATCAGGGGATTGAATATCTGCTCAAACCTTTTTCATATAAGCGTTTCTCTGCGGCTATGTTGAGCTATGAACAATTAAAGCATAACTTAACTCAGGTTCAGATAGGTCAGCCCAGCGTTGAACAGCCAATCTATAAAAGCCGCTTTTTATTGCGTAAATCACAAGTGGTCGAAATACTTAAAACCGATGACATAGTGTGTTTGCGGGCAGCGGCAGGGGTTATTTCTGCTTACGATAAACTCGGCCAGCATCATATGCTAACAGGCAACTCGATTACTGAACTTGAACAACAACTCGACCCTAAGCAGTTTTTCAGGCTCAACCGCAGCGATTTAATTAATTTGAATTATATTCAAGCATTCGAGAATTACGGCAAAGATACCGTCGCGGTAACAACGACAATATTAAAAGAGCCACTTATCACCAGCAAAACTCGCACAGCACAATTTAAAAAATGGTTAGATGGTTGAGCATAATAGGTTAGTCATAGCGGTTTTAGTTGGTCATATTAGTGACATCGCCCAATACAAAGGCTATATAAAACAAATGTTGTTATGAGATATTTTATGGGTGAAAAGACTAAAAGAATAAGGGACAACAAAAAAGAAGGTACATATGCGGATACATATACGCAAAAACGGGCTTATCATTGCTGATAAGCCCGTTTTCTTACAATCACTTAGACGTTGAGTCTTAGTTCATGCCATATTTTTTTAGCTTCTTACGTAAAGTACCACGGTTGATACCTAACATGTTCGCTGCGCGAGTTTGGTTGCCACGAGTGTGTTGCATGATAATGTCTAGTAAAGGTGCTTCAACTTCACTAAGTACCATTTCATACACTTCTGAAGCTTCCTGACCGTCTAACTGAGAGAAGAAGTTGGTTACGGCGCGTTTAACTGCGTCGCGTAATAACTGCGGCTTGATAGTGCCGTTTGCTGTTTCGATTTTGCCTACGGTAAGCTGGTGAACTTCTGTGTTAGTTGTCTGATCAAACATTCTATTCTGCTCTTTAATTAATTTTACACTAATTCTTCAAAATAACATTCCACAAAGGAATGCTGTTGGACAGCGGTTTCAAGCCTGTTGAAGTCAGCACGCCATTGACGTTGTTCTTCCTGGTTTAGGTACCATCCGATATGCTTTCTGGCAAAACGGACACCTTTGTACTCGCCATACAGATTATAAAGTTTATCAAGGTGTTCAAGCATCACAGTGCGTTGCTCTTCTGCCCCGATAGGCGCTAACTTTGTACCTGTTTCCAAGTAGTGCTGAATCTCTTTAAAAATCCAGGGCCTTCCTTGTGCACCTCTTCCTATCATCACCGCATCAGCACCCGTATAATCAAGCACAAATTTGGCTTTTTCGGGGCTGTTAATATCGCCATTGGCAACAACCGGAATCGAGATATTCTGTTTTATTGCTTTAATTGTGTCGTATTCGGCAAAGCCTTTATACATACATTGCTTTGTACGGCCATGAACCGCTAACGAAGCAATGCCACAATCTTGGGCAATTTGGGCTATTTGGATCCCGTTACGATTATCTGGGTCCCACCCTGTGCGAATTTTTAAAGTTACCGGAACATCCACTGCGCTAACCACGGCTTGTAAAATCTCTTTTACTAAGCAGGGGTTTTGCATCAATGCAGAACCAGCTAACTTTTTATTCACTTTTTTTGCTGGGCAACCCATATTGATATCAATGATATGCGCGCCTTGTTCAACGTTGAACTGAGCGGCATTAGCCATTAAATCAGGGTCTGCACCTGCAATTTGTACGGAGCGTATTCCTTCTTCGCCTGAATGCGCCATGCGCATGCGGCTTTTATCCGAGTCCCAAACATCAGGATTGGACGACAACATTTCAGATACTGCTAAGGCTGCGCCATAACGTAAACAAAGGTTGCGGAAGGCTTGATCGGTGACACCTGCCATTGGTGCCACGATCAGCTGGTTAGACAGTTGATAGGGGCCAATTCGCATTTGCTGATTTCACCTTGCTCTTCAAAGGGGCGCTATAGTAGCCCTTTTTGACCAGCTTGAAAAGGTCAATAAATGACCTAAATAAAACTTTTTTACTTGACTTTTGATCTCAGACAATTAATTGACTTAATATCTGCGGTTTAGGGGGATATATTTTTGTTTTTGAGCACTGATGGGGGTTGCAGCTAAGCAGTAGATAAGCTAGACGCGTGTAAAACAATTGTAACCCTTGTTATACGCGCGTCTGTTTGCTTAAATAGTAAACTATTTTTTTGTTCCGTTTAAGCGAGTCCAATCTTCTTTATGGCACGCTGGGTCCATATCAAACCATTGGCTATAGAAGTCAGATACATCTTGAGCCTGTTCGCGTAATAAACCTGACAGGGCTAGTTGACCACCGGTTTTTACTTTTTCAGCAATTAATGGGGCTAATTCTTTGAGCGGCCCCGCTAGAATATTGGCGACAAGCACATCAGCTTGTAAATTCTCTGGCTGATCTTCAGGTAAATAAAGTGATAGTTTATCCGCCACATCGTTACGTTCAGCATTTGCGGTAGAGGCGTCTATGGCTTGATAATCAATATCCACACCGGTGACTTTTTTGGCCCCTAGTTTGATAGCGGCAATCGCTAAAATACCTGAGCCACAACCAAAATCGATAACTTCTTTATCAGCTAAATCTAAGCTGTCCAACCACTCAAGACATAATGCAGTTGTAGGGTGTGTACCTGTGCCAAATGCTAAGCCAGGATCTAAAATAACGTTAACCGCTTCTGGGTCAGGAATAGGGCGCCAGCTTGGGCAAATCCATAAACGTTGACCAAATTGAATAGGGTGGAAACTGTCCATCCATTCACGTACCCAGTCTTTGTCTTCTACCTGTTCAATTTTATGGTTAAAACCAGCGCCTAAAAATGGCATAGATTCTAAAAATTCAATCGTGGGTGCTAAATCGGTGCCTGCATCAAATAACGCAACAACTACCGTATCTTGCCAAAGTGGAGTTTCACCTAATTTAGGTTCAAAAATGGGTTCGTCTTGGCCATCTTCATAGGTAATGGAAACAGAACCTTGATCCATTAATAAGTCGCCTAACATATCTGCATTGTCGCGATGAGTGTGAATGCGCAATTGGATCCAAGCCATGGGGTGTTCCTAATCTTTGATAAAAGTGGTGTTAATGGCGGCTATTATACCCAAACCATTTACAGATGCGCACCTTAGTATGGATTTTATCTTGTTAAGATTTTGGAGTGACATTATGAACGTGATGACGGTTAATTATCGCGACATGATCATTGTTATTGTTTGAATTACGCAAATTCGTTTTGTTAGTTGGTCAAGTCATTGGGTTTGTTTGAAATTTCAATCTTAAACACAGTGTGATCAGCCTCTAAGTCCGACATGATAATAAGTGAGCAAGGTCACGGTTTGTTTTATCGCCAATGATGTTGTTTGAAAAGACTTGATATGGTCAAGTTACCTTATTGTGCCAGTACCGGATGTAACAATTTATGGAATCTCAATCCTTGCCTGCAAAAAATAATAATGTGAGTGCTGCTAAGGGTTTTTCTCATCCAATTTGGGCTGCAAGAGCAGACAGTTTACAAAGTCTATCCGGGGCATTACTTGGGCTATTTATTATTGCGCATTTGCATTTTGAATCCAGCATTTTGCTGGGAAAAGAAGCTTTTTACCAGGTTGCTCAATTTCTTGAAGGGGGGATTTTCAGTGAAACGGGTCATGGTTATCCATTATTAACCCAGATATTTTCAGCGTTTATGTTAGTTGTGGTGATGATCCATGCCATTTTTGCCTTGCGCCGCTTTCCGACTCAAATTGGTCAATGGCGAGCATTACGGCAACAAATGCATTTTTTACCCCACGAAGATACCAAAATATGGTTCTGGCAAATGGTGACAGGTTTTTTATTGTTTTTCTTAGTGCCGGTGCATCTATTTACCATGATCATGAATCCTGAAATTGGCCCGCATTTATCTGCCGAGCGAGTTTATTACGATAATGTCTGGATTCTGTACATCTTACTTTTACCCGCCGTTTTAGTGCACGCCGTGTTTGGTTTATATCGTGTTTGCGTGAAGTGGGGATTAGTACAGCAACGTTTTGCCTTGCTTAAGTTTGCCAAGGTGCTGCTGGTATATTTGATGATTATTGGTATTGCCAGTTTAGTCGCTTACATTGTGATAGGGCGAACCCTTGAGTTGCCTGTTATCCCTTTTGCGCCAACTTAATAAGGAATAAACATGCAAATAATTTATACCGATACATTAGTGGTTGGTGCAGGTTTAGCCGGTTTAAGGGTTGCTATTGCGTCTAAAGAGCGCGGTCTTGATACATTAGTGCTGTCACTCATTCAAGCTAAACGCTCTCATTCAGCAGCAGCCCAGGGAGGGATGCAAGCTAGTTTGGGTAACACAATAAAAGGCATGGGCGATGATGAAGATGTGCATTTTGAAGACACAGTAAAAGGCTCTGACTGGGGCTGCGATCAAGCCGTTGCCCGTATGTTTGCCCATTGTGCACCTAAAGCAGTACGTGAGTTAGCCAATTGGGGCGTACCCTGGACACGCATCACTAAAGGTGAACGCCAGGTGATAGTTAATGCACAGAAGGTCACTATTAATGAAGCCGAAGAGGCGCATGGGTTAATTAATGCCCGTGACTTTGGCGGCACCAAGAAATGGCGTACTTGCTATACCGCAGACGGGACTGGGCATTCATTGCTGTATGCGGTCGATAATAAAGCGATTTCGTTAGGTATTCCTGTACACGAACGCATGGAAGCGCTAAAGATTATTCATGATGGCAAGCGCTGCCAAGGCGTGATTGCTCGCTGTTTAATTACTGGCGAGGTTAGGGCGTATATTGCCAAATCAACCACGATAGCTACTGGGGGTTATGGTCGTATATATGAAGTGTCTACCAACGCCATTATTTGTGATGGGATAGGCCAAGCATTGGCATTAGAAACTGGCGTGGCGACATTAGGTAATATGGAAGCGGTACAGTTTCATCCTACTGCCATTGTGCCCGTAGGTATTTTAACCACAGAAGGCTGTCGCGGTGATGGCGGGTTATTGCGCGATAAAGACGGCTATCGTTTTATGCCAGATTACGAGCCTGAAAAGAAAGAATTAGCATCACGTGATGTAGTGTCACGGCGCATGACTGAGCATATGCGTAAAGGCAAAGGTGTCGATAGCCCATATGGCCCACATTTATGGTTGGATATTACCTTGTTAGGCCGCAAACACATTGAAACCAACTTGCGCGAAGTGAAAGAAATTTGTGAAAACTTTCTCGGTATAGACCCCACTAAAGATTGGATCCCAGTTAGGCCAACTCAGCATTATTCTATGGGCGGCATACGCACAACGCCTACAGGTGAAAGCCCGCAGTTATCAGGTTTATTTAGTGTGGGAGAGGCGGCGTGTTGGGATATGCATGGCTTTAATCGTTTAGGCGGGAATTCTCTAGCAGAAACCGTGGTTGGCGGGATGATTATTGGTAAATATGTTGCTGACTTTGGCGAGAAAAACAATCTGGTTATTGATACTGACCTCATTAATCGTTTCGGTGGTGAGTTAATTGATGAGATTAATGGTTTAGTGGATGGTGAAGGCACCGAAAATACCTTTGAACTTAAGCTGGCGATGCAAAAAATTATGATGGATTACGTTGGTATTTTCAGAAATGGCGATGAGTTACAACAAGCCGTAGATGAGTTAAGTCAGTTGCTTAAACGTTCACGCAATATCGGACTAAGGTGTAAAAAACGCCATGCCAACCCTGAACTAGTAGAAGCATTACGCCTAAGGCGAATGCTAAAAGTGGCGCTAACTGTCGCTTGCGGTGCGAATGCGCGCACCGAAAGTCGTGGTGCTCACTCCCGTGAAGACTTTCCACAACGTAACGATAAAGACTGGCTAAACCGGACATTATCAACCTGGCCAGATGCCGATGCTTTAGCGCCAGTGCTGAGTTATGAAGCGCTTGATGTGATGCAAATGGAACTGCCACCGGGCTATCGTGGCTATGGTGTAAACAATGCGATTGCGCATCCCGATACCGAGAAGCGTCAGCAGCAAATAGACGCCATTCTTGCCAACTTAGGTATTGATGCTGACCGATATGCCAAGCAGGCAGCAATCATGCCATTCACCTTACCTGACGAGCTAATGCCGCTAAATCAGCGCTTATCAGACACATTAAATTGTGCTGTGGTCAGTGCAACAATGGTGGGAGATAAATAACATGAGTCAAGCTAGAACAATTCGTTTTTCAATTTTTAGATTTGATCCACAAGACCCTAACGACAAACCGAAAATGGTTAACTATGAAGTGACTGAAGCGCCCGGCATGACGGTGTTTATTGCGCTGAATATGCTTCGTGAGCAACAGGATCCTTCACTGCAATTTGACTTTGTCTGCCGCGCAGGCATTTGCGGCAGCTGCGCCATGGTGATTAACGGCAAGCCCACATTGGCTTGCCGCACTTTAACGGCTAATTACCCTAAAGGTGACATTATATTGATGCCATTACCTGGGTTTGAATTAATCGGCGATTTGTCAGTTAACACCGGTAAGTTTATGCGCGAATTGGCCGAGCGTTTACAGTTGTGGTTACAGCCAAATAATTTTGAGAGTGATATTCATCGTATCGAAACACCCATGGACCCAGACGAAGCAGCCAAGTTATACGAACTCGACCGTTGTGTAGAGTGTGGTGTATGTGTGTCAGCCTGCGCCACCAAACAAATGCGTGAAACCTTTGTTGGCGCGGTGGGTATGATGAAAATTGCCCGCTTTGAATTAGATAGCCGCGATACCCGTACTGCGGATGATTTCTATCATGTTATCGGTAATCAAGATGGGGTATTTGGCTGTGTGACTTTATTAGGCTGCCAAGATGCCTGCCCGAAAGATTTGCCTCATATGCAACAGATTGCTTACTTACGCCGTAAGATGGCGATAGCAAGCCCGAATAGGATTTTGTAGTTGATGTATTGATTAGCGATAAACTGAGTGATACAAAAATGCCGCTAACCTTTATTAGGTGGAGCGGCATTTTTATCAGATATAGAATGTATGTCTTAAGACTTAGCGCGTTTCATCGCGGTGAAGAATTCTTCATTTGTCTTAGTCATTGCAAGCTTATCGATTAAGAATTCCATTGCTGATACTTCATCCATTGGGTGAAGTATTTTACGTAAGATCCACATCTTCTGAAGTTCTTCAACTGTAGTCAGTTTCTCTTCGCGACGAGTACCGCTGCGGTTGAAATCAATCGCCGGGAACACACGTTTTTCAGCTGCTTTACGAGAAAGGTGTAACTCTTGGTTACCGGTACCTTTAAATTCTTCGTAAATCACTTCATCCATTTTCGAACCAGTATCAACAAGTGCGGTAGCAATAATGGTTAAGCTGCCGCCGTGTTCGATGTTACGTGCTGCACCGAAGAAACGCTTTGGACGGTGTAGTGCGTTAGCATCAACACCACCGGTAAGCACTTTACCTGATGATGGAATAACTGTGTTGTA
Source organism: Shewanella glacialimarina (assembly GCF_020511155.1). Classification (NCBI taxonomy): domain Bacteria; kingdom Pseudomonadati; phylum Pseudomonadota; class Gammaproteobacteria; order Alteromonadales; family Shewanellaceae; genus Shewanella; species Shewanella glacialimarina. Next base: position 4,004,776 of record NZ_CP041216.1, on the reverse strand, counting down.
TGCACGGGCTAAACGAGTGATAGAATCTAGTAAAATCACTACGTCTTTTTTGTGTTCAACTAAACGCTTGGCTTTTTCAAGTACCATTTCGGCAACTTGCACGTGACGGCTTGCTGGCTCATCAAAGGTAGAAGCAATAACTTCGCCTTTGACCATACGCTGCATTTCGGTCACTTCTTCTGGGCGTTCGTCAATCAGTAATACCATTAACACCACATCAGGGTTGTTATAAGTAATACTTTGGGCGATGTTTTGAAGTAATAATGTTTTACCCGCTTTTGGCGGCGCAACAATCAAACCACGTTGACCTTTACCGATAGGAGAACATAGATCAAGAATGCGTGAGGTAATATCTTCTGTTGAACCATTACCGCGTTCCATACGAAGACGTTCTTCAGCATGAAGTGGGGTTAAGTTTTCAAACAAAATTTTGTTACGTGAGCTTTCTGGCTTATCGAAGTTAACTTCAGATACTTTTAGCAGGGCAAAATATCTTTCACCTTCTTTAGGCGGACGTATCTTACCAAAAATGGAGTCACCAGTACGCATATTGAAGCGGCGAATTTGGCTAGGTGAAACATAGATATCGTCAGGGCCGGCTAAGTATGAACCATCTGAACTTCTTAAAAATCCAAAACCGTCTTGGAGGATTTCTAATACACCGCCACCGAAGATATCTTCTCCGCTTTTGGCATGTGATTTTAAAATCGAGAAGATAATATCTTGCTTACGGGCGCGAGCCATATTTTCTAGTTTCATGCTTTCAGCAAGTGAAACAAGATCTGAAATCGGCGTGTCTTTTAATTCTGTTAAATTCATGTATGGGAGTCTTGTGTTACGCGACAAAGCTTACCGCAATCAATCAGTAGGGGTATTGAACAGAGTTTATGACTGAAAAGCGAGAAAAGGTTAAATTGAAAAAATCTGAGGTAAATTTATCACCATATTAGGCTGACGTCCAGAATTTTAGGTACAAAAATGGCACAAATTGTATAAAACTTGTGCCATTTCGCAATTAGACTCTAAATGAGATTAGATTTGAGCGTCAATAAACTCTTTTAATTGCGTTTTAGACAGCGCACCAACTTTGGTTGCAGCTAACTCGCCACCTTTAAACATAAGCAAGGTTGGAATGCCACGAACGCCAAACTTAGCAGGGGTAATGCTGTTTTGGTCAACGTTCATTTTGGCAACAGTAACTCTACCTGCATACTCTTCTGCTACGTCATCTAAGATTGGCGCGATCATTTTACAAGGTCCACACCACTCAGCCCAGAAATCGACTAACACAGGAGTGTCAGACTTTAATACGTCGTTTTCGAAGCTGTCGTCGCTTAGGTATACTATTTTGTCGCTCATGTTGTTCTCCAGATTTGGTTCCATTGCTAGTTTATTAATGGCTTACCATGTATATTGGGTTAGTTGAAAAGCTTTTCAAGTGACCGTGTAAATATCCGCAATTTTTATATTTGCCATTATACGCAGAGCATCATCCGCTGTTAAATAGTTAAGGTGATTTTTTTTAAGCTTCTCAGTGCCCAGTCTTTTTTATAACCATTTGATAATTAATTATTTATCAATAAAGAAGCCTGTGCAGTGAGGTGCTTTGAACTCTGCATATATAATATGAACGGATAAACAATGTAGCTATTTCAAACTATCGTATCTTTTTTTGCAACCCCAACTAGTATGCTGGTGCCATGAGCCAAACACATTTATCTACCAAAAAGTTCGCTGACTTTCCGCTGCAAGATGCAGTTTTATCAGCCTTAAACGAGAACGGCTTTGAATTTTGTACCCCAATCCAAGCCTTATCATTACCTATTTTACTAAACACTAAAGATATCGCCGGCCAAGCCCAAACGGGCACAGGCAAAACCATGGCGTTCTTAGTAGCAACTTTTAATCACTTACTCACATCTGCTGCCCCAGAAGGGCGCAAAAATACTGAACCGCGTGCCATTATCATGGCTCCAACTCGCGAATTAGCGATTCAAATTGCTAAAGATGCCAATTTACTGGCTAAACATACTGGCTTAAAAGTTGGGATTGTTTATGGCGGTGAAAGCTATGAAACACAGCGTGAGGTATTAGATAAAGGCGTTGATATTTTAATTGGTACCACAGGTCGAATTATTGATTATGTTCGCCAAGGTGTCATTAGCCTGAATCACATTCAAGCTGTGGTATTAGATGAAGCCGATCGTATGTTCGATTTAGGCTTTATTAAAGATATTCGTTTCTTATTTCGTCGTATGCCAGACGCTAAAGCGCGTTTGAACATGTTATTTTCTGCCACACTTTCAATGAAAGTGCAGGAATTAGCCTATGATCATATGAATGACCCTGAGAAAGTGGAAATCGAACCACTTGAAAAAACCTCTAAAAACATCAAAGAAGAAATTTTTTATCCTTCAATGGAAGATAAAATGCGCTTATTGCTTACTTTGATTGAGGAAGACTGGCCAGAAAAAGCTATTGTGTTCTCTAACACTAAACACAGCTGTGAAAAACTATGGTCATACCTTGAAGGTGATGGACATCGTGTTGGGTTACTGACAGGCGATGTACCACAAAAGAAACGTATTCGTATTCTTGAACAGTTTACCTGCGGTGATTTAGATATTTTAGTCGCCACAGATGTAGCAGCCCGTGGTTTACATATCTCTGATGTATCGCATGTTTATAACTATGACTTACCTGATGATTGTGAAGATTATGTTCACCGTATAGGTCGTACTGGTCGAGCGGGTGCTAAAGGTATTTCAATTAGTTTTGCCTGTGAAGAATATGCATTAAATTTACCAGGTATTGAAACCTATATTACCCACGCTATTCCTGTATCTGATTATGACCGTGATGCATTACTGGATGATATTCCTCCGCCAGTGCGTATTCATCGTAAACACCCTACTACCCGTACCCGTGATGGTGCAAGTAAAGGTGCTCATCGAAGTGGTAGTAGTAACACACCATCGCGTCATCGGACACGCAGACCGACGTAAATGGCTCAATTATCATCCTTACCTGCATACGCGGCCATCACATTAGGCTCTAATAGCTTTAATATGTTGGTTGCAGTGACTGTGGCTGGTAAGCCACAGATTATAGCCAAGTATAAGCGCAAAGTGCGTTTGGCAGAGGGTATTGGTGACGATGGCTATTTGTCGCATGAGGTGATGCAACGGGGGTTAGATTGTTTAGCCCTGTTTGCCGAGATGATAAAAAAACATCGCGTTAATCAGCATGATGTTGCAGTAATCGCTACCGCCACATTGCGTGTTATTGCTAATGCAGATGAGTTTAAGCAGCAGGCTTTACCTATATTAGGACATCCGATAGAGGTTATTTCAGGTTTACGTGAAGCTGAATTAATTTATCAAGGTATGGTGGCAACCACTACAGGCATAGAAAAACGTCTCGTGATTGATATTGGCGGTGCCAGTACCGAGTTTATTGTCGGTAAGGGCCGTAAAGTGTTATTTAAAACCAGCGTACCCATGGGCGGAGTGGTTTTTAATCAACAGTTTTTCAATGCTACGCCTTTTCAAATGCTTGATTTTTCCCAAGCACAAGATGCCGTTAAAAATATCTTATTAGAACACATGCAGGCTCTGACCAATTTAGGCTGGGACAAAGCTGTGGGTGCATCAGGAGTTGTACAATCTGTTGTGTCAGTATTGCAACATAGGCAAGTGTCTGAAGTGATTACCTTAACTGTGCTGCAATCATTACGTGATGATATTTTAGCTCAGTCAGATTTGCATCTATCCAATATTGATGGATTAACGGCAGAACAAGCACCCACTTTTGCATCTGGTGTGGCCATCTTGTTGGCATTGTTTGAGTTACTGTCGATTAAACAATTACATCTAGCGGGCGGCGCATTACGTGAAGGCGTATTGCAAGTATTGTCGGATAAGCAACGTACACGCTAAATATATGAGTTGTTACGAGGCCGTCAGTGCTAATCTCAATTGATAGAACAATAAAAATAGGTCACATAATGTGACCTATTTTTTTGTCATTTCAGCGAGAACTCATTATTTTAAAAGGTTTACCAAATCAGCTTCAAGTGACACTTCAGGGCGTTCTACAATACGGCCGATTTCATGACCTTTTTGCTCAATAATAAAGGTCGGAATACGCGTGAAATCATATTTAGCTGCTAGCCCTTCAGGGTCAAGCTTGCTGCGGTCAACTCCTATGTAGGTCACTTTAAGGTTTGGGTTGGCAGCCGCTTCAATTAAACGCATAAAGCGTGGCGTTTCTCGATGGCAATCAGGGCACCAGGTACCAATAATAACGACTATGTCAGTTACTTCTGATACTTGCTTTAATGCTGCAATTTGCGCCTCATTAACCACGTAGTCTTGGTACTCTGCAGCATAGCCGGGTAAATCTTTTGCAAGTGTTTCAGTTGTAACAATACCGGTAATGATCACTTCTTCTTTCTCCTCACTGCAAGTTGCGTTAAACCCTTGCGACTCTTTTTCAAATCCACAACCACTGTTGGCGAAAACGGGAGCCACTAATGCTTGGCTGCTGAAAATAAGTGCGCTGGTGGCGAATAATGTCTTAATGCTATTGTGCATGATAAAGCCTCTGTGCAGAAGGAAATAGTGCGAGAGGTATTCAAACATGAGTTAATTTAGCTGTTAAGTAATAACCATGCTGGATGTTAACTTAGTCACTAAAAGGATGGGTTAAATGCTCAAAATGAGACGTAAAGCATATTCGCATAGCAGTGAATATATAATAAAAAGCCCAGAATATCTGGGCTTAACAAAGCTGATAAAAATCTATTTGTCGTTTTTTAACCACTGAGCCGCGCGTTTTGCAAAGTAAGTTAATATCCCATCAGCACCAGCACGTTTAAAGCAAAGTAATGACTCCATTACGATGGCTTTTTCCGCTAGCCAGCCATTTTGAATCGCAGCCATATGCATGGCATATTCACCACTGACTTGGTAGGCGAAAGTGGGTACCGCTAACTCTGTTTTAACACGATAGACGATATCAAGGTAGGGCATGCCAGGCTTCACCATCACCATGTCAGCACCTTCTTGAATATCTAAAGCAACTTCGTGCAATGCTTCATCACTATTTGCCGGATCCATTTGGTAGCTATGCTTATTGCCACCCTTTAGATTACCAGCAGAGCCAACCGCGTCACGGAAAGGACCATAATAATTAGAAGAATATTTTGCAGAGTAAGCCATTATTTGGGTATTAACATGACCAGCCGCTTCTAACGCTTTACGGATCTCACCAATACGACCGTCCATCATGTCAGACGGCGCGACAATATCAGCACCTGCTGCAGCGTGAGATAACGCTTGCTTGACTAAAATTTCAGTTGTGATGTCATTTAAAATATAACCTGTGTCATCAATGATGCCGTCTTGACCATGGGTGGTGAACGGATCTAATGCAATGTCTGTCATCACACCCAGTTGCGGGAAAGCTTTTTTTAACTCGCGAACGGCGCGCTGCATAAGTCCATCATCATTGTAAGCTTCCTCTGCCATTAATGACTTTTTATCAGCAGGCGTTACCGGAAATAGAGCAATTAACGGAATGCCTAGCTCAACTAACTCAGCGGCTTCTTTTAATAATAAATCGATAGAGAAGCGTTCAACACCTGGCATTGAAGCCACTTTTTCGCTGCGCTGCGTTCCCTCTAGAATAAACATCGGATAAATTAAATCATTTACGGTCAGCTGGTTCTCAGCCATTAAGCGACGACTAAATTCATGTTTACGCATGCGGCGCATTCTGCGCTGAGGAAAAGCACTAGTAATAATATTCACATTCTACTCCAGGTTAAGATACTTCTGATTCTTCTGATGCTACTGAGTAAAGACGGACTCGATTTCTTCCACCACGCTTGGCTTGATACAATGCTTTGTCTGCTTGGTCTAATAAAACGGTTGGGTGATCATCACTATCAATAATCGCCACAGAAATACCGATACTAATGGTCAGCGGAATATCATGGCTATCCCATTTTATCGCTAACACTTCAATGGCATTGCGTATTGTCTCAGCCACTAACATTGCACCATCCCCATCAGTATTAGGCAATATAATAGCAAACTCTTCACCACCAAAACGTGATACGAGATCGGTTGGGCGCTTTACATGTTCAGATAAGGTATGAGCAATAATTTGTAAGGTATGATCGCCAGCTAAATGACCATAGCGATCATTAATACTCTTAAACTTGTCAATATCAAGCATTAACAGCGCCATTGGCGTTTGTTGGCGGCGGCTGATACGCCCTTCTGCAATCAGTCTGCGATCAAATACGCTACGATTTTTGACACCCGTTAGACTATCGATAGTGTTCTGCTCGGTAAGTTTTTGATTAACTTCATTCAGTTCACGTAAAGTCACTTCTAACTCTAAGGTGCGCTCCTGGACCATTTGCTCTAACAGTTCATTGGCTTCTGTTTCAGCTTTAAAAAACTCTTCGCGGTTTTGCCTTAAGCGCTCAGCCTGTTCTAATGCTTGCTGTTGGATATCTAATTTAGATTTACGCTCATCGTTATAGCGAATGGTTAATACCGCAGCCATAGTGATAACTTCAATACTTATCCCTATCATTAGGGGCGTTTGCACCGCCATGCCTATGTCAAACAGACCTAAATACATCAAGCAAGAGATAATACAACTGCCCAGTAGTATAACGCGCCCTAATCCATATAAACGCGCATTACGCTGTCCTGCCCAGGCCTGGGCAATGGTAATAAAGCTTAAAATAATGCATACCAAAGCGACGAAAAATAATAAAACATATATCGCGATACTGTAGTCAATAACGGGCAGTATTATTGCCAACAAAAACGCAATAGCGGCTAATAAACGGCAAACTTTTAGCATCTGTAAGTTGTGATATTTGAGCAGTAGCACCTTTTCAGTGAACATTAAGTTAAATCCCAGAATAATGGGAATAAGAAAAGGAACTATGATGTTTTGCACTTGGGGCCATTCTGACCATAAATATCGGAACGAAACACCATGAATGGTGGCAACTAATAACGCTAAACTTAATACATAGCCACTGTAATAACTAAAGCTAAATGAGCCAGAAGTTAATGCGATAAAAAGACTAAAAGTACCAATAGCAACCAATAAACCGATTTGTAAGCCATAACTGAGATTTTTGGTTTCAATTTCTTGGGTTAAATCATTTGGTGACCATAAAATTAACGGTAAATTGGTACTGCCTAAGGTGTCGATTTTGAGTAAAAACTGGTGAGTTTCACCTGGTTGTAAATCAAAGGGGAATAGAAAAGTATTACTTTGTAATGGTCGGTTATTAAACGTTAATGCATCCCCCATATAGGCTGTGCTGACTAATTCTCCATTCACTTTGTGATAAAGAGTTATATTGTCAATTAACGGGTTATCAAGGGCAATAATACGAGTTTGATAGTCAATTGGCGAAAAAATACTGAAGCTAATCCACAGATCTTTAACACCAACCAGCTCAGTATCTTCTCGGGTTATTTTGCGCCAAGAGGCTGGTGCTTGTTGTTCTAGTTCTGCTAAGTTACTGATGTTTTTCTGTGTTTGAATAAACATCCAGTCATGTAAATTAATTTTGGTGATAGAACTTTGTGTGAGACGAACAGGTGGTTGATGACTATGATTCTCATTGTTAGCAAAACTTTGCTTAGTGAGTAGTAATGAGCACAACACCAAAAAAAGCAAACCAAATAGTTTGCTAGGCATTAATGCTGAAATTGGCTGATTATTCATTACTTTGTACCGGTAATATTGGCAGGTAAGTTAAAAAAATTACTGCTATTTTGATAACAATGTTGCGCAACTACAGCATAATCTTGATTGCGTAGTTTAGCTATTGATTCGACAATATAAGGTAAGTATTGGGGTAAGTTTTTACTTGATTTAGGCTTAGGGCGCATACTTCTTGGCAGTAGATAAGGCGCATCAGTTTCTGCCATTAAACGGTTGTTGGGAATATACTTCACTAACTCAGCTAAATCTTGTCCGCGACGTTCATCACAAATCCAACCTGTAATACCAATATATAAATTAGCAGCTAAACATGCGTCGAGCTCTGATTTGTTGCCGGTAAAACAATGCAATACCGCCTTAGGTAAGTGGGCTCTATACTGATTAAATATGGCAATAAAGTCATCATGGGCATCGCGACAATGCATATAAACCGGCATGTTGAGTTCAGCGGCTATCTCAAGTTGAGCTGCAAATGCTTGTCGTTGTTTATCACGCGGAGAAAAATCACGGTTATAATCTAAACCGCACTCACCAATAGCAACCACAGTTTCATCTAGGGCTAATCGTTTTAACTCATTGGCACTCGTATTCGTCCAGGTACTGGCATGGTGAGGGTGCACACCTGCTGTACAAAATACGTGTAGGGGATGTTGCTGACATAGGGTAATGGCTTGGCCACTTTCGTCAAGGTCAGAACCAATAACGATTAAAGGCGAAACATGATGTTTCGCCGCTTGTTCTATTATGTCACTGCTGTTTTCTATTAAGCTTGAACTCAATAAATTAACTGCAATATCGATATGCTGGATCATTAATAGATTACTTGATTCGCTTTACTCGAGTGGTTGAGTTGCGATCATCACTACCTAATAGAAATGAGCTTAACGCGCCTTTTTTGATGTATATTTTTTGGCCTTTATTCACTTTGTAACGATCACTTTGACTTTGTTTCCATATTTGGCCATTGGCTAACGTAATAATAAGTGCACCATAAGGATCTTTGTCCACATCAGCGACTTTAAAATAGAGTTTTTCAATTTCATCTTCAGCGACTTTCTTTTGCAATCCAAAAGACTCGTCTGGAACCTGGGTTGTAGCAACAGGTACGGATACGGCAATCGAGGCAGCAGCTTGACTTGGTTTTACAATTGGAGCATTAGTGGTAGTTACAGACTTGGTGACAGCAGTAGCTACTGTCGCGTCATTTTGATTCGTTAATTGTACTGTTGCAGCGACATCATCGTAACAAATGAGACGTTCAAGTTTATCGGCTTTAATTGCACAAATTGATAATTGTTGTTCTAATTCGGTATTTGCTTGTGCAGAGTTAGAGGCCACAATAATGGCTGCTGCAATCCAAGTTAAGCGCATGATTTATTCCTTGTTATTATTAACTAATCACTGGTTGGATTAAGGATTAGCCATCAGAGTGCTCATTTGTTGGCACATCTTCTTCGTCGTCTTTTGGAGTATACATCTTAGCAGCTAATAAACCGCCTTCAAATAACAGTAGCATAGGAATTGCTAACATAGTTTGCGAGATGATATCAGGAGGGGTAAGGATCATGCCAATAACAAATGCCCCTACAACGATATAAGGACGTTTCTCTCTTAATTCATCAGGTGTTGTTACACCTGCCCAGCACAGTAATACCACTGCTACCGGGATTTCAAATGCTAAACCGAAAGCAAAAAATAGCTTTAAAATAAAACTTAAATAACTACTGATATCGGTAGCAACTTGCACGCCTTCAGGCACAACACTCGTAAAAAATCCAAATACGACAGGGAAAACAACATAATAAGCAAAAGCGATGCCTAGATAAAACAATAATGTACTGCTAGCAAGTAGCGGCATAACCAAACGCTTTTCATGTTTATATAATCCCGGAGCCACAAAAGACCAAATTTGATACAACACATAGGGTATTGCGACAAAGAATGACAACACTAAGGTTAATTTGAAAGGTGCAAAAAACGGCGCCGCAACATCGGTTGCAATCATACTGCCAGTTTCTGGTAATGATTTCATTAATGGCAAGGCAACATAATGGTAAATGTCATTAGCCCAATAAACGCTAATAATAAAAACCAGTAGCACACTGCCAATGGCTTTAAGTAATTTTGTGCGTAATTCTAACAAATGGCTAATAAGCGGTAGCTGTTGCGACATGAATTATCCGTTTGATTTAGGGCTAGAGTGGCTAGTGTCTGATGTCGATTTAACAGTTTCATCACCTAGTTTGTCTTCGCTAGGCTGACTGACTGCTGAGTCATTAGCTATCGGTGTTGATGCTGGTGATTTTGTCGGATTAATATCTTCGACCTGATAAGGACGATTTACCGATTGGGCAGCCTGTTTTAATTCATCAATTGATTGCTGTAGCTCAGGTGACAAATTGGTTAAACCTTTGCTTTCTGCTTTTTTTAAATCGGCATGCAACTGCTCGATTTTAAGCTCTTGCTCAAGTTCATCTTTAACTGAATTGGCCATGCGTTTAATCGCACGGATCCAGCCAGTGATTGAACGTACTGCAACTGGTAAACGTTCGGGGCCGAGAACAACCAGCCCCAAAATACCAATCAGCAGCAGCTCCATAAAGCCGATACCGTCAAACATAATAAATTACGCCTGTTCTTTGCTCTTAGACTCAGGCTTTTTTTCATCAGCCTGTTGAGAGGTTTGTGCTGTGGCGTCTTCTAATGACTTTTTCTCATCTTCAGATGACATGGCGTTTTTAAAGCCTTTTACGGCACCGCCTAAATCACCACCTAATGAACGAAGTTTCTTCGTTCCAAATAATAACACTACGATAAGTGCGACGATTAAAAGCTGCCAAATACTGATGCCGCCCATGGAATTTCCTCTTTAAAATATAAAATGGTGTCTTGTTTCACAAAACTTAAAAAACCATTATAAGGTCAAATTATGTAAGTATTATGAACTTCTAATAAATTAGTGCTAGCTAAAATTTACGGTTCTTTGGCCTAGATCGCCATCCTGCTATCCATAAAGCACTGCCAATACCTATACAAGTATAAGCTGACCATAGTGTAGCGCTTTGGGTGAATAATATTGTGCCACAGATCAACAAAACGGCAGAGGTGATAAGCAGGTAATTACTTTTATGAGATTTCTGCTGATAACGTAAGTACTTATCAAGCATTTGCTGTTGTGTGCCTAATAACTTTCGACCTACTTTTAGGTTGTCATATATCAGCTCAGGCAACTCAGGCAGCATCTCTGCCCAATAAGGTGCGTTAGTTTTCACTTTGTTAAACATGGCTTTAGGGCCGACTTGTTCTGCCATCCAGTTTTCTAAAAATGGCTTAGCTGTTTGCCATAAGTCCAATTGAGGATAAAGCTGACGGCCTAAACCTTCGATGTACAGCAAGGTTTTTTCAAGCAGCACTAACTGAGGTTGTACCACAATATCAAAGTGACGTGCGGTACGGAACAGCGCTAATAACACATGACCAAATGAGATCTCATCCAGTGGTTTATTAAACATAGGCTCGCAGACTACTTTTACCGCTTGCTCAAACGCTAATACGTCAGTGTTTTCAGACACCCAACCAGATTCAATGTAAAGCTGGGCAATGCGATGATAATCACGATTAAAAAAGGCTAAAAAGTTTTCCGCAAGATAGCGCTTATCTACTTCGGTTAATGTGCCTATAATGCCGCAGTCTAAGCCTATATAATAGGGGTTTTCAGGGTGTTCAGTACTGATGAAAATATTGCCGGGATGCATGTCCGCATGGAAAAAGTTATCCCTAAACACCTGAGTAAAAAACAACTCTACGCCACGCTCAGCCAGCAACTTAAAATTAGTCCCCTGGGCACGTAAAGCCTCGGTATCAGAAACTGGAATGCCGTAAACACGTTCCATTACCATGAGTCTTTGATAGCAATGTTCTTCATATACATAAGGGACATAAAGCGAGTCTGAGTCTAAAAAATTGTTTCTGAGTTTGGTGGCATTCAACGCTTCAAGTTTGAGGTTTAATTCGCCCAGAATTGTGGTGCGATAATCTTCTATCACTTCAGCAGGGCGCAGACGATTTCCTTCCCCTAAAATGCGATCTAATGTATTTGCCGCTAGAATCATTAGCTGAATATCGGCATTGATATTAGCTTCAACATTGGGACGTAATACTTTCAGTACGACTTCTTTACCATTTGATTTTAAGGTGGCGGTGTGGACTTGAGAAATCGATGCGCTGGCTAGTGGCGTGTCTTCAAAATTATCAAACAGGTTTTCAATCGGTTCACCTAAGGCCGCTTCAATCGAAATACGCGCTAAAGCAGAGTCAAATGGCGGGACGCGATCTTGCAGCATTGCCAACTGATAAGCCCACTCATCGTCTAATAAGTCTCGACGTGTGGATAGCATTTGACCTAGTTTTATATAAACAGGCCCCAGCTCTTGCATCGCCAGCTTTAAGCGCTCAGCGGGTTGTTTATTTTTATGACGGTTACCTAGCCAGAAGAAACAAGCGCGTAGTAATTTGAAGTACCATGGCTTTTTATGTTTAGGTAATAAATCATCAAGGCCGAAGTGAAGCACGGTTTTAATGACTTGATAACCGCGCCTGATACTAGCAATTGTCATGAGGTTATTTTGTCTCTTAGTTGGGCGATACGTGTATCGATATGTTCAGTTTGCGTGACAAGTTGTTCCAGATTATCACGAAAGTGCAGAAATTCGATTTTATGCGGTGCAAGGCGGTATTCTTCGGTGGTTAATTGCCCTAGATGAGCACGAGTTTTTACCAGCACGGACTTGATATCTTTGCCTATTTTCTGGGTGGTGGTGAGTAATTTATGCGCCGGTGCGTCACCAATGTATCGTGATAGTGGTTCGGCAAAGTCAAACTCGATATGCTGCATATAGTGACTGAAAGTTTGCAATAGCTGGATGTCACCTTCAATACTGAGCTTATCTTGTTTAATTAACTCGGTGAGGTTGGCACCTTCACGCAGTTGGTACAAGGTCGATGCATCCGCTTTTACGGTGACAGCTACCTCGCCTTCAAAATGGCTCATCACTTGAATTTGCTTGGCAAAAATAATGTAAATCGGCCAGGATAATTGTGATAATTGTATACAAAACACTTTACCATGTAAGGGTTTTAAACGGGCATAATCTTGTTGCGCTTGAGCAGGCAGCTTGGCAAAGCCTGACTCAATCGCTGCGCACGTTAACAAGGCTAAGTGGTTGACGCTCATTAAAACTTATACCCTCTATGCAATGCGACAACACCGTCAGTCATGTTGGTGTAATCCACTTGTTCTAAACCCGCATCAATCATCATTTGCTTTAAGGTTTCTTGGTCGGGATGCATACGAATTGATTCGGCTAAGTATTCATAGCTATCTGCGTCTTTAGTGATTAATGCGCCCATTTTAGGCAGTACTTTAAAGCTGTAAAGATCATAAACCTTACGCATAATTTCATGTTGTGGTTTTGAAAATTCTAACACCAGCAACTTGCCGCCTGGTTTTAAAACTCGTTGCATAGAGCGCAGCGCCGAATCTTTGTCGGTTACGTTACGTAAACCGAATGCGATGGTGATAATGTCAAAATAGTTATCAGGAAACGGTAAGGCTTCTGCATTAGCTTGTACGTATTTGACGTTATTAACAATACCCTTATCACGTAGCTTAGTGCGGCCAACCTTAAGCATAGAATCATTAATATCGGCTAAAACGACTTGACCCGTGTCACCAACAAGATGAGAAAATTTAGCGGTTAAATCGCCTGTGCCACCGGCTAAGTCTAATATTTTCATACCAGGGCGAGCAGCGGCCACTTCAATAGTGTGACGTTTCCAAAAACGGTGAACACCAAATGACATCACATCGTTCATGATGTCGTATTTTGCCGCAACAGAATGAAATACATCCGCAACAAGATCGGCTTTCTTTTCAGCCTCTACGGTTTTGTAGCCAAAGTGGGTGTTTTTTGATTCGCCCTCAGACATGGGTATATTCCTATAATGTGCGATAATTAAGTGCCAGTTTATGCCATTGTTGCAGCTTGCAACATCACCTAAGCGCCAGAGTGTGATAACAATCAAGTCGATAATAAATGATACGTGCTTTAGCCAAACTTGATCATAGGCGTTAGCTTGATTTGGCTAAGGTTAAATCGAGATATTAACTTCAGTAAAGTGATGCATAAATTTGCCCCGCATTAGAGCATAATTTAACGATAAAAATCTACTCTGCTGGTGTTTGTGCTGTTAATCCTAGCTTGTTTTTTTACAGCATCTTTCATCCATGTTAACCCAGTTTGCTCATTCGACCTTGAATGTAGCTATAAATAAGCTCGCTTATTCCTTGGCCTATATCACGGTGTCCCGCTGTAACTCCTGCTTCATGGCACTGCGGCGCCGCTTCTGCTAAATGTAGATAGGCGCAATCACATTGTTTGGCGACACGGTAAACGTAATGACAAGCGTCTAAAAGGGGCACCCCTGCAAACGTTGATGCGCTACTAGGCATTTTGGCTATAGCGTCAACATCAAGTTCAAGACCAACGGGTAGCCCCGTGTTATTTAACTCGCGGCAGATATCTTTAAGGGCTTGATCTAAGCTTATTTCGCGGCGTACCCATATTTGCTGAAAACTGTGCCAACTGGCTCCAAATAAGCTGAGCTGCTCTAAGGTTGCTTCGCTATTTTTAAGTTCGTGTAATCCTAGAATATGGTAATGGTCGAGTGAACCATTAGCCGCAGCATAACTAAATCCATTGCCACTGTGCCGACCTTCTCGCGGCCTAAAATCACTGTGTGGGTCAAGGTTGACAGCGGCCATTGGTTGATTAAAGGTTTGTTTAGCGGCAGTTAACAGGCCATAGGCATTATTATGTCCACCACCAATCACAATCGGCTCTAACCCTGCGGCAAACACTTGGGTTAATACTGCTATAACCTGATCATCAAGTTCCGCCGTTGCTTGGCGTAATGTGGCGGTATCAGCGTTAGCGTTAAGAACTTGATCTAGGGTAATTTGACCCACGATCATGCATTGTTTACCGCTAAAAAAGCGGTTTGACTGTAAGTTGGCAAGCTGGCTGATACTTGCCGTAAAGGCATCATGTGAGCCAGCGCGGCCTAAATTAGCCCGGGGACCAATATCTTCACTAATGCCAATAATGGCGAACTTAACCCCTTGGGTAGCAGCATGTGCAAGTGCTACTGAAATATCACCATCTTGATCTCCTTCAAGCGGCAATAGCTGAAATTGTTGCCCAAGTTTAGTTTCACCTGTGCGGCAATTCAGTAAGGATTGAAGATCGGTTGCATGGAATGACGTGAGCATAAATACACCTTTAATGAGTTTATGATACGGAACAGTAGCTGCTAAGTTTGCAAGGGTAAACATGGTGAGTATAAAACAAAAAAAGCCAGCAATGCTGGCTTTTTATTATTGGCATGATTAATCAATATCCAAAGGTTCTGGAGATAAAATCACCCCAGTGTTGTCGGCATAAATATGGTCGCCAGGTAAGAAGGTCACACCACCAAAGTTCACTGGCACTTCAACTTCGCCAATGCCATTACTATCGGCACCCACAGGAATAGAAGCAATCGCTTGAATACCAATATCTAGCTCTTCTAGCGCATCAACATCACGGACAGTACCGTAAATGATAATGCCTTCCCAATTGTTGGCTACAGCAATTTCGGCAATACTAGCATCTAGTAGTGCACGGCGTAATGATCCACCACCATCTACTAACAATACTTTTCCTTCGCCATCTTCCTGTAAGGCTTCAGCAATTAAACCGTTATCTTCAAAACATTTAATGGTGCTTATAGAGCCGCCGAAAGAGCTGCAACCACCATAATTACTGAACATAGGCTCGACAACGTCGACCACATCGATATACATGTCGCACAGTTCTGAGGTGTTGTATTCCATAGATAACTCCTAGTGGCTGCAATAGTTTCATTGCTCTGGATTAATTGCTATTAAAGGTAATAGTTAAGTGAATTATATGGGGTTTATTTTAAATTAAAAGCGTTATTCGTCACGACCTTGTTGCAAATCAAACTAGAATGATAATACTATATAAAAAACACAATGGTCTATTTTGAGAACAATAGGTGGTTTTGTAAGTAATTTACTTTCAAATTTAACTGTTTATCAATTAACTGTAGATCATGATCACTAAAATACGTTTATAAATTACTAACTTACCTGGCAACTTGTTAACATATCAGTGGTTTTTAGGCATTGGTTTATTTTATTTATTTGCTTTAGGGGCATGGATCCCTCGTTACGCTTATGGATGGCAGAGAGCCTTAAAGAGGTTCTTATGGATAGTTCAAATATGGTTGAAATATTAGGTTACGTTGCTTCTGTTATGGTAGCGATTTCATTAATGATGAAAGATATCATTATGTTACGTTGGTTGAATTTCGTTGGTTGTGGTTTATTTGCTGCCTACGGTTATGCCATTGATGCTTGGCCCGTTGCTGGTATGAATGCGTTTGTTGCCGGTATTAATATTTATCACTTAGTGAAAATTTATCGCAATAAAGCACCAGAAACTCAAGCTGCTTCAGCGTAAAAAAGCATCTTACTTCATTCACCCTTAGTTGTTATTTACACAATCAAGGGTGAATAGTAAGTGTTCTGGCTAGTCAGTGCTTGTCGCTGTTGCGTGACAAACATCAAACATCAAACATCAAACATCAAACATCAAACATCTAACATCTAACATCTCGCTTTCTGTTCTATTACTCCTATTTATTATATAAGCCTGTCATTTCAACTTCTTTAGCTGCGCTTTTAGTTTCTATTGTCATAAAAGCTTCGAATAAATGTCACTCCACATTCATTGGCGCAGATTAGTCTGCAAAAGTGGATTAAATAAAAGTGGATTAAACATTAGCGCATGATGCGCGACAGGAGTGGCGATGAACCTGATTACAAAAGTTGATCAATATCTGTTTTATTCGATTATTCGTTTTACTCGTGAACAACAATTGTCACCAACTGCGTTAAAAATATCCGCAACGGGTGATGGCCATTGGTACGTTTATCTGTCTGTCGCGATATTGTTATCCCACAGCCAAGGCCAATCATTTTTCAACCTATTACTGCTCGGATTTTTAATTGAGCTACCACTATATTTAGTGCTTAAAAATGGCATACGACGCCAACGACCTTGTTATGCGTTAGTCGGTTTTAATTGCCATTTTGAGCCATCAGATAAGTTCAGCTTACCTTCAGGACACACAGCCGGTGCTTTTGTGCTGGCAAGTGTTATTCATGTGTATTTTCCCGTATTAGCGCCATTAGCTTATCTATGGGCAATAACGGTCGGCTTCTCTCGTATCGCACTTGGGGTGCACTATCCATTAGATATCGTAGCAGGAATGGGGCTAGGTATCGGGTCAGTTATGCTAGCTGAAAACATTATATAAGGGTTAAATAGCATGAAAATTCTTTACGGAGTTCAAGGGACTGGAAATGGTCATATTAGCCGTGCACGTGTTATGGCTAAGGCAATGAAAAATAAAGGAGTCGATGTCGACTTTCTGTTTAGCGGTAGACCCGCCGAACATTACTTCGACATGCAGGAGTTTGGTGACTATCAAGTGCGTAAGGGATTATCATTTGCTACAGATAATGGACGCATTAATTTATTAAAAACCGCTCAAAAAACGGTAAGTCGTTCGATATTCAATGAAGTTAAACAATTGGATGTGCGCGGCTATGACTTAGTGTTAAACGACTTTGAGCCTGTTACCGCTTGGGCGGCAAAACAACAAGGGGTTAAATCGATATCTATTAGCCACCAGGCAGCATTACAGCATTCGGTGCCTAAGCAAGGTGGCAGTTGGTTAGATGAAGTCATTTTAAATCATTTTGCGCCGGTTGATATTGGATTAGGGTGCCATTGGCATCACTTCGGCTTTCCAATTTTGCCGCCATTTGTAGAGGTTTCTCCATCAGATATTCAATACGGTCATCAAATCTTAGTTTATTTACCGTTTGAAAGTGCCGATAGTATCGCCGAGTTTTTAACCCCATTCGATGACTATCAGTTCTATGTTTATCACAGCACTAAGCCAATTAAACCCTTACCTGAGCATATTCAATGGCATGGGTTTAGTCGAGACGGATTTAAACTGCATTTATCGCAATGTGGTGGCGTAATAGCCAATGCGGGGTTTGAATTAGCCAGTGAAGCGATGGCATTAGGTAAAAAGCTACTAGTTAAACCGCTAATCGGCCAATTTGAGCAGTCGGCTAATGTAGCAGCACTAGAATTGCTTGCCGCAGCGGATAGTATGCAAACGCTGGACAAGTCTAAATTAACGCGCTGGTTAAAGGCGCCGTCACCTAAAGCTATTCGTTACCCGCAGGTGGGGGATAAGCTGGTTGACTGGCTTAAAACGGGAGAGTGGCAACAGCCTCAACAGCTATGTGACCAGCTTTGGGAGCAGGTAGAGCTACCAGAAAATTGGCATAAAAGGCAGTAACGGCAAGTTGTACAACATGAAAAAATCAACCCATGAGAAGTCATCATGGGTTGATTTTTTGGCCGATAGGCAATGTAGTACTTAGCGTAATCATTAGCAATGACGAGCTTAAATTGTATAAAAATTTAGCATCAGATGTAGTTATGCAGTTTAAGAGTGGCGGCTATGAAGAATTTCTAATAATTCGTCTTCAAATTCAAACCGTGATTCCATTGCTTGGGCAAGTTGTGCTAAGTCTTTATCCAGTTGGTAAAGAACATTTTCATCTTCAGATTCGGTATATTTATCATTAAAATCGAGAGCAGTATCGGTACTTTCACTGATTTTAGGCAGTAAGTTTTGAGCGGTCGCTTTGCTGTCCTGACCATGGGTAGCACATTCGCTCACTACTCTGTCATATACTTCAAAATGTCCTTCAGACACGTAATCTACAAGCTGCTCACAAAAATCCTTCACATCTTTGATGCTAGGTAGGCCTTTTTCTGCCTGTTTATTAGGTGAAAGTCCAACAAGGGTAAAGTATTTAACCAGCAATTTACGACGGTGAGTCAGCCATTGGTCGACTAATTTGTTAGCTCCGCCCCAACGTTGCTCAGCTTGTTCTAATTTTATAAGCATACTTGTATTCCTGACGTTCAACCGATCAATTTCAACCACTGTATTTGACAAGTACGTAGTTGATCAACTGTTTTATGCTTTATTTATCAATGGACAAACCAGCCTTAATAAATTACTAAAGAATTTAAAATAAAAAACCCAGTGATAGATAACTATCACTGGGTAAATAAGCATTTAAGGGCTCGATATATCGTGCTTCTTGATTGTTCTTGCTAGCGCGTACTTTTTATACCAAACACTCACCAATGGTGCAACTAATAATCTACTTTATGGGGTACTAACAATATTGTTGCTGTTTTTGTGAACAAAGATTGAGGCGTTTTCAGATTTTTGAATACAGATTTAGTAATAGCTCACATAAATATCGCATAAGTGGTTACATTAATCGCGTAAGTGCTAAACTACCGACCTGCAAAATTCATAACTATCTAGGAAAATAGCCCCCATGGCAGAACTAAAGAATGATCGTTATTTACGTGCTTTATTAAAACAACCTGTAGACAGAACGCCAGTATGGATGATGCGTCAAGCAGGTCGTTATCTTCCAGAATATAAAGCCACTCGTGCTGAAGCCGGTGATTTTATGTCTCTTTGTAAGAACCAAGATCTAGCATGTGAAGTGACCTTACAGCCATTACGTCGCTATGATTTAGATGCCGCTATTTTGTTCTCTGACATTTTGACCATTCCTGATGCAATGGGTTTAGGTTTGTATTTTGAAACCGGTGAAGGTCCACGTTTTCAGCGTCCTACCGATACCATCGATGCCATCAAAAAGCTTGCTGTGCCAGATCCAGAAGATGAATTAGGCTATGTAATGCGTGCTGTAAAAACCATTCGTCGCGAATTAAACGGTGACGTACCGTTAATTGGTTTTTCGGGTTCACCTTGGACTTTAGCCACTTATATGGTCGAAGGCGGTTCAAGCAAGACCTTTGAAAAAATAAAGAAAATGGCATATGAAGAGCCTGCAACTTTACACATGTTGTTAGATAAACTAGCTGATTCAGTTATTTTATATCTCAACGCGCAAGTGGCCAACGGTGCTCAATCGTTAATGATTTTCGATTCATGGGGCGGTGCGTTATCTCACCATGCTTACCGTGAGTTCTCGTTGAGTTATATGCAAAAAATCGTTGATGGGTTAACTCGCGAAGCCGAAGGCCGCACAGTACCAGTGACTTTATTCACTAAAGGCGGCGGTTTATGGTTAGAGGCAATGGCTGAAACCGGCTGTGATGCTCTAGGTTTAGATTGGACCGTAGATATTGGTGATGCACGTCGTCGCGTAGGGCACAAAGTGGCTTTACAAGGCAATATGGACCCATCAGTACTTTACGCTTCACCTGAGCGTATTCGTCAAGAAGTTGAGCAAATCTTAGCGTCTTACGGTGAAGGTAGTGGTCATGTATTTAACTTAGGCCATGGCATTCATCAACATGTTGATCCAGAACATGCGGGTGCATTTATTAAGTCAGTGACTGAGTTGTCGGGCAAATACCACAAGTAATTCAGCTATATTTAATAAGCAAAGCGAACCTCAGGGTTCGCTTTTTTTTGAATTAAAAACTGACTATAATTTTTTTGCCTTACCCGTTGATAGTCAACATTAACTTCATTGGATTCCTTCCTGCTACGGCCATTGCTGAAAATCCCTAACGCTTTCGATGTGCTGTCCTTATCCCAAAGAAAGCTAGCTTGACATCTATGCCAAGCTCACAGCATGTTCTCGATGGCCTCAATGTAAATGATGTCCGAATTGTTTAAAATATGACTGTTACATCTATTTGTTGTTTTTATAATGAGTATATTTTCTTGGAGTCATCAATGAGGCTAAATCGAAGTAATAAAAATATTAGGTGTAAAAAAGTGATTCAATAAAAAACCCAGCCTGGGCTGGGTCTGTTTTATTGACGAGTTCGATTAATTACATGAGCTGCTATAAAGATCCTCGGCCCACATTGGGTTATCGATGAAGGGGTTACGGTTCAATTGCCATTCATACACACGGTTATTACGACGACGCTCCCAATCACTCACAGGATCTTGAATGTGCCAGCTAAGCAAGGTGCATAAATCACCCAATAGTGCCTCACCAGTACCGGTAACCCCTTTGGCTACAGTAAGGTTAGGTGTACCACTGTTATCGCCGCCTTCATAACGCACATCCATATAAAACACCATGCGCGCGACATCACCTTTAACCATGTTTGCAGGCTCGAAACTATCCGCATCTGTTTTGTTATCTGGCGCTTCAGTTAATGGCGACCCACCTAAGGCAAAATCTTTATTACCACGACTGCTATTAACAGTCACATCGGCAGGACGCAAATGGTGTAAGTCGGTATAGGCATGTTGTCCGCTGCTAGGGAAGCCATGGCTTTTAGCCCATACATGTTCACGATTCCACGCATCTAAAGAACTGCTCATACCGGCACGGTTTGTTTTAGGCTCAGAGCGATTGGTATAGAGTAAGATCACATTATTAGTGTTGCTTGGATCTTCATCTGCATAGTTAAGGCCATCCCACACTTGATCATAGGTAAAGCGGGTATGATCGCGAATGATAAGGTTTAGACTCGCCTTTAACGCGGCGCCTGTTTTACCGTTCGTGTTGGCATAATAGGTATCGAAGGCATAATCACCAGGGTTTTCTGTACCGCCGCCCGATGTGGCAGAAGTATAGTTAGCCACTAAGCTCGTAGCGCTAAAGCCTTGATAGGCTGTGATGTTGACAAAATAACGACCTGCTACTGCTGTAGCAATAGGGCATTCTTCATTATTACCAGTTAAGTATGGGCGACAATCAAATACGCTTGCCGTTGGCTCACTGCCCTGGCGCACATAAAGATCCGCATCACCACTACCGCCACTCATTTTAAAACTAAGCCCAGTTGCCCCAGCTGGAATATCGGCGACAAACTTCAATGTTTGCCCTGTGCTGGCGCTTAGGCTTGTCTTGGCTTGGCCATTTTCGAGTAAGTTTTCCGTTGGTGCTGGCGGCGTGCCACAGCTAGTGGTTAAGCTGCCTACACCTGGATTGCCTGCATTGCTGCCCACACTCCAATCAGCTTGGCTTTTGGTGTTGGTACTGGTGCTGCGCACCACAGACACGTTAGTGGCATTAAGTGTCCAACCACTTAAACCACCTTCCCAAGCGACGACATCAACGTCTTGAGTACCCTTGAGCAACTTAACGTAATCCCCTGAGTTACCTAAAGATAAAGGCATAGGCGCTAAATCGGCTTGGCGGGAGAACAGGCTGTTAAAACCCGCAGCGTTTTTGGCTATCGTAAAGTATTGCCCCGACGCCAAGGTGCCGCTTAATGCTAAACTTGCGCCATTGTCGCTGATGCTATATTGGCTTAAGTCGATGCTGCTGCAACTGGCGTTGTAGAGCTCGACAAATTCTTCAAGGCTATCATTATTGGGTGCATCGTAGAGCACTTCGCTTATCATGAGATTGGCACTGGCATTGAATGCTAGGCCTGCGAGTGCCAGTGTTACTGCTGTTTTTAGTGCTATAGTGGATTTAATCATCAACATAACTCTCTTTAATATTTATTATTATTGAGGACTTTCATAGCAGTTTTTCATGGAAATTCTCAATAATGATTTCCTTAGAAAACACCACGAAAGTCCGACCCCATTCAAATCCATTTGAGTTTTGTTAAAGCGGCTGGAGTATGACATAAACTTAGTTACGTATATGTGACCAGATTGTTATTTATAAAAAAGAATATGGCGATATATGGGATCTTTCGGTGGACATTAAGCATGGTCATTCCTATGGGTTGATCTTAAAATCCTTTTATCGTTTGTTGCTCATACCCACTCAAAACATATCTTATCCTTAGAATGTGGTTATGAATTAGCTATGCCGATCCAGTCCATATCCGATGTGTTCAGTCATTTGACTGAGAATAATATTGTCTTCTATCAGGTAGTTGGTGGTGATAAGATGCATGGTGTTAATATCACGCATTGTACATTTTGAGCTATTTTTGCCTTTTATGAGGGCGCAATATTTGCACATCAAGGACGTGGCACATATGAAACTGAGTTATTTTAAGCTGTTATCCATTCTCGTTTTATCGTTTGAGGTTAACGCAGCCAGTTATGATTGTGCTGGTAAATTAAATTTAACTGAGCAGGCAATTTGCTCAAGCAAAGCGTTAAATTTATTAGACGAGCAATTATCTCAATATTATTCAGCACAGTTAGCAGTATTACAAAATGCTGAAAAATCTGACTTGATCAATAATCAACAAAAATGGATAAGAAAAAGAAATCATAATTGCCAGGCGAATGTAGATTGTTTAGTCGTTGTTTATTCTGCAAGAATTGAGCAGTTAAGTTTTACACCTGAGAGAATCGAGGCTACCAATACCACATTCACGCATCTGCCTAAAGTTGATAGCTTTGAAGTTGAAAAAAAATGCGATTTTTTAAACCTTACCTTTCCTGAAAATGTAGCGGTTTATGCTGGTGGCGCTTACAGCGGCTATAAAACCAATTATCAGACTGATGAAAGTGGTCATATGACAACGGTTTTTGATGTTGCGATAAACTCTCCCAATGTACCAGTTGCGCTAATTTTAGGTGCTTATGAACCTTCGGTATGGAATATCAAGTGGACAAAAAACACTAAAATAACAGCGGTTTACGCCATGGGATACCATAAGCAAGTCGTTGCGGGATTACCAAACGATACTCCTGTTGTTATGAGTAGTTCTCGTGAAAGGCCCAATTGCCGTGATAGTTTTTATATCAGCGCTAAAACTCTGGATAAAATAAACCCTCTTTCAATGAAACTTTTTAATAAGAAAGTATCATTAGTCACTTTTGCTAAAAGCGGTAAACTTGGATTTGGTGATGCTTTTAATCAAAGAACCGAATTTTTTACTAATGCAGCCAATACTTTACACAACCATGTAGATCAGTCATTACCGCTAGCAGGAAAAGCGGGAATAGATGAATTGTTGGCAAGGGGCGATATAAGAAGCTACAACAATAAAGATATTGAAAAGTGGGTTAAGTTAAAGTCGAATCAGCTTAATGAAGACTTGCCTCCTGTTTCTGGAATAGATATTTCATCAAGATACAAGCCAAAATATATCGGTGTTGGTTATGTTATTCTCAAAAAATAACGATTCCGGCGGGCTTATTTGGCGGTAATCGGGTCACATTTTTTTTGAATGAGAATGTTCCCTATCCCGAGGGAAGTCTTGGTCACAGTGATTTATACGATTTTAATACTCTTAAATGCCATGGGTCATTATGTAATATCTGATT
The DNA here is from genome assembly GCF_020511155.1 of Shewanella glacialimarina. NCBI lineage: Bacteria > Pseudomonadati > Pseudomonadota > Gammaproteobacteria > Alteromonadales > Shewanellaceae > Shewanella > Shewanella glacialimarina. The sequence goes on along the minus strand of NZ_CP041216.1, from coordinate 3,980,590 downwards.
ATATAATCGTTTAGTATCAGTCGTTATCTAGCAACGGCCATGACGCTATTGAGATAGAGCTATAAAGCAGTGGGCTGAGATGTTAGCTGGTCAAGCCAATAAGTGGTTTGTGCCATACAAACATCGCAAGGCTCAAATACTAGAGCGTTAGTTGCCAAAGGATTATCGAATGATTAGACGGCTTCTATCCCGCTTTGCACCTGTGATATACGTTCAGATTTGGGAAGATAGAATAAAAGTTATAAATGTATCAAGTAATGATAGCTTTGATGATTCACCTTTAGTCGTCATTCGGACATCAGATAAAGGTGAAAAGTTGATTTCATGGATTGGTAAAAAAGCCATTTTATCAATCGATTAAAACGAAAAAGTAGTTAACCCATTTTCACATCCTAGAGTCTTGTTTTCGGGTTTTTACGTCGCTGAAAAATTGCTACAACATGCATTTCAACAAGTTAACAATATTAAATATTTACGGCCACAACCTAAAGTAATCATCCATCCAATGGAGAAAACAGAAGGAGGGCTGACAATGATTGAAAAAAGAGCGTTTAGAGAACTTGCACTTGGGACTGGCGCAATTGAGGTTAAGTTGCATACAGGAAAACCCCTCACGATTTCGTCTATCGACTTTGATCAATTAGAAGAGGATGAAGGCTTCTTACAAGAGGTTTTAAATAACAGTTCAACATCATCAAACCTTATTGTGTTTATGTTTTATCTTGTTTTTATCATTTTAGTTGTCTGGCATTTTGGCAACTAAGAAAACAATATGTGCGACTCCTTAATAAAAGACTTTATGGACTTAAACCAAAAGAGTAAAAGTGAAGTTGATGGTAAGTAGAACATCTAATCAGTGCATCATTCTTTCAACAATGTGTGCAGTGTTTAGTGAGCATGTACAAAATCGCTACAGTAAAAGAATGTTGTTATAACAAGAAAATACGATTTAATAGTCGTCTTTTAATCAATTCACGAGTGTGTTGATTCAGTCCTTATAGGGACACTTGCTCAGTGGCTCTTAAGTAACATTAGCTTTGCATTACCAGCTCTATCTTAAATTCACTGCCGACGCCGGGCTGGCTTTCTACTTCAATTTTACACTTCAATAACCCCAACAGCTGACGCACAATGGCCAGTCCTACGCCAAGCTGAGGTAGCGCTTGGTTGTTATCGAAGCTTAGCTGGTGGTGTTGTGGAATATCCCTTTGGCTAAGTGATAATTGTCTTAGGGCTTCTACTTCATGTTGGTGCATGCCTGAGCCGGTGTCTTTTACGGCTAACCATTGTTGGTTTTTACCCTGGCTAAAGTCTTGTTGTGTAAAAATAGTGATTTCGCCACCTGACGGGGTGTAGCGTAAGGCATTATCAATTAGATTGTTGAGTATGCGTCGCATTAATTGTGGGTCGGTTAAAATTGAAGTGGCGTTAATATGCTCAAAATTTAATCTTACGCCGAGTTTTTTCGCTCTTGGGGTAAAGGTTTGGTCTATTTCATTGAGAAGTTCTGTTAACTCAACTTGTTGAAGTTGTGCATGAATTTGGCCATTTTCTAGTGCAGCTAATTCTAATAACTGGGCTAATAACTGTTGTAAGGTTTGACCTGAGTTAGCCGCGTATTGAATAAAGGCTTGATCTCGGTCCGCTTCAGGCAAAATTAACCATGTATCGATATAGCCAATAATGCGGTGAGTGGGGTTTTTAAGTCATGGGACAGGTGCAGTAAAAAGTCATGTTTTGCCTGCTGTTGACGTTTGACCTGTTGTTGCTGTTGCTGAATGTCTTGCAGCAACTGATTAATGTGTTCGCTGAGTTGAGCTATCTCTAAACTGCCTCTATAGCGATCCGGCAAGGTGAGGTTTTCGGTAATGGGTAAGGTTTTTAAATTAGTTAAATCCAGGGCTAATTTATGGATCGGACGGGTAAAATAATGCAATAAAATCACAAATAACAATAGGGCGAATATTACCCAGAAACCTATGGTTGCACCCCATATTTTGGGTTGGTTTTCGGCATTAATTAATGCTTGCCAGCTGTCGTAGTCTTCTCCGCCAATAATCACATATAAATAACCACTGTGCAGACCTTGGGCATTGACTAACTTACTGGCTGAAAAAATCTTTTGGGTTTGTTGCGAACGCGGATCTGTGCCTAAAATCGGCAGATTTTTTCCGGCTAAAAACTGCTTAATAATACCGGTGTCCACTCGATGTGTTTTAATTTTTTCTTCTTTAGCATCATAGGCAATCACTTTGCCATCTGGGTCTAAGGTGTAAATTTCAAAGCTGGGTCCGAGCAACATAAAATCATGAAAAGCTTCTTTTAATGCGGCATCAGAGGTTATCCCCTGTGATAACAGCGGATTAATATGTGCCATATGTGCAGCCAACTCTTGATGTAGAGACTGCTGTATTTGATTGCGACTGAATTCGTGGTTTAGTTGCAGCCATTGCCATAATGCGACAAATAGCAGCAATACAATCATTGTCGCGACTAAAAATAATCGATTAAATAAGCGATTCATTAGTGGGTATGCGCTTCTGGTGGTGAAAATTTATAGCCCACTCCCCACACAGTTTTGACCAGTTCGTGTTCTGAGCAAGGTGATAATTTGTTGCGCAAACGATTAATGTGACTGTTCACTGTGTGTTCATAACCGCTGTGGCTATAGCCCCAAACAGCTTCTAATAACTGTAGACGGCTAAATACTTGTTGTGGATGTTGAGCAAGAAAAAGTAATAAATCGAATTCACGTGCGGTTAAGGTTAATGCATTATTAAATGCGATGACTTCACGCGTGCTGGCATTAATGCTTACGCCATGAAAATCAAGTTGTTGTTGATGTTCATGTTGTACTTGTCCGCGTCTTAATAGCGCTTTTATTCTGGCGCGCAGCTCTAACACACTGAAGGGTTTTACAAGGTAATCGTCGGCGCCCGCTTCTAGCCCTAATACCACGTCGGCTTCTGAGTCTTTGGCCGTTAGTAACATAATGGGTATTTGTTTTTGGGCTTGCCTAAGTTGCTGGCATAGCATAATGCCATCGCCGTCAGGCAGCATTCTATCCATTAAAATTAGGTCGAGTTTTTTATGTTCGATAATGTGCATGGCTTGCTTCAATGTCGTGGCGTGGTCGACGCTATAGTTAAGGGCCTTGAGGTTCAGAATAATTAATTTAGCCAAGTCTTGTTCGTCTTCTACCAGCAAAATATGTTGCGGACTGACATGGCCGGTATGTTTGGTGTTTCCATTCATGGTGACTTCCCCAAAGCAAATCCAGTAATTGCATTAATACCTAGACCTGCTTTAAGGAGAATAAATTTCAATCTGTTTAAAACCTATTCAATCAACCTGCGGTTATTGAGTACGCATAATGGTTACCGCTAACACAGGGTTATCAAAACGATGTGATGGCATTAGTACTGAGTCAGCCAGTCCGTCGTACATTGAAATTACCCCTGGATGAATATGCACAAAATCAACATCATCACGTGCAGCGTTAAACCCTTCACCGCCGTCAGCGGGACCTGGCATAGTGCCTTTTGCTTCGCTGTTAGCTTCAGTACCCGCATCATAAGCTGTGTATTTCATCATTTTAGGCATATCAACTTGCATACCTGCAATGTGGTAACTATTGATCCCGGTAAACGCGTCATTAGTATTCACTAGCATTGTGGCTAAGCTGATATTGGCAACATTGGCTTGTGCTAATGTGAGGGTAAGGGTTTCACTCATACCCGGCATTAACATTCCTGTTCCATTAATGCTGCTATCAAGTATTTCAAGGGCTGCTATATCGGCAGTGTCACCACCTTCGGCCATTTTTTCGATAGCAAGGCTGGCCATTTCGCCCGCTTGCCATAAGCTGGCTTCGGTATTATGCGCGGCTAAAATGACCGGTGACATAGGCTGATTTGCCGTTAGGTTAGTCACAGTGACAGTAAATGTTTGCATTACTGGCTCTGGTTCAACCGGTGGCACCACAACATTGTCATCGTCACTACAGGCGGTGAGTAATGTCGCCGCGGCTATCATAGCTATAAGGTTGGGTTTGATTATTAAGTCAGTGCGTTTCATGGGCTACCTCCTTATTTTACTGTGACCACAACTTTGGCTACAGGGTTTAACCAGCGGTGAATTCGGCTGTCTAAATCACTTGCACCGCCAGCTGAGTCTGTATCACCTAAAACACCTGGGTGAGTATGCACATACATATTGTCAGCACCGTCCATTACACCAGTCCCATTTGCGCCGCCATTGCCACCCGGTGCTGCAGGAATACCCGGTACGCCTGACATACCGCCGCCGTTAATGATTTCATCATTTGCTTCTGTGCCGGCATCGTAGGCATTGACATAAACTGTGTAAGTGCCTACTTCAGTTGGAATTTTCCAGCTGTCTAAACCAATGAATGCATCGTTGGTTGGCAGCACCATTGCGACAATAGAAAGGTGGGTGTTATCGCCGGTATCTAGCATCGCACTATTAACGCTGGCACCTGCGGCAAGTAACCCCATGGCTGGGTTAGCTAAGGTGGCGCCATTTGCGCCAGTTACCGCAGTATTAAGATCGCTAATATCGCCACCTTCAGCCATTTTTTGTAATGCTGGAGTGGCCATTTCACCGACGTGAAATAAATGACTGTCGCTGTTGTGAGCGGCTATTAACAATGGGGTAAAGTGATTACCATGGGTAAGGTTGGTGACACTGACTTCAATGTCTGCGGCTTGGGTTGATAAACTCAATAAACTTGCTGCTAGTAGGCTAGCGTTAACTAATGTACGTTTCATAACCGAGCTCCTTTTGTTTAATTGCAGCTAGTATTACAAATGGATATCACCGGGTTATCGCTAAATTATCACAAAAGTTTAACATCGTTAGTTTCAGGCTATTTTGTTATGATAAATTAGCCTAAAACTTAGGGGGCGGTTGATCTTTCAAGGTTAATTTTCTTAGTATCAAAAAAAGAATAAAAACATGATAAGAACATTACAACAAAATGATTTTAAAGCGGTATTACTATTAGGTGAACAAGTACACGGTCAGGGCTATATGGATATGGATGAACTGACAGCCATTTATCATAAAGGCATAAAGAATGGCATTAATGCTAACTTTGTTGCCATTGAAAACGATGAATTACTGGGTTTTCGATTAACCTATGCCGCAGGTAAATGGCAACAGGATCAATGGTGTACTGTAGCGTTGTGGGGCGTTAACTTTGATGATGTGTGTTACTTTAAGTCAAATACCATTGCTGAACATGGCCGAGGTAAAGGGTTAGGAGGACAACTTTTACAAGCCTCTAAAGAAGCGGTTATTGTACAAGGTGCTAAAGCTGGCGTGAGTCATTTATGGCAACAAAGCCCCAATAATGCTGCGGTACGATATTTTACCAAAGCCGGTGGGCAATTGATTAAGCAGCATCCTCAACGATGGCATCAACGGCATGTGGGAGAGGATTATATCTGTGTACTTTGCGGCGCTGATTGTCACTGTGTAGCATGTGAAATGCTGTTAGTTTTTTAAGGGATTAAGTGATGAAAACATTCACTCAAACATCGTCAGAAACTCATTCTACAGCAGTATCCACAACATCAGATGAGCTCAAATTACTTAAAATCGAGTTAAACAGGCTCAAGTTAGAAAAGCTGAAACTGTCAAAAATCGTGCTTTATTTACAATTTATTCAATTACTTATTTTTATTCCTTTAGGTGTCGTATTGCTGGTTTTACTGACGCGTCATTGGGATCAAATTTTACAGTTATTAGGCTAACCCAATGCAACTTTATGATCCCCTTGTTAATCCCACTCCACAACAGCAACCCCAGCCTAATAGCTATTGGGCAAGTACGGTTCAATTACCCCAGCCTGGTACCGCACTAAAAGGTTCTCATCAAACCGATGTGGCTATTATTGGCGGCGGCTACACTGGATTATTAACTGCTTATTATCTAGCGACTGAATTTAATATTGATTGTCACGTGTTGGAAGCTAATCAGGTTGGCTTTGGTGCCAGTGCTCGTAATGCGGGATTTGTTTTAAAAGGTTCTGGTCGATTGGGCTATAGCGCCATGGCACAGCGTTGGAATATTGATACCGCCAAAGGTATTTATGGTGAGTTTACCGAGGCGGTTGAGCGGGTATCAGGATTAATTAAACAGCATCAAATTAGCTGTGATGTGCAGGACACCGGTTACTTAAAAGTCGCCCATAACCCAAAAGCGCTCGCACAACTGCAAGCCGCCGCGGGGTTCATTCAGCAACACTTTGGTGATGGGGCTGAGTTTATCGACCGCAACACTTTTTGTGATCAGTACATGAATCACCAGCAAGCTTATGGTGCATTAAGGCTAAATGATGGTTTTGGGATTAATCCGCTCAAATTGCTACTGGGTTATAAACAGATGGTACAGCAAGCCAAAGTGTCGATATCAGAGCAATCTTGCGTGCTTGAATGGCATCAGGAGGGCGGAAAGCATCGCTTAATAACCGAGTCCGGTGAGCTTACTGCCAATAAGGTGATTTGTGCCGGTAATGCTTATACGCCAAAACAATTCTCGCCAATTCTCGATAATAAATATTTGCCAATACTCAGTAATGTCATTGTGACTGAGCCACTTACCGCCGATGAATTACAACAAGCAGGTATTTATACTTCGCAAGTCACCATGGATACTCGCATATTAAAATATTACTACCGCTTACTGCCTGATAACCGCTTGTTGTTTGGTGGCCGCGGCGCGGTATGGGGCAAAGACGGTGCTAACCCTGTGTATGGTCAAAGGCTAAAAATGGCCTTAGATAAATGCTTTCCTGCATTAAAACACAAAGCCATTGCCTATAACTGGACCGGCTGGATAGCGGCATCGTTTGATGATATGCCACATGTATTTGCACAAAGTGGAGTGGGTTATAGCCTAGGTTATTGTGGTGCAGGAGTGTCTTTTAGCAGCCAAGCGGCTTATCGATTGGCGCAAAGTATGGCAGGTGTTGCACCGCCTAATTTGCCTTTATATCGTCAGCCGTTACCTGCGCAGCCTGTATCTATACTACCTTTTGGCCAGTTAAAGCGTTTAGGTCAATGGGGTTATTATCATTATGGCTGGATGAAAGACCGCTTTGGCTAAAGCGGTTTTCTATTGTTAAATCGAATTAGCCTACAACAGTACCGTCACTGACCAAGCGCTCATCTAGCGGTTCAATTTTGAAATTGAAATAAGCATATGATGCACTAATTAATGGGCAAACTAAGTTAAAGAATGCATAGGGTAGATAAGCCACTGTCGCGACACCCAAGGTACTGGCCATAAAGGCACCACAGGTATTCCAGGGAACAAGCGGGCTAGTGACAGTGGCAGAATCTTCAAGGGCGCGACTTAAATTAACCGCGGCAAGTTTTCTGTTGGTATATTCCATTTTTAGCATTCTACCTGGCAACACAATCGCAATGTACTGGTCGGCAGTGATCACGTTGGCGCCAATACACACACCGAGTGTAGTAATGATCAAACTAGATGTGCCAGTCACTAGGGTTAAAATACTTTGCAAAATACGGCCAAGTAAGCCAGTAACTTCCATCACGCCACCAAAGGCCATGGCACACAGGATCAACCAGACAGTCGTCACCATGCTACTCATACCGCCACGGCTTAATAAGTTATCTAATACAGCATCGCCGGTATTGGCAACATAGCCGTCAAACATGGCAATCCAGATGCCTTTTACTAACGCCAGCAGCGGCGGTATTGCATCATCGTGCACATAGGCTAATACATTATCAAATTGAAATATTGCCGCACATACTGCGCCAGCAAGTGTGCCTAAAATGACCGTAGGAAAGGCAGGCATTTTACGGTTAGCTAAATACAACACCACTAAAAGGGGGATTAATAAGTGGAATCCCGGATTAAAGGTGCGTTCAAGTAAGGCTAAGCTATCAGTTAATTGATTTTCTACTGGGGTGGCTTCAGCGGTTAAGCCTAAAAAGGTAAAGCCTATCAGTGCAATTGTAATACTGGGAACCGTGGTCCAGGTCATATGTTTAATATGACTAAAAATATCGGTACCGGCTACAGCCGGTGCAAGGTTAGTAGTGTCAGACATTGGCGACATCTTGTCACCAAAATACGCGCCACTGATAATTGCGCCAGCAGTGATATTAACATCTAATCCCATGGCCGATGAGATACCAATAAGCGCAATACCTAAGGTACCGGCTACCGTCCAAGAGCTACCAATACTTAATGCAACAATTGCACACAATACACAGCATGCGCTGTAGAAATATTGTGGATTAAGAATTTGCATACCGTAATAAATCATTGTCGGCACTGTACCGGCTAAAATCCAGGTACCGATCAGCGAGCCTACACTAAATAAAATAAGTAATGCCCCGGTCGCGACCCCAATACTTTTAACAATGCCACGCTCCATTTGATTCCAGCTGTAGCCATTTTTATAGCCAATCACCATGGCAATACAGGCTGCTAATACCAAGGCGATTTGGTTGGCACCCGATGAGCTATCAGATGAGAAAAGATATACCGCAGCGGCTAGCATCAAAATTAATGCCACGATCGGAATAAGCGCATCAAGCAAGCTAGGTTGCTTAGGTTGTGAAGGTGTCGTTTGAGACATGGAGATCCTTGTTTATTATTTTTATTTTGTGTCGTTTTTCATTATCGAGTTGCTATCGCAACAGTCAATATAAGCGTACGGGATAGTCCCAAACTACAGTTGTTATTAATTTGTAACGGCTGGCTATCGTTACATAGAAATGATAGCTAAGTCGAGTCTTGCTTTGTTTGAAACCCTTGGCTGAGAAGGTATGGAAGCCTTCAAGGTGACTAAATGTTTAGCTTGGTTAACTCAATATGCGCAATAGCCGCTTGTGGCTTGCTTAAATATGCATGATGGGCTTATTTTTTATGAGGAGAATATCTTAATTGAGATTAACGCAGCTTTAAGCACATTTAATAGTTTGACTAACCACATCTTGAGTTGATAGAAAGCATTAATATTAACTCTTTTAAAATGATTTTACTGATCAGATAAATCATTTGTTCGTCTCTTTGGGATATGCAATTATGCTTTCGTGTTATAAACATATAGCCCATAGGGAATCAAAGGAATGTTGATGAAGTCTGAAATGAGTGTCTGTTTACTAGTAATGTTTTTTTTATCAGCCTGCAGTGCAATTGTCAGTCAAAATACCGGTAAACAAACACAATCCAGCAGTCTGATGGATTTTTTATATCCGGATGAAAAAAGTCGTGCTGAACATCAACCTGAAATTCCTATTCTAAAATTACCGGTAAAAGTGGGTATCGCGTTTGTGCCGTCTAAAAATTGGGGCGCTGACGGTATTCACAGCAAAGATCAAATCGAGTTACTTGAAAAAGTAAAACAGGCGTTTCTTCAATATGATTATATTGGCCACATTGAAGTCATCCCTAGCACTTACTTAAAGCAGGGCCAAGGGTTTGACACCTTAGAACAGCTATCAAGGCTATATGATGTCGACGTTATGGCGTTAGTGTCTTATGATCAAGTGACACAATCAATCGAGAATAACGCCGCACTTTTGTATTGGACCATAGTGGGCATGTACGTTATTCCGGGTAATGAAAACGCGGTACAAACATTTGTTGATACCGCCGTTTTTGATATCAAAAGTAAAAAAATGTTGTTCAGAGCGCCTGGGGTTAGCAAGCTTGAAAAAAGAACTACCGCGATTGGCATTGATGATACCTTAGCCGAAAAATCACTCGAAGGGTTTGGTATCGCCGTCGATGATATGACGACTAATCTAGATGCGGAATTAGCTCGATTTAAGACTCGAGTAAAAGAAGATAAAGTGGCTACAGTTGAACATAGAGAAGGCTACAGCGGTGGCGGTTCAATGGGTTTTTATTGGGTACTGCTAATGAGTATCGCATGGCTTAGACGAGCCAGAAAAATGAACTCTTGATCATCTACTATTCCAAGTCGAAATGAAAAATAGCTTCCAAAGCTGCCTGATTATATATAGACCCTACAACTAAAAAATCCCTGTGATGCTTTGATTAGTCAACATCACAGGGATTTATTATGTCACATAAAAACTAACTTATTATGCTTTACCTTGCTCGCGCGCAATAGCACGGTAAGCAATATCGGTGCGGAAGTAAACGTCATCCCAATGGATGGTATCTACTAATGCGTAAGCGGCTTTTTGCGCTTCAGTAACGGTATTACCTAATGCTGTAGCACATAGCACTCGGCCACCATTTGTTACCACATGACCGTCTTTCATTTCAGTGCCAGCATGGAATACCTTGGCATTGTTATCGCCAAGTGATAACCCATCAATCACATCATGCTTACGATACGCATCTGGGTAACCGCCAGCGGCTAAAACAACACCTACAGCAGGACGTGAATCAAACTCAGCGGTGACTTTATCTAACTCACCACGAGTGGCGGCTAAACACAGTTCAACGATATCAGATTGCAGACGCATCATGATTGGCTGAGTCTCTGGGTCACCAAAACGGCAGTTGTACTCAAGTACCTTTGCACTACCGTCAGGTGAAATCATCAAGCCCGCGTAAAGAAATCCAGTGTAAACGTTACCTTCAGCGGCCATGCCATCTACCGTTGGGCGAATAACATTAGCGATGGTCCAGTCATGAACTGCCTGAGTCACAACAGGTGCCGGTGAGTATGCACCCATGCCGCCTGTATTTGGACCGTAGTCTCCATTGTCGCGAGCTTTGTGGTCCTGGCTGGTGGCCATGGCTAGAATGTTTTTGCCATCAACCATAACGATAAAGCTGGCTTCTTCACCCTTTAAAAATTCTTCGATAACAACGCGTGAACCCGCTTCGCCAAATTTATTACCAGATAACATATCGTCAATGGCTGCATCAGCTTCAACCTGGCTAGCAGCAATAATCACGCCTTTACCTGCGGCTAAACCATCGGCTTTAATCACCACAGGGAAACCTGTTTTAGCGGTTAACTCTGCCGCGTAAGCTTTGGCTGGCTCAATTTCAGTGAAGTTTGAATAATCAGCTGTTGGAATGTTATGACGCGCTAAAAAGTCTTTAGTAAAGGCTTTTGATGACTCAAGCTGAGCAGCACCCTGTGTTGGGCCAAATATAGGTAAACCGGCAGCGTTAAACGCATCAACCACACCTAATGATAAAGGCACTTCTGGGCCAACAATGGTGAGTTCAATCTTGTTGTCCTGGGCAAATTTCACTAACTCTGAAATGGCCTCAACCTTGATTGCTACGTTTTCTAGTTTTGGCTCTAGTGATGTGCCCGCATTACCTGGCGCAACAAAAACTTTTTCAACTTGAGCAGACTGAGCCGCTTTCCAAGCTAGAGCATGTTCACGACCGCCGCCACCAATTACAAGTACTTGCATCTCGATTCATTCCTCTAAGTAGTAAAAATATATGATTCTTTAAACGAAAAAAGCAGCCAAACAAGGCTGCTCTATTCTAGTGCCGATTAATGGCGGAAGTGACGCATGCCAGTAAATACCATGGCGATATTGTGTTCATCCGCAGCGGCAATAATTTCTTCATCGCGAATTGAACCACCCGGTTGAATAATACAGCTGATACCTGCAGCAGCTGCAGCGTCGATACCATCGCGGAATGGGAAAAATGCATCAGATGCCATTACAGAACCTTCAACCACTAAACCTTCATCAGCAGCTTTAATGCCGGCAACTTTAGCTGAGTAAACGCGGCTCATTTGACCTGCGCCAACACCGATTGTCATGCCATCTTTGGCATAAACAATCGCATTTGATTTGACAAACTTAGCCACTTTCCAGCAGAACATTAAGTCAGTTAATTGCTCAGCCGTTGGTTGACGTTTTGATACCACTTTAACGTCTTCAACATTGACCATGCCCTGGTCGCGGTCTTGAACCAATAAACCACCATTAACACGCTTAAAGTCTTGAGTGGTGGTTTTAGTGTTCCACTCACCACATTCTAATAAACGTACGTTAGCTTTAGCAGCAACAATGTCACGTGCAGCCTGGCTGACTTTAGGTGCAATAATCACTTCAACAAATTGACGGTCAACAATTGCTTTGGCCGTGTCTGCATCTAATTCCTGGTTAAAGGCAATTATGCCACCAAAGGCAGAGGTTGGATCTGTTTTGAATGCGCGCTCGTAAGCTTCTAAAATAGTACTACCTAATGCTACACCACAAGGATTAGCATGCTTAACAATCACACATGCAGGGCCTTCAAATTCTTTTACACATTCAAGTGCTGCGTCAGTATCGGCGATGTTGTTATAAGATAATGCCTTACCTTGAAGTTGAGTTGCACTGGCAACAGATGCTTCATCAATGTGCGTATCCACATAAAACGCCGCTTTTTGATGACTGTTTTCACCGTAGCGTAAGTCTTGTTTTTTGATCAACTGAGTGTTGAATGTACGTGGGAAGCTTGAATCTTCATGGCACTCATCTTTGCTATGAGCAGGCACCATAGTGCCGAAGTAGTTAGCTATCATGCCATCGTATGCAGCTGTGTGTTCAAATGCGGCTATGGCTAGGTCAAAACGGGTTTCAAGCGTAGTGCTACCATTGTTAGCTTGCATTTCAGCAATCACGCGAGCGTAATCTTTAGCGTTAACCACTATGGTAGTATCTTTGTGGTTTTTAGCCGTAGAGCGCACCATTGTTGGGCCGCCGATATCGATGTTTTCAACTGCATCAGCCAATGTACAACCTGCTTTTGCTACTGTTTCAGCAAATGGATACAGATTTACGGCGACTAAATCGATAGGCTGGATACCGTTTTGTTCCATCACGATCTCATCAATACCACGACGAGCTAAAATGCCGCCATGCACTTTAGGATGCAATGTTTTGACACGACCATCCATGATCTCAGGGTGACCTGTGTAATCAGAAACTTCCATGACAGGGATATTGTTATCGGCCAGCAATTTTGCTGTGCCACCGGTAGATAACAGTTCAACACCTTGGGCATGCAAAGCTTGTGCAAATTCAAGGATTCCAGTTTTATCTGAAACGCTTAGTAGCGCGCGACGAATTGGTCTGACAGTATTCATGTAGGTACAGGGTCCACTATTAAATTTCAAGGATCTTTCGCAAAGCAGATTCGGGTTGTTAAATGGTGTTTAAACCCAAAAGTGAATCTGTTTTGCCAAAGTTCCTCGGGGCATTATTTGAACAAAATGTGCAGCTATTTATGATTATTTTTATCTGTGCCGCCAGAGCGCGCATATTTTACCGTAAACAATAGGGCTTGAGTGTTTTTTCTGCGTGATTTCACAATATTGAAATCCGAACAACACCAGGGAAAATAAATGACCATAAAACCCTTGACCTTGGATTAAACTCTAAGGTTTATACTTGAGCCATATTCAAAGTTTGCTTAGGGCAATAACGGGACGATTATGTATCGAATAGGTGAGTTAGCGAGTCAGTGTGATATCAAGGCTGACACCTTACGCTTTTATGAAAAACACGGTCTGCTAGCACCATCAAGCCGATCTGAATCAGGTTATCGTTTATATAATAATGATGATGCCGCTAGATTACGTTTTATTTTACGCGCTAAAGCTGTTGGTTTTACCTTAAATGAGATATCAGAGCTGTTGTCTATTGAACTTGATAAAGCCAACTGGGCCTGTGCTGACGTGAAGGGTATGGTGGATAACAAACTTGAGCATGTTGAAGCTAAAATTGCCGAGTTAACCCAGTTTGCTAATTCCTTACAAAGCTTATCAAATGCCTGTTGTGGTGGCCCCGATAGCGCCGAGCATTGCAGTATTTTAGAGGCGCTTGAATCTGAAGATAAGCAGCTAAATGCCAGAAATGAAACGGCACATAAAGCGCATCAACATGGTTAGTCTTTATTGATTCTGCTTGTTCGCAGGTATAAACACCTTGATGGAAGCTTGTTAGTTATATATTGCCATAAGCGGCTTTAACCGATAGCCGCTGGAGAAATCACTATGTTATTTGATAATTTTATTCAGTTATTTTTAGAGTCGGCACCCTGGCTGCTGCTTGGACTCATTCTGGCTGGCTTGTTAAAAGTCTTTGTTCCTATGGAGTGGATGCAAAAGCAGTTAGGTGGTCATGGTTTTAAAACCGTGCTAAAAGCGGCCTTGCTAGGTGCGCCATTGCCTTTATGTTCATGTGGGGTTATTCCTGCTGCTGTTGGCTTGCGTCGCTCAGGTGCATCAAAAGCCGCGACAACATCATTTTTAGTTTCAACGCCTGAAACCGGTGTTGATTCCGTGACAGTGTCTTACGTGTTACTCGGCCCTTTCATGGCCATAGTACGTCCAATTGCGGCAATCACCAGCGCCATTGTTGCAGGCTTGTTGGTCGGGCGAGATGACGATGATGGAAAGCCTGATGATAAAGCTAGTCATGCAGCTGTGGAAAAGACTGCGGCTGTGATAGCAGAAAAATCCAGCAGTTGTTGTGCAAGTCAGTCAGCTAAACCTAAAGCGATAACAACGATGAGCTTTAAGCCTGTCGATCCCGCTAGCTCGTTGATTAAGCACGCTTTGGTTGAAAGTCAGTCGTTTAAAGCTGACTCATTTAAGGTTGTTGCTGATAAATCAGTGGATAATCTTGGTCAGGTAAAATCGTGTTGTAGTTCAACCTCCGTCGAAAAAACACCACAAAAGTCCAGCTGTTGCAGCAAAGCTTCAGCGTCGTCTGCGCAAATAACCGCTCCGGTCAAATCCGATATTGCAGCATCGACGAAAGCCAGTTGTTGCAGCACCAAATCGGCTAACCAAGCAAATGTGACTCCTAAAGCGAGTGACCCCTCTGAAAGTTGTTGTGCTTCAACCGATGATATGGCGACTGCGTTAAAGCAAAACTCAATTTTAAGCCGAGTGGGCTCAGGTTTGCACTATGCAGCGACCGATCTCGTGCGTGACACCACCCTATGGTTATTGGTGGGTTTGTTCTTTGCCGCTTTAGTACAAACCTATGTACCCGGTGATTTTTTGGCAAAATGGGGTGATGGTATTCTAGCTATGTTAGTGATGGTGCTGGTGTCTGTGCCTATGTACATATGTGCAACCGCTTCAACGCCAATAGCTGCGGGCCTGTTATTAGCAGGGGTGTCGCCGGGTGCAGTGCTGGTGTTTATGATGGCAGGACCTGCTACTAATATTGCCACATTAGGTGTGGTCAGTAAGGAGTTAGGCAAGCGTGCATTGCTAGGTTATCTTGGTGGAGTCATCGGCGTGGCGTTAATTTCTGGCATGGTTGTGAATTACTTAGTGGCGACCTTTGGATTTGAGGTGATACCGCAAATTGGACCAGAACATCAGTTATTACCACAAGGTGTTGTGGCAATATCGGGCATTGTGTTAGCCATTTTAATGGCAAAAGTACTATGGGATAAGCTGCCTAAAAAACAAAAAGATCAAAGCTGTTGCTCTTAAGTTAAGGCAAGTTAAATGAGTTCAGGTAAGTTAAATTAAGCGGCTATTAAGCTAACATCGACACGTTCGTTCTAATCTCACTTGCTATTTACTGAGTTAAGAAGCGGTATTTCAAGAATCTGTCGGCGTGACCGCCTGTTTGTTGCAAGATATTTTATTAATATAGTGGGCTGGTAGCGTATTTAAAGCGACGTTATCAGCCAATTATTACTTTGACATAGTCTAAGGTTTTTGTTTTTTTACCCTTAATTTTGCCTTCCTAGCCAAGTGACAAACATGGTATTAACTTTTGCAGCAGTTAATTAACATGATCTACATCTTATTTATTAAATTAACTACCTATATCAGACTTACTTCACCAACTAAATTGTGAGTCGTCTCTCATCGTACATTTATCGTTCACTCTATAGTCATTATTGAAGTACCTCATAAGTAGTACTCTTAATAATAATGAAACCGGAGTGATGATGAAAACAATCAAATTATGTAAAATTGCCTTGCTTATAGCAATAGCAATGGGAGCTACCGCTTGTGGTAGCGACGGTGAAGATGGTGCCCCCGGAGCTCCTGGAGCACCCGGAACTCCGGGCATACCAGGCACACCAGGTACTCCGGCTGTGCCACCAGTAGTGACGACTTCTACAGTGACCAATGTTGAAATGATTAATCACATGGTTGAAGAAGGAAAAGTGACTATTGAATTTGGTATTACTAACCAGGATGGTCTTTCGATTTCAGGGTTAACTGATGCGTCAGTATACCTTGCTGCTATGACTGATAAAGGGGTTCAACGTAGCCGTGATGGTAGTGTGGGTGGTAATGCAACCGTGGGTGGTAGTTCTCCTACAGAAGGAGCTTCATTAACGTTATTAGATAATGGTAATTATCAGTTTGTAGCGCCTATGGCAGCGGTAAAAGCTGACACGGACGGCTTAATTCGCTTACAAGTTGGTGGTGGCGATATTGCTAAATCACCTTATATCATTATTGATAAGCCTGAAAATCTGCACACATCGACGACTGAAACATGTTATTCATGTCACGTAGATTATGCGACGTCTAATATTCGTCATAGCGGTTATGTTGCGTTAAATACTGACGGTGAAGTGGATTTTGTTGGCGGCTGTATGGTGTGTCACAACAATGTACCGCGTGATATTGCCCCTGATGGAGCGTCATTAAACACCGGAGGTTATGCTAAAAATAGTATGCAAAAACTTGGGCATATTAATCACCAAAAATTTGAAAAAGATTTTACCCCTGTTAATTGTTACACCTGTCATGCTGAACCTGTAATTAACACTAATCTTGCCGGAAATGGTTGTAGTGATTGCCATAGTGTTAGCCAAGCAAACAATGAAATTGTAATGAAGGCTCAAGCTTTGAACGCATCAAGTACTGACTTTGATGCCCGCGATTTCCATGCTCAAAAAAGTGGCTTGGCTAATTTACAAGTAATGCGCGATGGTTACTCTGCAGAAACAACAGTACCATTTAAAAACGACAATGGTGTTTGGTGTACTACGATGTCATTGTTTAAGCTAGATGGTGATACTAAAACACCTGTAAATATAGGTGATAACTATAGTCATGATTTAACCAGTCATCACCCAGATACGCCAATAGTATATGCAGGTGCTTATTTACACGGCTATTACAACCATTCAATAGTGGGGCGTTTTGCAGGTCATGGTAGTAATGAAATTAAAACTGACAATGCCGATGGCACGCGTACACATTGTTTCCCATCGCCATCAGCAGGTTTTGAAGCCGCTGATATTATGGCGTCAGCTCGCATCTCATTAAGCTATGCTGGTTGGAGTGATGATGATGGTAAAGAGTCAGTGTCGTTTACTGCTTATTCTGATGCGACTGATCAAGTGAGTGGAGCCGTTGTTAAATACGAACGTCGTTTAGCGGTGACAAATGATAGTTGTACCACCTGTCATAACAGCGAAACCAACTATCATAAAAATGGTGCTTATAACGATGGTGGCGATGACTGCGTAGCATGTCATAACAATGGCCAAGACCGAAGTGCCAAAAACTCAGCTCCAGGATTTGGACCTATGGTACACAGTATGCACTGGGGTATTGGTAATGCACTTTCCGGCGCTAAAAAAGATGCTGATGGTAACAATATAGCTAACTCTGCCGACAGTTTGAATGCAGACAACTGTGTGTCTTGCCACGCTGATGGTGTTGATTTAAATGAAATTCCTAATCAATACATTCGTGCTAAAGCATTTAATAATGGCGACCAAACTAAAATGGCTAGCCCAATCACGGCTAACTGTTTTGCCTGTCACAGCGATACACAAGCGCTTAACCATATGGAACAGAATGGTGGTGAAACTAGTGCAGAAAAAGGTAACGGTAATGATGGTACCTGGTTTACTCAACCAACAGGTGAATCTTGTGCAACCTGTCATGCTGAAGGTAAATCATTTGGTATCGAGAAGTTCCACAATTTCAAACGCTAATATTTATTATTAAGTTTGAATTTAAGCTGCAGACACTGAGTTATCTTTGCTACCGCATATAGCAAATTGAAATAATCAACTAGTGGAATGAAATGGGAGCCGAATTAGGCTCCCATTTTTATGTTAGAAATTTATTGAGTAAATATCTGATTTAATTTTTCGGCTAAGCGAATACCTGCCTGCTGTAATCTTAGTTCAATTAGAGGTAAATTTGTGGTTTCATAATCTGTCCCTAACTCGTATTTTGCGGCTGAATTGACCTCTAATCGATAAACATTGGTCCGTAAGTCTTTAGACTCATCAGCCCATTGATAGTAGCTTTTTCCCGTCCAGTCATGCTTTTGTTCTGGGGTAATATGACTCAACAAGCGCGTATATTCATTAGCGTTGAGTTGCTGGTGGGCTAACAGTCTACTGTCCCATACCGAATGTAAATTGCTGTCTTTACCAAACCATTTCAATTTCACGCCGTTACCACCCTGATCATGACGATATCCTACATGCAAAGGTTGGTGAAGGTCACCGACAAAATGGACATAAAAGGCGAGCGCTTGCCATTGCTTCTTAGGTGTTGTGTTCGAGTCAGAGAGTACTTTTTCAAAACCTTCTAGACTGCGTAAAATATCACCGTTTGGATTACGTTTAACATTGCTCCAACTTTCATTGTCGTCAATGGATATATAATGCCAAGAGGCACTATGTCGCCAGTGAGTGCTGGATCGTATTTCATCTGCCCAAGTCGATATTTGTGCTAAGGATTTCCCCTGAGTCAATTGACGGATATTTTTAGCCGCGTGATCAGTTAAATTGTCTTCGGCTATATGAACGATAATTTGATGACCTAATCTACCAAATGCAGTCGCAGGTTGGCTGCTAACTATGCACAGGGTTAAGGCTATGTAGAGTTGGGGTGCGATTAACTTCATTGAATTCCTTTTCTTGGCACAGAGTGACATTACATATTTAACCTCAATTTCAGGTGCTACATAGCGCTTCAATTGTGTGCCCAGTACGCCAGTTATTCATTGCTATAGTCATTATTATGAGCGTAATTATGTAATATATTAATAGTATATATTGGCGCAGAGAATGCTATTACGCAAAGTAACATGTGCAGTGTTCAGAGGCGTTTTATGTTGGGGGTATTTTACGGCACAGCTTTCTTGATAGATATTTAGCTGGGATTATTTTTAAGCTGCGTATGAGTGTTAGAAGTGGTTTTAAAATACCTAAACAAAAATACCGAGCTATGCTCGGTATTTCTTATGGTTATCACTTAAAAATAAATTTTATTTAGCTTTAGAAACGATACCTGATGAAGGTGCGTTTTTTGATTGCTTAACTGCACGTTTTTCTTTTAATGACAGTAACGGCTGCTTTTTGGATTCTTTAGAATTATTGCGTTCTTTACTCATGTTGTGCTCCAAAAAAAGTAGGATAGATAATGAAGAATTAATTTATTAACGGTTACGCTGTTTTTGTGCTTAACCTAGTTGGTAAAAGTAGCGTAGCACTAATTCGTTTGGTTTCATCTAGGGCTAATATATAATATTTTAATCTAGGATTAGCGTTATTTGTGCTATCACTTTGGCATATAAAATGCCGTGTTGGCACTTGAGATATTAGCGTGTTAAGTAATGCTACAATATGGTCAAATTAAACAGAGGAAAAGGAATTTATAGTGATTTCACGTAGCCTGAGATTCGAACAATTAACCCGAGATGAGCTCTACGAAATACTGAAACTGCGAGTTGATGTGTTTGTCGTTGAGCAAAATTGCCCCTATCCTGAATTGGATGAAAAAGATCGACATCCACAAACTCAGCACATGGTTATACAGGACAGAGACGGGCATTTAGTGGCTTATTGCCGTATTTTGCCTCCAGGATTAAGTTACCCGCAAGCCAGTATTGGACGGGTTGTTGTTGCATCTAGCCACCGCGGCCAGGGCTTAGCAGAGTCATTAATGCAACAGGCATTACCAAAAGTATTGGCGTATTGGCCCAATGCTGGGGTGCAAATTGGCGCACAGGAACATCTACAAAAATTTTATCAGCGCCTTGGTTTTATTAGCCATTCCGAGGTTTATTTAGAAGATGGAATCCCCCATATTGATATGCTTTACCAATTTTAAAGGAAAATTTAATGTCTGATTATGTAATCAATAACACCCAGTTAGTATGTGTAGCACAATTTGTCGCCAAAACAGGTAAGCGAGATGCACTAGTGGCGGCGTTGGCTGCATTAATTCCTGACACGCGTAAAGAGCTAGGTTGTATTCGCTATGAATTAAACATTAGCTTAGATGATGACAATAAAGTGGCTTTTGTGGAAAAGTTTGTCGACCGGGCAGCATTTGACCAACATTGCGAAAAAGAGGCTATTCAGTATTATTTTCATAAAGTAATGCCTGAGTTAGTCGAATCGCACCATGTTGAAGTATTTAATCAGGTTATTGCGTAATAGATTACAAATAAAAGAGTGGCAGGCCACTCTTTTTAAAATAAATTAGTGGGATTTACGTAAAACGATGTTGGGGCGTAAGTCGACCTCACCATCTTGGTATATTGCAGCAATGTCATTTTGTTGTGATATTACAGCCACTGGACCTTTTAATGTGTGCCGGACAAACAGTAAGCGATACCCGAAACGATGTAAGTCGTATAGTGCGAGTTTTTGCTCAGCAGTTGTAAGCTCCCAACATTCACTATTAGCTAAGGGGGCACTTCGGCGATCACCGATATCAAGCGCGGTCTGATCCATCATCATGTAACTCATTCACACTCCTTTGTGAGAGAAAAATAGTCAACTAAAATGTTGATTAAGCTAATATAACAAAAAATTTATTCATGGATAGTGCTTTTTTATGACAAATTATGTTTTATGCCATAAACCAAGTGTAATAGAGTGTGATTAATTGATGTATTTTAGGTGTGTAATTATTTTTAACAAAAAAGTATATTGGTAGGGGTGATACATCAAACATGTATACTCAACCGCAAAAGCAGTTTCGGGCGCAGAAATTAGATAAAATAGAACAAGACATTTTACTCGCCGCTGAATCTGGTTATCCAATAAGTCGGGTGTTTTTGGCTGATGGTGATGCGATGAGCCTGCCATTTAATCGCTTGAAAGCCATGTGTGAGTTAATTAATACCCATCTCCCCTCTGTGACTCGTATTAGCAGTTACTGTTTGCCGCGTAATTTGAAAAATAAAACGGTTGAACAGTTAGCTGAGCTGCGTCAAATGGGATTATCTTTACTTTATGTCGGCTGTGAAAGTGGCGATGATGAAGTGCTGACCCGTATTCAAAAGGGTGAAGATTATCAGTCTTCAGTTGAAGCCCTTCATAAAATCAAGCAAGCTGGAATGAAATCATCAGTAATGATTTTAATGGGGCTGGGTGGGGTTAAATTATCCAAGCAACATGCCATAGCCTCAGCTAAGTTAATGAATGAAACTCAACCTGATTACCTGTCTACTTTAGTGGTCACTTTACCATTAGGTACTGAGCGTATGGATGCGGCATTTGATGGTAAATTTGAGTTACCTAACCAACAGGGATTATTGGCTGAAATGCATACTTTGCTGACTCACCTTGAGTTAACTAAAACCATTTTTAGATCTGATCACGCATCAAATTATCTGGTGCTTAAAGGAGTGTTAGGTAAAGACAAACCTCAACTAGTCCAACAAGTCACGCAAGCATTACAAGGTATGGTGCCATTGAGACAAGAATGGCAAAGAGGCTTGTAAGCCTATTGCTCTCAATATTAGATAAAAGGAAGTACTATTGGTATGGATATTCGGATTGATGATTTATCTGGTATAGAAATAGCCGCACTATTAAATGAGCATTTACAGGATATGTACGCAACCTCTCCAGCAGAGTCGGTTCATGCTTTAGATTTATCAAAACTGCGCCAGCCTAATATTACCTTTTGGACTATTTGGGACAATGGGCAACTTGCAGGATGTGGTGCAATAAAACGACTCAGTGCATCACATGCAGAGATTAAATCAATGCGAGTAGCCAATGCCCATAGACGTAAAGGCGTTGCTGCAAAATTATTGCAACATATGTTAGATGTTGCAAAAATTAACGGATATCAACAACTCAGTTTAGAAACCGGCACAATGGCATTTTTTAAACCCGCCAGACAATTGTACGCAGGTTTTGGATTTAAGGTAGGCGAAAAATTTGCCGATTACCCATTAGATCCCCACAGTCTATTTATGCATAAATACCTTTGATGAACCCAAGCTAGGGAGTCATTAGCTTGGTTCATCAATAAAAATATCTTCTATGGTTAAGCCAAATAGGCGCGCGGCTTTGAATGCCAATGGTAAGCTAGGATCAAACTTACCTTTTTCAATCGCATTAATGGTTTGCCGCGATACATTCAACAAGTCAGCTAACTGAGCTTGAGTTAAGTCCCGCTCGGCACGTAATACTTTCAAGCGATTATTCATTGGTACTTCCTGTTTCCCATTATTATGCCCATTAGATAAGTCAGACTCATCACAATAACAAGATGGGATATTTCTGCATGAGCTTGAATTAGGCCTGTTGTATCTAAGGTTGAGTAGCTGATCCCTATGATAAGTCCCATACCTAAACTTAAGCCCATAGCATTGAGTTGAATCTTTTGCTGAAGTTCATCTAAGTCGGCTAAATGTTGCTTATTAGCTATTATCATCCCTATTCCAATAAGAAAGTTAAGACCTATTGCGGTAGCTGTCATCCATTGGTTTTGTTGCCAAATAAACTGAGCGCCAAAAGTGGCTAATGCTAAAGACAGTACCCATGCTGCCGTCCATTTAGCGAGTCGTTTGGTGTTAATCTGGTTACGCTGTTTCCAATCTGTATTAGTAGAATCGAGTGCTTTCATTTCGGTATCCTTTTTAAGTTAGCCTGCTTTAATGTCAAGTAAGCTTTACTTAAATATGGAGTGGCAACTGAGTAATGTCAAGTCTAGTTTACTTTTTGTCGTTAATTTAAGTCTTTTTGCGGGTAGAAAACAAAAAGGACGACATAATGTCGGCCTAATATATTAAAAACTAACCCTGTTTAGGGTTAATGTTGAATTTGAATTTCGCGCACTGGGCAAGGAATAGTTATGCGGGCTTGTTTTAATGCCAGCATCACTTGTTGATTGGTTTGATACTTAGCTTGAAAATAATGTTCTGTTGGCACCCAGTACCGCATACCTAATTCAATACCTATGCTATTAAAACCGTTGATGCCAACCAAGATTTTTTGGTCTTTATTGACATTGTCTGACTGAGAAATAGCCTGTTCAATTATTGTAATTATCGCCGCGGTATCAGCTTGATAATCAATGTTGAGGGTATTTTCAACTAACTTGTATTCAAATGAGTTATGCAGTATTTCGCCTATAATGAGTTTATTAGGGATACTGATTTGTTCACCTTCTTCGTTGGTTAATATTGTTTGTCCCAGTTTGATCAAACTGACTACACCATTAACGCCACTCACTTCAATGGTGTTACCGACCACAAAAGGGCGAGTCACTATGATAGTCACCCCTGCTGCATAGTTTGATAACATGCCTTGTAAAGCAAGTCCTGCCCCTAAGGATGCTGCACCAATAGCGGCAACCATTGGTGTGACACTAATTCCCAGTTTACCTAAGCAGATGACCGCAACCATGACTATGATAATGATGCGAACCAAGTTTGAAGTGAAATTACTCAGGGTAATGTCTATTTCATGCTTTTCAAATAGCCTAGTGACAAGGTTAGCGACTTTACTAGCAACCCATAATCCGGTTAAAAATATCAGTAAAGCCCCAACAAGCTGAAAGCTATATTGAACTAAAAATTCAGTGATAAGGCTGTAAGCATTTTGAAGTTGGGCAAGTTCCAAGTCTAAGTTTGGTTGGTCCATCTGATATCCCTATTTTGGCAAGTCATAAAGGTATTTTTGTGAACCGTATCATAACAAGTTCATTCACTTTATAAAAAATCATCTTCATTAAGATATTAGTCATATTATCTTGGTAGTGTGACTAAACTTATTTTTAGCTTAGAGGTGGCAAATGCGAAATCAGTTGTTAATGGCAAGTTTTATATTACCGATGTTATTTTTATCTACTTCCACAATTGCGGATAAGCTGACACTAAAAGTGGGCGATACGCTGACAGAAATGAGTTTACACAACCAGTTTGATAAGCCACTTAATGTGACTTCACAAACACAGGTCTTATTATTTAGTCGTGATATGGATGGCGGGGCAGTTATCCAAGCCGCATTTGAACAAACACCGGCTGATAAACGTCCTGAAAATTTAGTTTATGTTGCTGATATCAGTGGTATGCCTTCACTTATTGCGAAATTTATTGCCGTACCAAAAATGCAAGATTATTCATTTATGTTAGGGCTTGATAGAGAAGGTGACATTACAGCAGCCTTTCCTGCCGAAAAAAGTCAGGCAACTATCATAAAAATCAATCAACTAAAGATTACATCAATTGCGTATGCGCAGGATGTCCAATCACTCATTGTTCAATGGTAATGACACCTTGAAAATATTAATTTAGGTTAACCATTTGTTATTTTCACCAATCTTTGGTTGAATAGAGACAGCAACTGGCATGTTTTAATTGAAATTGTATGTGATATGGAAAATTCCGCAGCGGAAATGACAAATAGAGCCGCTGACTATTGGAATAAAAAATTGCCTACAACGCATAAAAATTCATTGCGTCGCAACTTAAAATAGCGTTTACTTCGCCTGTTTTACCATGTTGTCAAAAGCACGTATTTATTGTTAAAGCATTGCCCAGTATTATTGCCCAACTATGAGGAGGCACCGGCCTAATGAGCCAATTTCAATCTATTGATATCGCTGATTATTATGAAAAAGATACTTTCGCCCGTATTCAAGAATTCGCGAAAGACAAGCCGACACCATTTGTCGTCATTGATACTCAGATCGTTGCTAAACAATTCGATGACATGGTGGAAAGTTTCCCTTTTGCTAAAGTGTATTATGCGGTGAAGGCTAACCCTGCAAAAGAAATTTTAACCTTATTGCGTGACAAAGGTTCTAGCTTCGATATTGCCTCTATTTATGAATTAGAAATGGTGACATCAATTGGTGTTAGCCCTGACCGTATCAGCTACGGTAACACCATTAAGAAGCGTGTTGATGTGCGCTCTTTTTATGAGCAAGGTGTTCGTATGTTTGCTTCTGATTCAGAAGCAGACTTACGCATGATCGCTGAAGAAGCACCCGGCGCAAAAGTGTATGTTCGTATTCTTACCGAAGGCACTCATACTGCTGATTGGCCTTTATCACGTAAGTTTGGTTGCCAGAATGAAATGGCTTATGACTTATTGGTATTAGCAAAAGAGTTAGGCCTACAGCCACACGGTATTTCTTTCCATGTCGGTTCTCAGCAGCGCGATATCGGCGCATGGGATTCTGCAATTGGTAAAGTGAAAAGTATTTACGATCGTTTACGTGAAGAGCACGGCATTGTGCTTAAAATGATTAACTTAGGCGGTGGTTTTCCTGCAAACTATGTAGACAAAACCAACGAGCTAGCGACATATGCTCAGCAAATTAAGCATTTCTTGCATGAAGATTTTGGGGATGATTTACCTGAAATTATTCTTGAGCCTGGTCGTTCACTATTGTCTAATGCGGGTGTATTGGTTTCTGAGATCGTGTTAATTTCGCGAAAATCAAATACGGCACTTGAGCGTTGGGTATTTACCGATGTGGGTAAATTTTCAGGTTTGATTGAAACAACTGACGAAGCGATTAAATTTCCTATCTATACTGACCGCACAGGCAAGTTAGATAAGTGTGTTATTGCCGGACCAACTTGTGACAGTGCTGATATCATGTATGAGCATTACAGCTATGGTTTACCTGTTGATTTAGCTATTGGCGATCGCATGTATTGGTTAACTGCAGGGGCTTACACTACAACGTATTCAGCTGTCTCTTTTAACGGTTTCCCACCGCTTAAAGATTACTATCTATAATAAAGAATATAGATTCAACAAAGGACGCCTAGGCGTCCTTTTTTTTAGCTTAAAACGAAGTATATTCTTTCGTTAAGCCATTTCGTGTTTTTTCAGAATTTCAAAAATCTCTTCTTTAAGATGCAGTTTCTTCGCCTTTAGCACTTTTACTTCTGGCGTACTATCACTGCTATTGTGTGTTTCTAATTGCTTTATCTCTTCATCTAACTGGTTGTGTTCGTCAAATTTTCTTAAAAAATGCGCATCAGATGTTTTAAGTTTGGTAATTAAGTCACGGTATTCTGGGAACATAGATAAACTCCTGTAGGATAGATAATTATTTTTTGCTCTACCTCAAACCTACTCTTATCTTTAAAGTAAAAGTTTGATGTAAATCAAATTAACGTGTTTTGGAAGTATTAAATGTTAATTTTCATTATGGCATGTTGATTTAATGAGCCGTTATCAGTTAATTACCCAGCTTTTTAGCGAGTTCATTTTCCACCGTTTAACGACAAATTATATCAGTGATAAATAATAATGTGATCCAGTTAACCTTTTCTGAGACAATACTAGGATACAGTTTATGAAACACAGCGTTTCATTTTTAAAATAATATAGGGGTTCAGCATGTCTGACGTATTCCACTTAGGTTTGACCAAAAAAATGTTAGATGGCGCTACATTAGCAATCGTGCCAGGTGATCCAGAACGCGTGAAGCGTATTGCTGAATTAATGGATAATGCGACGTTTCTTGCCAGCCATCGTGAATACACCAGTTATTTAGCCTATATCGATGGTAAACCTGTCGTTGTTTGTTCAACCGGTATTGGTGGCCCTTCAACCTCTATCGCGGTAGAAGAATTAGCTCAGTTAGGTGTCACGACATTCTTACGTGTAGGCACTACTGGCGCCATTCAACCACATGTGAATGTTGGAGATGTGATTGTGACGCAAGCGTCAGTACGCCTAGATGGTGCAAGCTTACATTTTGCGCCACTTGAGTTCCCAGCAGCAGCAAACTTTGACTGTACCACTGCAATGGTTGCCGCCTGTCGTGATGCAGGTGTTGAACCGCATGTGGGCATTACAGCATCTTCTGATACTTTCTATCCAGGACAAGAGCGTTATGACACGGTATCTGGCCGCATCACTCAACGTTTTGTCGGTTCAATGAAAGAGTGGCAGTCTATGGGTGTGCTGAACTATGAAATGGAATCAGCAACTTTATTTACCATGTGTGCGACTCAAGGTTGGCGTGCAGCCTGCGTTGCGGGTGTGATTGTAAACCGCACTCAGCAAGAGATCCCTGATGAGGCTAGCATGAAGAAAACCGAAGGTGTTGCTGTATCTATTGTTGTTGCTGCAGCGAAAAAGTTACTCTAGTACCGATTTTATCTTTAAGACAGTGATTGATATGTAAAAGGGCACCCTAGGGTGCCCTTTGTCTTTTAGCCCTATACAAACACTGCAACTAAGCTATTTTGAAATTTGACTAAAATTTGAGTTAGAAGTGATATTTAGCAATAGCAGAATAGGTATTTTGATCAATCCCTTCTACGCCGTATTTATTTTGCCAGTAGTCGTATTCAAAACCGACTAAGAGTTTATTCTTTTTATGTTGACCGAATAAAATTGACCCTAAATCATATTTGATTTGTGGGTTGAAGTGCAGATTCTCTTGATAACCACCGTTGTCGGCTACAAAAATCCAATCAATAAAACCATCTAATACGATATTGGAATTGCCTACAGGGAAATCAACTCTAAACGCAGGGGTTAATTGCCAGCCATCGCTGTTATTACCGCTACTTATCGCATTACGACGGTAGGTGTTAAGTTGAAAATAGCTAAAATAAGGGATATCAAAGTCAAGTCCTACGCCGTAAAGCAAACTGCTTACAGGACCTCTGCCTTCTTCTAATGTCAGTGCCAACGAAACATCTTTGATTGGGCCAAGATTAATTTCATTTCCAGAAATTTTTCCATAGCTAAAACGGGGAGATATTTCACCATAGTTTGTTCTTTGTTGCCCATTAGAATCATTAAAATGGGTAAAATCTTGGAAGGCAAACCAATCGCCATATTTCCATGCGCCCGCAGTTTCAACTGTGATAGTTGTTTGGGTCTCTGATGGTGCTAAATCGTAGTTGTCACCATAAAGTGCCGTGGCACTAAAATCCCACCATTGCACCATGTCATCAGCAATAGCTGGTTGAGCGGCGAGAAGGGCTAAAGCGAGCCAGTTTTTATTCATTGAAATACCTTCATTTATTTTGCTATCAGAACAAATACAAAAAAATTACCGATTGTACGTTTAGTTTTATAGGGTTACCGCAATATGTTACCTGAGTATAAATAAATTAGCATCGAAGGATACCGTTTAACTACAGACTAGAAGGTGAAGTATTATTTGCCTGACATAATATGTCGCTATAAGGTAAAAGAGTTGATATAGTCTAATGACGAATACTCTAGAATAAGGAGTGAATATGACTTTTAGTGACCCAATTTCAATATGGGTAATATTGGGCATAGTGTTGATGTTAGCGGAAATTATTATTCCAGGCGGGATAGTAATATTGCTCGGCACATCATGTTTGTTGGTTGCTTTGGCACTCGCTGTGGGTATTATCGAAGGCATAAGCCAAAGTTTAACCCTATGGTTTATTGCCTCAATGGTAATGTTACTCAGTTTCCGTCATGTGACCCAAAAACTAGTGGGTGGGGACTCACATGTTGATAATACAGATGAAGAATTAGATTTGTACAATCAGGTTGCCATCGTTAAGGAACCGATTGGCCCGGGTCAACAAACTGGGCGTGTGAGTTGTTTAGGCTCAGATTGGACTGCACTCGGTGATGGTACTGAGATACAATCGGGCACGAAAGTTAGAATCATATGTCGGGATAACATTGCATTAGTGGTTGAACCTTTTGTGGAGTAACACATCCACTCAAATAGCCAAACGTCATTAATGTAGTATCAAAAGGAAGAGAGTATGTTCATGTTTACCATAATATTTTTATTCATCATGTTTATTTTATTTAAGCTGATGTTGATAGTGCCTATGCGCGAAGTTCATGTGATTGAGCGATTAGGTAAGTTCCGCACTGTACTGCCGCCAGGCTTTCATTTTTTAGTCCCTTTTGTTGACCGTGTTGCTTACCGACACGATACCCGCGAGGAAGTACTTGATGTCCCTCCGCAAAGTTGTATTTCAAAAGATAATACCCAGTTAGAAGTCGATGGTTTAGTTTACTTAAAAGTCATGGACGGTAAGCTGGCCAGTTACGGTATTGAGAATTATCGAAAAGCGGCTGTAAACCTTGCTCAAACCACTATGCGTTCTGAAATTGGTAAATTGACCTTATCACAAACGTTTTCCGAGCGTGACAGCCTAAATGAATCAATTGTGCGTGAAATCGATAAGGCATCTGATCCCTGGGGCATTAAAGTATTGCGTTATGAAATTAAAAATATTACTCCTTCTCAGCATGTGATCCATACGCTTGAAAAGCAAATGGAAGCGGAACGCCGCAAACGTGCTGAAATTACCTTAGCCAATGCTGAAAAAGCGGCGATGATTAATATGTCACAGGGTGAGCGTCAAGAAGCGATTAACTTATCTGAAGGGCAAAAGCAAAAACGAATTAACGAAGCGATTGGTACAGGTCAAGAAATCTCCATTATTGCCAATGCAAAAGCCGATGGTATGGAAATGATTTGTAAAGCGTTAACCGTTAATGGCGGTAACGATGCAATGAATATGTTACTGAAAGAGCAGTTTATTGGTCAGGTGGGTAAGATTCTGTCTGAAGCTCAAGTGTCAGTGGTGCCAGCCGAAATGGCAAAGTTGGAAGGCTTTTTTGAAGGTATGGAACAAGTTACCCATGCGGTTTCAGGTTCACCATCACAGAATGCCAAGTCAGCAGCAAAAGGAGCACGCTAATGATCTTAAATGGAATTGATACCGATATTGTTGTAATGGGTATTTGGGGTATTATTTTTGCTATCTTCGTGATGAAGTTATTCCAATCTATTCGCTTAGTCCCAACAAAGTCTGCTTGTATTGTGGAGCGTTTAGGTAAATATCACTGCACCTTAGATGCCGGTTTTCATGCGCTACTGCCGTTTGTTGATAAAGTAGCTTATATACATGACTTGAAAGAAGAAACTATTGACGTGCCGCCGCAGGAATGTTTTTCCAGCGATGAAGTCAATGTCGAAGTTGACGGGGTAATTTATATTTCGGTGACTGACCCTGTTAAAGCCAGTTACGGTATTACCGACTACCGTTATGCAGCCATTCAATTAGCGCAAACCACTACACGTTCAGTGATTGGTACTTTAGATTTAGACCGTACTTTTGAAGAGCGCGACCTAATTTCCGCCAAAGTGGTTCAAGTATTAGATGAAGCTGGCGCGATTTGGGGCATACGCGTACATCGATATGAAATTAAAAACATTACCCCACCTGAAACCGTTAAAAATGCCATGGAAATGCAAGTGAACGCTGAGCGTGAACGCCGTGCATTATTGGCAAAAAGTGAAGGTGACAAGCAAAGTAAAATTAACCGCTCTGAGGGTGTGATGGCGGAAACCATTAACCGTTCAGAAGGCGAAATGCAGCGCCGAATCAACGAAGCTGAAGGTAAAGCCCAAGAAATTTTAACCTTAGCTAAAGCGACGTCTGAGTCGATTGAGCGTCTGGCACAAGTGATTTCTTCTGAAGGCGGCCAAAGTGCATTACGCATGCAGTTAGGCGAGCAGTATATGAAGCAGTTAGATGGGCTAACCAAAACAGACACTCGTATTGTATTACCCGGTAACTTAGTGAACTTTGAGTACTGGATGGACACGATTGGTTTGAAAGACGATAAAAAGTAATTTTGTTGTTAAATGTTAAACCTCAAATGGGCCGGTATTTACTGGCCCATTTTGCTTTTATAGTTAGTTGTGCAACAATTTAAGTACTTCTTACTCGCCTTAATAGGGGTTAAATGCGGCCAAAAATTTTGCATTGTGTTGATGATAACAGCATGGGTGGAGTCAATTTCGCCTTGCAAGCACTTTGTGATTCGTCATTAGCTCAAGACTATGACTTTGAGATCCGCTATGTCGATTTGACCCGCCTAAGTCGAATATCCACCTCTGCCGACATTATCTGCTTTCATGGTGCCTCTAGCTGGCGTAAACTTATTGGGTTAGTTTGGCTAAAGCTGCAGTTTCCACGCACGCCATTTGTGTTACAAGAGCACCATTATTGTCAGCACTTTGTGGTGTCACAAATCCCCTCAGTCAGCCGTTTCTATCGTATGCTGAAAATGACTTATGCTTTAATGGATTACGTTATTGCAATCTCACCGTCTCAACGTCAATGGATGATTACAAATAATCTTGTTACAACAAGTGCGATTGAACTTGTGGGGCAGGGGCGTGATTTAAGCCAGTTTGTGACCACAAACACGCATACTGTTAGCGCAACTCATAAAATACCAGTAATTGCTGCTTATGGGCGGTTTCATCAGCAAAAAGGCTTTGATTTATTACTGCAGGCCATGGCAAATATTGCCACAAGCCAATGCCAGCTCAAACTTGCAGGAGAAGGGCCACAATTAACTGCATTAACTAAATTAGCCGCGCCTTTAGCCCATGTTGAAATAATTGGCAGGGTTGATAATGTCGCCGATTTTTTAATGGCCTGTGATGCAGTAATTATTCCTTCGCGATGGGAACCCTTTGGACTGGTGTTTATTGAAGCGTTAGCCATGCAAAAGTGGATAATATCTACCGAGGTCGATGGTTTGGGCGACCAATTGACTGAGATGACAGCGCGCTGGCCTGATGCATATGTTACCCCGATAAAGGAGGTTTCAGTGGCATTAATAACTCAAGCGATTGAAGCGTTTATTGCTGATTGGCATGCGGCTCAAGTGTCTTCGATGGATGTTCTAGGGAAAAACATGGCAGCAGAACTGCAACAACCATACTTAGATAAAGCTTGCTCAGATAAAAATGGCTTAGATAAAGAGGCTCAGGTTCAATTATGGTCTATTGAACAGTGGGATCGAGTGCAAGCCAAATGGCGCGACTTGTTTACTAAAATACTGTCTTAGTTTGGTAACGCTATTAGCCATTTGATCGTTTCCCAAATCTAGGGTGCGTGAATATTTTACTGCGGTTTATTAGAGGGTTAAATAATTTATTCACACTCATACATCCGTTTATTTTAGGTTGCTTTAAACCATTACAAAAAGTGCTTACCCGCCACACTTCCCACAGAGGTCAAATTCACCTCGAAAGTTGACCCCTCGCTAGATACAATACCAAAAATCAATCAAAACGAAATTCTAAATATGAACCGCTTTTCTGCTTTACCGATAGCTCACCATATATTGAAGAACCGCTTAGTGGTGGCGCCTATGGCCTCGCAAACTTCAACCCTTGATGGCAAGGTAACAGATAAAACACTGCGCCATTATGCCAATCTAGCACAATCTCAAGCGGCATTAGTGATGGTTGAATATAGCTTTGTAGCGTTTTCAGGTCGCAGTGAGCCTAATCAGTTGGGCGTACATGATGATGATTGTATTGATGGAATTAAAGCTATTGCTAAGGCTATTCATCAAACAGACGCCAAAGCTGGCCTACAATTAACCCATTGCGGCGGTAAAGCGCAGCTTGATGTGTGCCCTGATTTAATGGGGCCATCAGGGATAACGGTTCCAGCCTATGATCGTATTTTACCTACCCCTAAAATGATGACGCTAAACGACATCGCTGTATTGAAAAAGCAATTTGTCGATGCAGCCAAAAGGGTTGAATTGGCGGGCTTTGATTTTGTTGAGCTACATTGCGCCCATGGCTATGGTCTGAACCAGTTTTTATCACCACTGACCAATCAACGCGATGATCAATATGGTGGTTCTCAGCTTAATCGTGCACGGTTAATCGTTGAGATTATCGAACAAATTAAGCAGCATACCCAGTTATCAATTATGATCAGAGTGCCAGGGCAAGACCTTTATCCACAAGGGCTTACCCAGACTCAAATTGTCGAATCCTGTGAATATTTCATTGATGCTGGCGTGGTGATATTAGATGTATCATCTGGTATTGGTGGTTGGAATCGCCCGAAAGAGCGTCGCGGTGAAGGTTTCTTGGTTGAAGAAGCCGCTTTCTTGAAGCAAGCGGGATTACAGGCGTGCATTATTGGTGTGGGTGGTATAGAAACCGCTGAGTATATTGATATGGCGATTGAAAACCAGTGGCTTGATTTAGCGGCGGTTGGCCGAGCGATACTCAAAGGGCCGCAGGAATTTGCCCATAGCGTAATGCGCGAAGCAAGCGAAGTGGTTGTGTGATGATGTTTAGCATAACATCTTTAATCTTATGAATAAAAATAGGCTCGCATATCTGTGAGCCTATTTTCTGTATCTGATCGAAAATTTTTGCCGATTATTATTCTCATTTAAGCCCACATTCCACTCACAATAATGCTCCCCATAATACTCCCCAATGACTTCTCGCGCTTCTGATAACGGGCTGTGTCGAGCTATTACCCTTAGGGTGATATTACCTATTCCCATACCGTTTCGATTGGGAGGATTAAGTCTATTTTTGCAATTTATTCGCATTTTGCAAAATGATAAATCGATAATGATTAAATATAATCTTATATATTTCAATGCTTTGAATATTGGCATTTTATGTGCAGTACGTATATTACGTTCAGTGAAAGATGAGATCACCAATATGAAATTAGTCACATTAACTCAGTTAACCCGTCATCCCTTATCCGGATTATTTACCTTAGGGGCTTTAACGTTAGCATTGGCCCAATCTGCGCAGGCAAGTGAACCTTTTCAAGCTTGTCCCCACGAAGCATTTATCATTCAAACTCCTGCCTCTAAACCCATCGCCTACGGAGTTGATTTGGGCACAGGTAGTTATATCACTCTGTCGGATAATATGGGTATTAATGGTGCACTCAATGGCACAGGTTTCAGCTTCAATGACAATTATTTATATGGCTGGGATTACGAGCATCAAACCCTAGGTCAAGTTGGGAATGATTACCAAGTTATTCCATTAGCATTAGCCAAAGATGCGCCATCTGCCGCAGCCGCAGCGGGTAACTTCTTCGTCGGTGACGTGGCGTTAGCAGAAAACGCCTGGTACGGTTATCGCAAAAATGTGGGTTTATTTCGGGTCGATTTAGATGACCAAAACCATCCCATGACGTTAGTCCCTGGCAGCAATTCACAGGCGAGCTTTAACATTACTGATTTTGCCTTTCATCCAACCAATGGTTTTTTATATGCGGTAACCAATGGTAAAGAGGGGCAATTAATTAAAATTGACCCCACCACCGGTGGCTCTGAAAATTTAGGGCTAGTGATCACTGGCAGTACAAATTTCACTTTTGGCGCTCAATTTTTTGACCCACAAGGCAATTTATACTTAAGCAATAATGGCACAGGTAATGTGTACAAATTAAATGTAGAGCAGAGTTCGCCTCAAGCTGAATTGTTCTCATATGGACCGTCTTCAACCTCTAATGATGGTGCGCGCTGTGCTTTGGCTGAAGTGCCAGTGGGTGATGCGGTCGATTTTGGAGATGCCCCAGCAAGTTATGGAACCTTAATGGCAGATAACGGCGCCCGTCACGGGATTATCGAGTCATTAACATTAGGGATATTGAATGATAATGAAGCAGATGGTTCGCCAGCTCCTTTATCTGATGATAGCAGCGATGGTATTGATGATGAAGATGGTGTCAGTATGCCCACGGGATTTGAGATTGGTG